>NZ_JBMDIW010000011.1:0-177429 GCF_057808875.1 Caulobacter sp. FG7
AGCGCCGGCCTGTCACGCCGGAGGTCGCGGGTTCGAGCCCCGTCATTCGCGCCACTTTTCCCTCCCCCATTTTTCAAGTTGCCCGTTTAAGCGCCGAGCGCTGCCGTTTGCGCGCGCGTCCGCTGGAACGACTGCGACAAATTGTGTCGCCAGACGGTTGTTACCGACCGGTCGCATCCCATGTAGCGGACATGACCCAGTCCGCCGATATCCCTTTTTCCGTCCTCGACCTTTCGCCGGTTCCTCAAGGAACAACGGTCAGTAAAGCGCTCGCCAATACTTTGGACCTGGCGCGACATGCCGAGTCGCTAGGTTTCCACAGGTATTGGCTGGCCGAGCATCACAACATGCCCGGTATCGCCAGCGCCGCTACAACCGTGGTGATCGGTCACGTCGCCGCCGGAACGAAGAAAATTCGAGTCGGATCGGGCGGCATCATGCTTCCGAACCACGCGCCGCTGATGATCGCCGAGGCTTTCGGCACGCTCGCGGCGCTGCATCCGGGCAGAATCGACCTGGGCCTGGGCCGCGCGCCGGGCACCGACCAGGCCACGATCCGCGCTCTGCGCCGCTATGCGGGCTCGGTCGACCGCTTCGCCGAGGACGTCGTCGAGCTTCAGCACTGGTTCAAGCCGGCCACGGAAGACCAGGCGGTGCGCGCGATTCCTGGTGAAGGTCAGGACGTGCCGCTGTGGCTGCTGGGCTCCAGCACCTATGGCGCGCAGCTGGCCGCGGCGCTGGGCCTGCCCTACGCCTTCGCCGCCCACTTCGCGCCGGAGCAGCTGATGCAGGCCGTCGAGGTCTATCGCCGCGGCTTCCGCCCCTCGGCCCAGCTCGACAAGCCCTACTTCATGATCTGCATCGGAGTCTGCGCAGCCGATACCGATGAAGAAGCCCAGCGCCTGCACACCTCGACCCAGCAGCAGTTCCTGGCCCTGCGCCGCGGCAACCCCGGCCTGCTGCCGCCGCCGGTCGACGACATCACGGCCATCGCCTCGGCCGCCGAACTGGCCGGCGTGAACAACACCTTCCGCTATTCGGCGATCGGCTCGCCCACGACCGTGGCGGCCAAGCTGCGGGCCGTGATCGAGGCCACCGGCGCCGACGAGGTCATGGCCGCCTCGCAGATTCACGACCACGCCGCGCGCCTGCGCAGCTACGAGATCCTGGCGACCTTGCGCGACGAACTGCGCCAGGCGGCCTAAAGTCTCTCTTTCTATCTAGTGCGAGGCGGCCTCCATGGCCGCTTCGCCAAGAAAGGCCCGCGCGCCGCTCAGGCGGCCGTAGATTTCCGTCAGGCGCTCGAACACCGGCGTCCAGCCATGGCGGGTCTCGGCCCTCAACCTCGCAGCCAGCCCCAAGGCGACCATGTCGCGGGCGAACAGCGCCTCGATCGCCTCGGCGAACACCCCGCCTTCCGACGCCTGGGCCAGAATCCCCACCTCATCGTCGACGCTTTCGGCCACGCCGCCGGCCGCCACGCCCACCACCGGCAGGCCACAGGCCATGGCCTCCAGCACGATCAAGCCGAACGGCTCGTTGTCGTTGGCGTGAACGAAGGCGTCGCAGCCGGCCAGGATCGCGGCCAGCGCCTCGGGATCGCGCTGATAGTCCATCGAGATCACCCGATCGCTGGCCCGCGCGCCGGCGCCGGCCCCGATCAGCAGCAGCACATAGGGCTCGCCCAGCCGCTCGACGGCGTCGACCAGCACGTCGAGCTTCTTTTCCCGGGCCGGACGACCGGCGAACACGAGGATTCGGTGGCGATCGGTCAGGCCCAGGCGCTTGCGCAGGGCCGCCCGTTCGCCGCGCGCCGGGTGGAAGGTGTCGACGTCGACGCCGAGCGGCAGGCCGATGGCGTCACGAACCCCCGCCTCGATCAGGCGTCCGGCGATGAAGTGGCTGGGCGCCACGGCCTGGTCGAACTGGCGATAGATCGCCGCCCAGCGTTTCTGGACAGGCTTTTCGGCCCATTCGCCGATGTGCAGCGCCGCCAGGGCGCCCAGATCGGTATGGCAAAAGCCCACGACCGGCACGCCCAGGGCGTCGCCCGCCTTCAGCGCGGCCAGGCCCGGTGTGTAGGGATCGCCCGCCTCGATGACGTCCGGCCGCTGGCGGATCAGCCGCTCCATCCAGCTGGTCTTGCCGATCGGCCAGCGATAGCCGTCGCCGAACGGCAGCGGCGCGGCATAGATCGACACCCGACCGTGCCCGTCATGGGCGTCGCGCGGCCCCGGCACCACCAGGGTATGGCGAACACCAGGCCGATTCTGCGCCAGCCAGGCGCGCTTTGCGTTCAGGTAACGACGCACGCCGCCACTGCGGGGGGCATAGAGCATCGTCGTATCGATGAGACGGGCGGGCCGCCCCGGGCTTGATCGAATCTGGTCCTGCGGCGCGCCGGCCTCGGGGCTCGGCGGGGGAGTCAGCAGAAGATCGATCACGCCGTACCTCGCTACTGCAGAGGGAGCCGTCTTGCGCGGCCGCCAAGCGATAAGGTGCTCGAGCGCCGGGAGGTTCCTCCGAAGCTGGACCGTTGTCCAGCCGCGCAACGCCACCCTACGTCGCGTCGCGCACCGGCGCAAAAACCATATTTCGGTTCGCCTGGATTGAACGGCTCTCGCGTCGTAGGAGGAGCCAAACGGGGGTATCCGACATGGCGCGTTTTCTGTTCACCAGCTGGGAAGGCGGCGGCCACGTGCAGCCGCTCCTGATGGTCGCCGCCGACATGATCGCCCGTGGCCACGACGTGCTGGCGATCAGCGATCCGGCCAACGCCGCAGACGCTCAGGCGCTGGGCGTTCCGTTCCGCGCCTGGACGACGGCGCCATTCCAGACCGGCAAGTCCCGCGACGACGACCGCCTGCGCGACTTCGAGGCCGACAACCCCATGGCCGTCATCGAACGCCTGCTCGAGCGGGTGATGACCGGTCCTGCCGGCGCCTACGCCCATGACGTGCTCCAGGCCTTGGACGCCTTCCCGGCCGACGTCGTCGTCACCCAGGAACTGCTGCTGGGCGTGATGGTCGCGACCCAGGCGCGCGGGACAAAGCTCGCCCTGCTGTCGGCCAACATCTGGTCGCTGCCCAACCTTCCCGGCGCCCCGCCGTTCGGGGCCGGCATGGCGCCGGCGGCCGACGACCAGGAGAAAGCCATGCACGCCACGGTCGCCCAGATGGCGCGAGGTCTCTTCCAGTCGGGCCTGCCGGCGCTGAACGCCGCTCGCGCCGCGCACGATCTTGCGCCCCTCGACGATCTTTTCGCCCAGTTCGAGGCCGCCGACGCGATCCTGCTGGCCACCAGCCCCGCCTTCGATTTCGCGCCCGATCCCCTGCCCGCCCCCTTCGCGTATGTCGGCCCCTATCTCGCCGATCCGACCTGGGTGGAGCCCGCTCCGCTGCCGGAAGGCGACGCGCCGCTGGTCGTGGTGTCGTTCTCCAGCCTCTACCAAGCGCAGGAAAAGACACTGCGCAACGTCATCGCCGCCCTATCCGCCCTGCCCGTCCGCGCCCTGGTCACGACCGGGCCGACGCTGGACCCCGCTGAATTTAAGGCGCCGCCTCACATCGCGATCGTCCGCAGCGCGCCGCACGGCGCGGTGCTGAACCAGGCCGCCGCCTTCGTCACCCATGCCGGCCACGGCTCGACCCTGCGCCCGCTGATGGCTGGGGTTCCGCTGCTGTGCCTGCCCATGGGCCGCGACCAGAACGACAACGCCATGCGCGCCGCCCACCGCGGTGCGGCGATCACCCTGCCGCCGGATGCTCCCCCGGAGAAGATCGGCGAGGCGTTGACGCGACTGCTGGACGATCCGGCCTATGCCGAGGCGGCCCGCTTGCTTGGAGCGAAGATCGCCGCAGACGCCGAGGATCGCCATGCGGCGCAGGCGCTGGAGGCTCTACTTCAATCGTCATCCCGGCCGTAGCGAAGCGGAGAGCCGGGACCTAGGGGCAATGCGCACCGCCCCTAGGTCCCGGATAAGCGCTGCGCGCTTTCCGGGATGACGGCGGGGGATACGGAAAGCCTCCCACCTCCCCTACCAATCATCCCGCCCGTTGAGATGCACCACCGGCAGCGGCGCCAGGTCGAAGTTCTCCAGCAGTCGCACATTGATGCTGACGCGGGGATTGTCGTAGTCGGCTTCGCCGCTGCTGAAGTCGGGAAACTGGCTGAAGGCGCCGCAGCCGCAGATCGAACAATGATGGTGCGTGCCCATGTAGTCGCCCCACTGATAGGTCGAGACCCGGTCGCGCGCGGTCAGCAGCTTGAAGCTGGACGGCTGGTAGTAGGCGACCAGGTTGCCGCGCTTGGAGCAGAACGAGCAGTTGCAATCGGTCAGTTCGGTCGGCGCGGTTTCGACCTCGAACTGGATGGCGCCGCAGTGGCAGCTTCCCTTGACGGACATGACGATCTCCCTTGTGGCGTTGAGCGCCGGGCAGACTGCCGAAGGTCCACTGACAGCATGGTGTCAGCAATCCCCCAATCCTGGAGGTCCCTGGTGGGCGGTGAGGGGATCGCCCCCCCGACCCTCTCGGTGTAAACGAGGTCACCGGGGCCGCGCCCCCTGCAATTGCTGGGGCTTTCGGCGCCTACTCCCATGAATGAACTGCGTCTGTTCACGGCGAGATCAACCGCTTCCTGGTAATATCCTGGGAGCACGCCGAAAACCACGCGCCAAGCGCAACCTGCGCCCGCGTTCCCACGCAGCCTGCCGCCACGCGCCAGGCCGGCCCATCCCCCATTCCCCATTCCCCATTCCCCATTCCCCATTCCCCATTCCCCATTCCCCATTTTCAGGGGTGAACTTGCAAGACTGCAAGGCTGCAGTCCTCCGCGCTTGCATAGGAGATAAAGTATGATCGTCGTCGCCATCACCATAGAAGGGGGCGTCGGCAAGACGACCCTGACACGCTCGCTCTCAAAGGCCACCTCGGCCGACGGTCTTCTGGCCATAGCCATCGACATGAATGCACAGGGCCTCGACCCAGATGTGGGCCCGCCGGCGCGACGATGGCCAGCTGCACGCCGTGGTATTCTCCACCGTGCCAGATCTTCCGCACCAGCTAGCCCGGGCTTGCAACTCCGGCTGCCACATCGACACCCCGGCGGCGCAGAGCAGCGTACCTCCGGCTGCCGTCGCGGCCGCCGACCTCGCGCTGATCCCCTGCACCCCGGATATCGAGGCCTACGAGCAGTTGCCGCATCCAGGCCCTGCAGAAGCCATGCGTCGGGGTGCTAACGATGGCGGCGCCCCGGGGCCAGGCTGAGGGAAAAGGAAGCAAAGGAGGTTTTCAAGATGACCAAGGTCGAAATGGCCCCGGTCACCATCTACCGGCGCAAGGCGCACCGCGACGCCTGTCGCGCGGGAAAGACGATCCAGGAGCTGGAGCCGGAAAGCAGGGCGAACGAGGAGATCTCGTCGCTTTGGCGCTAGCTGCGCGACGAACTTGGTCTTCACCGCGGAATCGACGCCGTCGAGCGGAGCGCGTGATGTCCAACACGAAGCCCAACGCGAGAGACGCCTTCCTCGCCCAGCTCGGCGCCGGCGCCCAGGCACCCGCTCAGGTCGCGACCAGGTCAACGACCATTGAGGGGCGGAAGGCAGCGCTCGACCGCAAGCACATCGGCGGCTATTTCGATGCCGACTTCGTAGAGACGTTCGCCGTGCTGAAGGCCCGGCCGAAGACGGACAACTCCGAACTGATCAAGCACGCGGTCGAGGCGCTCAATGAGAGTCGCAACGCCAGCCTCGCTTTCGCCAGGTTCGACAAAGCGCGCCCTGAATTCAGATATCCCCCGTTACCCACGGAGGAGGAAGCTGCCTACACTGATGTGACTGCGAGATGCCCATTGGTCACTAAAGTGGATGCTCCCTCCCAAGCCTTTCTAGTCGGCGTTTTTGGATCGAACCTCCAAGATCCGCTGGTCACCATTTCTTTCGTGACGGCGAGCGAAATCGAAGTACTAATTTCAATGTGTGGGTGCTTTAAGAAAAGCCGACATGCGGCAAGCAACACATCGGTCGTGGGCATTTCAATATCAAGATGAAGCTCATCGACGTTGGCAAACTTTGTATCGCCAGCGGTTTGATGAACCGAGCAGCCAACAGCTTTGAGCTCATCTAGATTCGCTACGGCAAATAGCGTTTGCTGCGTCCCAACGCCAGCTGAGAGCGCCATCGCAGAAGCAACGTGCGCAGGCGTAACACCTTCATCTTCGCGATAAACGGATATGCGACTGCGCTCCTTCACCCCGGGCATAAAAAATGCCAAGGCCGCCGTCGTAACCTCAACCTCATCACCTGGGGCCCAAGTGATACGAGCTTTAGTCCAAGCGGAAATGTCGCCGATCTTCCTCAATACTCGCATAGGTCAACCGATGGATCCGATCGCGGACTCCAAGCGCCGCTGAACGTAGTAGTTCTTCTCTCGATCCAGGGCAGACTTCAGCTGATCGAGAGTGGACGCACCTCCCAACGTCGCAAGCGCGGCGGCGGCAGCAGCCCTAAGCTCGGCATTCTCTGAGACGAGGCCGGACTGAGCGACAGGAAGGAACTCGATGTTCTCCCTCATGTCATACTCCGCAATGGTATTCAGCGCTTCGATTTGGTCTTCTTCACCCTGCATGTTGGCACAAATCGCCGGCAAAGGTGAAGCCGATGCCACAGCTTGCTGCAGCCCTAGTACGAGGGCACGCTGCGCATCCTTAACGTCGCGTATGTCGGCTCCCAGCCGAGCGAACTCCGCATTGACGTGCTGCCTAAACGCATCGATGGAGGACCCTTGCTCCCTTGGACTCCAGGCGTCTTTGGCGGTTGGCGAAACCGAACCAATTCGTGTGGCGACCGACATGGGCTTGATGCGGTCACCCACTGTCGCACCTCTAGCCGACCGGGCCGGTGCGAATGCAGTCGCCGACTTCTCATTGCTCCAAGCAAAGATTGGGGGGGGGGGATCAGTTAGGATATCCATTTTCCTGCAGCCCCTTCGCTATCTCACTTAGATCGATCATTTGTTGAATGGCCGCGTCTGCCCCGAGAAGCCCCATCTCTTCCACGAAAACGTCGTACATAGTCGTGGATGCAAGTTGCTCACTCTGACGCTTTTGAGCAACGTCGGTTACGCCACCCTGGCCAATCTCGATGAGCATCGCCCTGACCGTCTGCCATCTGCAAAGTGTGATGACTTGGGCACCATCCCTTGTCGCACCATGCGGAGCGGCAAATTGAAAGGTCAGGTCCCGCCAGTTACTTCCGAGCGGTAGGTTGGGGAGAAGAGACTTTACGTCGTCGATCGCCTCGGCTTCCGACGCCGCAAGCTTGTGACTTTGGACGACCACAGCGGTGCGGCCGACATGTAGTTTGCGCATGATCGTTGTCATTGCCGCAATACCGTCAGCGACAGCGCGATCGAAATCCTTGATCGGCGCAGGTATGGGCGTAGGGATGGAAGGCCCGCGGATCACGAGATCGACACGATTGGGCATGACGATGATCTGCGCGACGCCATACCCTAAGTTCCATTCCGCTTGCGATCCCGCTGGCTGCAGCGCCTGGAAACTCATCAGCTCTCCAGTTGCAAAGCCCGCTCTAAGAAATGAGTCTGCGGTCCCTCCGGGCGGGAGATGCAGGAACGCCGCAAACTGCACGCTCTCTACATTGTAGGGCATGAAACTCTCCCACTGTCGTTACGCGTCCAGATTTCCGCGTACCGGTCAACTAACGGTTCGAGCGTTGCCATAAAATGCAACGCTATCGTTGAGCAATCCCATTGAGCAATGGGCATGGTGAAAATCGTAGCAGCACACCGTTGGCGCAAGCCCCAGGCCAAAAATGCGGCCAAAGGGACGCACGCCGCCCCCCTTGCATGCTGCACCTCGCCATTGGTGCGGCTGACTGCCATTAAAGCTCAACCAATTGCCCCCGGCCCTAAATTCTACCTATACGACCGCGATTCAGCACTTTCAACACTGTGTCGACGCATCGGCCCGCGCTCCCGCCAGCCGGCCACCCTGCAACAGAGTCCACATGACAGACGCAGTCCCGCATGCCGACGTGCTGAATAGCACCGCTGGCTCGCCGCCTGAAGGGGCTCTCGGGCACCAGCGCCGCGCGATCATCGCCGCGCTGGCCTACAGCGCCCCCCCTCACGCTCCCCTTAGTCATCGCCCTGGTCGTCTACATGGCGATCGAGCAGAACCGCGATCCGAACTGCCCGAGGACGTTACGCCTCACTGGCTTCGTCACACGGCTGCGACCTGGCTGATGAAAGACGGCACCGATCTGTGGGACGCCTCGGCCTACCTCGGCATGAGCCCGACCAGGATCGAAACGAACTATGGTGGACCACCAAGCGACCGCCCGCCGGGCTATCAGAGGCCGCAAACATGCCGTTTAAGGCCGGTTTCTTGGGAGCAAACTGCCCCAAGACGCTCGAAAGCCTTACGGCCCCTGGTGGGCGGTGAGGGGATCGAACCCCCGACCCTCTCGGTGTAAACGAGACGCTCTACCGCTGAGCTAACCGCCCATTCGCAGGGTCGCGCCTTCTAGCCGCAGTCGGGCGGCATGGGAAGCGCGCATAGAAAAGGGCGGGCCGTCATCCAACGCCCCGCCCCTTAGAATCCGAAACGGGATCAGCCGTTCAGGGTGGTCTTCAGGCCTTCGCCGACCTGGAAGCGGGCGGTCTTCGAGGCCGGACGCTCGACAGTCTCACCGGTGCGCGGGTTGCGCGCGGTGCCCGCGGCGCGGGTCACGGCCTTGAAGGTGCCGAAGCCCACCAGACGCACGTCCGAGCCCGACTTCAGCGAAGTGGTCACGGTGTCGATGAAAGCTTCCAGAGCGTCCTTCGCCTGGTTCTTGTTGATGCCCGCCTTTTCGGCGATCGCCGTGACGAGTTCGGCTTTCGTGGTCATTTTTGTCTCCCAGCCAATAAGCGGCGGCGCTGCAACAGCTTACGCCGCTTCGCTCGCGTGGAAGTATGCGGGCTTCGCAAGCCCCGTCAAACGAAGGCGGCGCGGAAAGATCCCGCGCCGCCCTACTTATCAACAATAAGTTACTGTCAGTGCGTAAGAACTGCGTCGTCCCCGGCGTCGTCGGCCTTGGCGGGGCTCGAAAGGGGTTCTTCCGATTCGCTCCACTCGACCGGAGCCAGGGGGCCGACTAGTGCGTGCTTGAGCACTTCGTCGACCGTCGAGACCGGAATGATCTCGAGACCCGACTTCACGCTTTCCGGCACGTCGACGAGATCCTTCTCGTTTTCCTGCGGGATCAGCACGGTCTTCACGCCCGAACGCAGGGCCGCCAGCAGCTTTTCCTTCAGGCCGCCGATGGCGGTGACCCGGCCGCGCAGGGTGATCTCGCCGGTCATGGCGATGTCCTTGCGGATCGGGATCCCCGTGAGCACCGAGACCATGGCCAAAGCCATGGCGATACCGGCCGACGGACCGTCCTTGGGCGTGGCGCCGTCCGGCACGTGGATGTGGACGTCGGTCTTCTCGAACACCGGCGGCTTGATGCCGAACTGCACCGAGCGCGAGCGGACGTAGCTATTGGCCGCCGAGATCGACTCCTTCATCACCTCCTTGAGGTTGCCGGTGACCGTCATGCGGCCCTTGCCCGGCATCTTCACGGCTTCGATGGTCAGGATGTCGCCGCCGAACTCCGTCCAGGCAAGGCCCGTGACGATGCCGACCTGGTCGACTTCGTCGGTCTCGCCGTAACGGTACTTCTTGACGCCGGCGTACTTGGCCAGGCGCGCGTCGTCGATGGTGATGCTGGTCAGCTTTTCGCGGGCCAGGTCACGCACCGTCTTGCGGGCCAGGGCGCCCAGTTCCCGCTCCAGCGACCGCACGCCGGCTTCCCGGGTGTAGTAGCGGATCAGGTCGCGGATAGCCGCGTCCGGAACGATGAACTCGCTGTCCTTCAGGCCGTGGTCCTTGGCCAGCTTCGGCAGGACGTGGCGCTTGGCGATCTCCAGCTTCTCGTCCTCGGTGTAGCCGGGGATGCGGATGATCTCCATGCGATCCAGCAGCGGCTGGGGCATGTTCAGGCTGTTGGCCGTGGTGACGAACATCACCTGCGACAGGTCGTAGTCGACCTCCAGGTAGTGGTCGCCGAAGGTCGAGTTCTGCGACGGATCGAGCACTTCGAGCAGGGCCGACGCGGGATCGCCGCGGTAGTCGCTGCCCATCTTGTCGATCTCGTCCAGCAGGACGAAGGCGTTGGTGGTCTTGGCCTTCTTCATCGACTGGATGACCTTGCCGGGCATCGAGCCGATGTAGGTGCGGCGGTGACCACGGATCTCGGCCTCGTCACGCACGCCGCCGAGGCTCATGCGCACGAACTCACGGCCGGTCGCCTTGGCGATCGACTTGCCCAACGAGGTCTTGCCGACGCCCGGAGGACCAACGAGGCACAGGATCGGGCCTTTCAGCGAATTGGTCCGGGCCTGCACGGCCAGGTATTCCAGAATCCGCTCCTTGACCTTCTCCAGGCCGTAGTGGTCGGCGTCGAGGATGTCCTCGCTCTCGGCGAGGTCGATCTTCTTGCCCTTGGCCTTGCCCCACGGGATCGACAGCAGCCAGTCCAGATAGTTGCGGACCACCGTGCTCTCGGCCGACATCGGGCTCATGTTGCGCAGCTTCTTCAGTTCGCCCTCGGCCTTGGCCCGGGCTTCCTTCGAAAGCTTGGTCTTCTTGATGCGCTTCTCGAGCTCGATCAGTTCGTCGCGCGAGTCGTCGGGGTCGCCCAGCTCGCGCTGGATCGCCTTCATCTGTTCGTTCAGATAGTATTCGCGCTGGGTCTTCTCCATCTGGCGCTTCACGCGCGAGCGGATCTTCTTCTCGACCTGCAGCACCGAGATCTCGCCTTCCATGAGGGCGAAGACCTTCTCCAGGCGCTTGGTGACGTCGAAGATTTCCAGCAGATGCTGCTTGTCGCCGATCTTCACCGACAGGTGGGCGGCGATGCTGTCGGCCAGCTTGCCCGGCTCGGCGATCTGCGGGATCGCGGCCAGGGCCTCGGGCGGCACCTTCTTGTTGAGTTTGACGTAGTTCTCGAACTGCTCGACGACCGCGCGCGACAGCGCCTCGGCCTCGGGGCCGGCGCCCTGGTCCTCGCTGACCTCGCCGACCTGGGCCTCGTAATAGGCTTCCTGGTCGGTGAAGCGCACGACCGCGGCGCGGCCCTTGCCTTCGACCAGCACCTTGACGGTGCCGTCGGGCAGTTTCAGCAGTTGAAGCACGGTGGCCAGCACGCCGACATCATAGATGTCGGCCGGCGCCGGATCGTCGTCCGCGCTGTTCTTCTGGGTGACGAGCAGGATCTGCTTGTCCCCGCGCATCACTTCCTCGAGGGCGCGCACGGACTTGTCGCGGCCCACGAACAGCGGAACCACCATGTGCGGGAACACAACGATATCCCGCAGGGGCAACACAGGAAGCGTACGGATCTCAGACATATTTTCACTCCCGGCCGGCGCGTGAACCCCGCGCCTCGCCATGCGGACTGCCGTCACTCCAGACGATGCGCCTGAGTCGTACAGTCCGTCCGCCCGGGACTGGGCGGATGGTCGTTATTTATGTGGACCTTTTGCGACGCGGTTCAAGCGTGCTCGCCTTCCAGCGGCGACAAGTCGCGCCGTGGTGGCAAAGCTGCAGGAAAACAAGCTGGACGACGGCGGATGGCGGCAAGATCGGCGGCTTGGCCGGACATCGGGCGGTGAAATCGTGCGTTTCGGCGCCGCAACAGGGATCGCCTGAACCGCCCCCTGCCCGCTTCCAGACCGCTACGACGCCGGCGTCCTGATCACCGGAGGCTCGCGCTTGCCCAACGCCGCCACCCGCGCCGCGGCGTCGGCCTCGATATCGGCCCAGAACAGGTTGTAGCCGTCGACCTTCCGGCGGTCGGTCCACGAGCCGGTGTCGCGCAGCGAGGCCGACTTGGGCCGGCCGGTGTGCAGCAGGCCGTTCTCGCACTGGGCCCAGACCTGGCGCTTGAGAAAGGCCGGGCGCGCCCCCCACTCCAGGCCCGTGGCGTTGACCGCCCCGAGGTTCAGACGCGCCTGGGCCCGCTCGTCGGTCTGGGCGCCGAGCAGCGGATTGACGCACAGCGGCTTGCGGCCGTTGAGGTTCTCCAACTGGTCGCCGCCCCTCCAGGTGAGCGAACGGCCCAGCCATTCCTGGGCTTTCTGGAAGTCGCCGTCGGTCAGCGAGGCCCAGGCCACCACGCAACCGGCCTCGTCGCGGCGCACGCAGGCGGGGACGGCCGCGGCCGGGCCGTACTCGTCGGCCGGCACGGCGGTCTCGATCAGGTAGACGCCCGCCAGGCGATCCTTCAGCGCCGGGTTGGGCGCGATCTCCTCGGCCACCAGACGCGCCAGCAGGCCGCCGCCCTGCTCCACTCCGACCAGCACCAGCGGCCGGCCCTGGTCATAGCGGTCGCGCCAGGCGCGGAAGGCCTCGCGCACGTCGCCATAGGCGAAGCGCCGAGCTTCACGGGCGTCGTCGCGCAGCGTCAGGAAGGTGTAGAGGCTGGCCTGGCGGTAGTGCGGCGCGAATATGCGGCCCACCCGCGAGAACGGCGCTGCGTAGTTGGGCAGCACAACGCGGTTGAGATAGCGATCGGCCTTGGGCTGGTCGAAGGGCGCATTCCAGTCCCGCCCGCCGTCGAAGGTGGTGGGGTGGACAAAGAACACGTCGGCGGCGCGCTCCATCCCCGTCGCCCCCCTAGGCAGAAGCGCCCAGGCGGCCGGATCGGCATAGTTGGGCGCCGGCGGTGGGTCGTAGGTCTGGAACGGAACCTTCGGGTCCAGCGTCGTGCGCAGGATGTCGTAGCGCCAGTAGAACGTCGCCGTCAGGACGATCCCCAGCACGAGGACGCATCCCGCGAAGATCCAGCGCTTGAAGCCCTTGAAGCGTCCCGACATGCCTCTCGACTACACCAGGTCGCCGCGTCGCACTACGCCCCTTCCCGCCCGATGATGGCCACCGAGCAGACATTGCTGGCCGGCGCGCCGCCGAGGTTGTGGGTCATGCCCAGGACAGGGTCGCGCAACTGCCGTTCGCCAGCCCTCCCCTGAAGCTGCAGGTACATCTCGTAGAGCATGCGCAGACCAGACGCGCCGATCGGATGGCCAAAGCACTTCAGGCCGCCGTCGATCTGGCAGGGAACGCCGCCGTCGGCGTCGTAGAAGCCGTCCAGAACGTCGCGCCAGCCGCGCCCCTCGGCCGAGATGAACAGGTCCTCCATGGTCACCAGCTCGGTCACCGAGAAGCAGTCATGCACCTCCATCATCGAGATCTGCTCGCGCGGGCGCTCTATGCCAGCCTCCTTGTAGGCCTTGCCGGCGGCGATGCGGGCGGTGTGGAAGTGGCTGCCGTCCCAGCCGTTATACTGGCTCTCGTAGCCGTTCGAGACCGACAGCTGCAGGGCCTTGACCGTGACCAGGTCATGCTTGCCCAGGGCGCGCGCGATCTCGGGCGTGGTGACGATGGCCGCGGCCGCGCCGTCGGAGACGCCGCAACAGTCGAACAGGCCCAGCGGCTCGGCGATGATCGGGGCCTTCAGCGCCTGCTCCTCGGTGATGGGCTTGCGCAGATGGGCCTTGGGGTTCTTGGCGCCGTTGGCGTGGCTCTTGACCGAGACGTGGGCGATGGCCCGCTTGAGATCCTCCTTGGAGACCCCGTGTTTGGCGCGGTAGGCGCTGGCCAGTTGGGCGAAGTTGCCGGGCGCCGAGCCGTTAGGCATGATCTGCGGCGCCAGCGTGCCCGGCGCCCCGAACGGCAGGCCGCCGTAGCCGGTGTCCTTCAGCTTCTCGACACCCACGGCCAGGGCGATGTCGGCAGCGCCGGCCGCCACGGCGTAGACCGCGCCGCGGAACGCTTCCGAGCCCGAGGCGCAGAAGTTCTCCACCCTCGTTACGGCGATGTTGGGCAGACGCAAGGCGATCGACAGCGGCGTGCCGCCCTTGCCCGTGCCGATCTCGTCGATGTGGGTCGAGAACCAGGCCGCGTCGAGCTGGCTGGCCTCTATCCCCGCGTCGCTCATCGCCTCGACATAGGCCTCGACCATCAGGTCGTCGGGACCGGCGTCCCAGCGCTCGCCGAATTTCGAACAGCCCATGCCGAGGATGGCGACCTTGTCGCGGATACCGCTGGCCATCGGGGTCTCTCCCTAGCTCGCCTTCTCGGGCGTATTGATCGGGTGTAACGTCGCGGCCATGGGCATGGTGATCCACGACGAGGAAACGCTGCGCATGGCGCAGGAACTGGCGGACCGTAAGGGCGTCAGCTTGAGCGACGTGTTCGCCCACGCCGTGCGAGCTGAGCTCGATCGCATGCCGCCCGCGCTGCAAGCCAAGACACGCGAGGAAAAGCTGGCCTTGATGGCCGAGTTGCAGAAACGTTCGGCCGCGCTCCCGATTCTCGATCCAAGAACGCCTGAAGAGATGCTGTACGACGAAGACGGCCTGCCGAAGTGATCGTCCTCGATACGTCCGCGGTTCTGGCCATCCTCTGGGACGAGCCCGAGGCCGGTGCGTTCATGAAGGCCGTCGCCGACGCGGAGGCCCTTCTGATGTCGACAGCCACCCGTCTCGAACTGCAGATCGTCTGCCTTCGGCGAAAGGGCGAAGCCGAGGTCGAGAACATCAGGCGCTTTGTCGCTGAATTCGAGGTCAGCATGGAGCCGTTCGACGAGCCGCAACTGACACTCGCGCAGCAGGCCTTCGCCGAATACAGCGCCGGCCGCCACGGCCTGAACTTCGGCGACTGCTTCGCCTACGCCCTGGCCAAGGCGCGCGACTTGCCCCTGCTGTTCAAGGGCGAGGACTTCGCCGCCACCGACGTCAAGCGCGCGATCTGACACCGCCCTACTCCGCCGCCTGGGCCGAAGTCGCCGCCACGGCCGATCGGTCCGGGGCGGCCTTCCAGAAATAGCGCACGAACCCACGCTTCTCGTCGCGGTCCTTGATCCGGAAGACCATCTTCACCGACAGGCCGGTCTCGACCTCGCCGGGCGCGACGTCGGTGATGTCGAGCATGATCCGACCGCCGCCCTCGAACACGATCATGCCGTAGTGGTTGGGCGGGCTCATCGAGAAGGTCAGGTAGTCGGCCGAATAGGTCAGCACCCGGGCGGCGCGCTCGGCGAAGCGGTAGGGCTCCTGGGTGTCGACGGCCGGGTTGTTGGGGGCCACCGAAATGCGGGTGCGGGGGAATTGCACCACGCCGGTCTCACGGCAGCGGCCGCCGACCAGGCCCAGGATCTGGTCGCGGTTGCGATAGAGGGTGGTCAGGGCGGTCTTGTTGTCCTTCTCGGCCCGCATGCCCCGGTCCCAGTCGACCAGGTCGTTGAAGACCAGGAACTTCAGGTAGTTGCTCTCTTCCTGCCGGTCGGCGAGCGCGCCGGTCACGCCGCGGGCGGGACGGGCCGAGCCGATCTCGCCGCCGACGCGGAAGACCAGCGCCTCGGCGCCTTGGCCGAACTGCGCGACCACCACCACTTGGCCCGGCGCGGCCTCCTCGAGGGCATGGGCCAGCAGCAGCGGACCGTGGGCGCAACCGGCCTCCCCCAACTGCGCGCCCAGCGTATCGCGCACGGCCTCGGGCCGAATGCCGAGCGTCTTGGCCAGGCTCGCGCCCATGCCCGGAAACACCGACGGGAAGCAGAAATGGTCGACCTCGGCAGCGGTTACCCCCGCCGCCTCCAGCGCGTCGCGAACGGCCGGCGGGACCAGCTTGACGATCCCCTCGTCGCGGATCCAGCGCTCTTCCCAGGCATAATCGAACTGCGCGTCCGCCCCGCGGAAGTGGTCGACGAAGTCGTCGGTCACCGTGCCGCGCCCCAGGAATGTCGCGGCGCCGCCGTCGGGCGAGACGACAAAGGCCGCCGCCGCATCGCCGAAATCCAGTTCCTGCGGCGAGGCCGCGCGGGCCCGCCGATGCTCGCCGGCGGCCACCAGCACCCGCTTGCCGCAAGCGGCCGCCTCCAGCGCCTGGCCCAGCGCCGTCAGGCCGCAGCGCTGCGAGCCGGTGACGTCGGCCGAGGCGATCGACGGCTCCAGCGTCAGGGCGGCGGCCAGGATGCCGGCGTTCTGGCGATCGGCGAAGGGCGCGGTCGTCGAGGCGAAGATCGCTGCCTCGATCGCTGCCCGGCCCTCGTCCTCGACGCCCAGGGCGTCGCGGGCCGCCTCGACGGCCATGGTCAGGGCGTCCTCGTCCCAGTTGGCCATCGAGCGTTCGCCCCTGGCCTTGCCCGCTAGGCCGGGCGCAACCCAGGCGTTGGCGGCGACAACGGCCTTGCGGCTTAGGCGAAGACGCGGCGCATAGGCGCCCCAGGCGGCGATGCCGACCATGTTCCACTCCCTGACCGACGCCCGTTCCGGCGACTTATCAGGGTTCAGGTTACGCGCACGGCAGGGGTCCGCAAGCGTGCCCCTTGGTCAACCGAAGCGCGCGTCAGCGATAGGGATCGTCGGTGTTCAGGAACCCGGCCACGTAGTCGGCGACACCGTCCTCCAGCGAGGTCATCGGCGCGTTGTAGCCGGCCGCGCGCAGGCGGCTCATGTCGGCCTGCGTGAAATACTGGTACTTGCCCTGCAGCACTTCGGGCATGTCGAAATAGGTGATGTCGGGCTCGCGGGCGATGGCGGCGAAGGTGGCTTCGGCCAGATCCTTGAACGAACGGGCCTTGCCCGAGCCCAGGTTATAGACGCCGCTCACATGCGGGCTCTTGGCCAGCCAGGCGATCACGTCGGCCACGTCGCGCACATAGACGAAGTCGCGCAGCTGGCCGCCGTCCTCGTAGTCGGGGTGGTGCGACTTGAACAGGCGCACGCCCTCGCCCGCCTGGATCTTCGGCCAGATCTGGCAGACCACCGACTTCATGCCGCCCTTGTGGTCCTCGTTGGGGCCGTAGACGTTGAAGAACTTCAGGCCGGCCCACTGCGGCGGGGCATGGCCGCGGGCCGCCTCGCGCACGGCGAAGACGTCGAACAGCGCCTTGGACCAGCCATAGGCGTTCAGCGGGCGCAGGCCCATCAGGGTGTCGATGTCGTCCTTGCCGTCGAAGCCCTGGGTTCCGTCGCCATAGGTGGCCGCCGAAGAGGCGTAGATCAGGCGGGCGCCATTCTTGGCGCACCAGCGCCAGATGTCGCGCGACAGCACGAAGTTGGACTGCACGATCAGGTCAGCGTCGGCTTCCGTCGTCGACGAGATGGCGCCCATGTGGATGACGAGCTCGACCTCATCGCCACGCACGGCCAGCCAGTTGAACAGCTGCTCGGGCGCAACGAAGTCGGCGATCGGGTGCTTGGCGATGTTGCGCCACTTGCCCTCAGCGGCCTGCCCCAGCCAGTCGCAGACCACGACGTCGAGCGCCGGATCCTCGCAGAGCTTGGCCACGATGTTGGAACCGATGAACCCGGCGCCGCCGGTAACGAGAACGATGCGTCTGGACATGGGCGGGTTATGGCACAGGGGAATGGCGGGGCAAGAGCGAGGGCTTCTCTCACTCCCCCAAGCCAACCCCAATCCGCCTTCCTGGGCCTTGTGCCCAGGATCCATGGTTCCGCCGCTCAAACCTCGGAAGAACGACCAAGGTCTGAGCTGTCGCGGGCATGGACCCTCGCCACAGGGGCGAGGGAAACAAACCTAGTTGGTCTCTAGAGTTCCATCGGACTCTGGGCGTCCGACTTCAAGCC
Organism: Caulobacter sp. FG7; assembly: GCF_057808875.1. Taxonomy (NCBI): domain Bacteria; kingdom Pseudomonadati; phylum Pseudomonadota; class Alphaproteobacteria; order Caulobacterales; family Caulobacteraceae; genus Caulobacter; species Caulobacter sp. FG7. The sequence goes on from NZ_JBMDIW010000011.1 coordinate 17,700, forward strand.
GCCCGCTTGCGCTTGGCCAGGGCGTCGAACTCGAGCAGTTCGGCCACAAGGCCTTCGAACTGGCTCAGCGGCACCATGTTGGGGCCGTCCGACGGAGCGTGGTCGGGGTCGGGGTGAGTTTCCATGAACACCATGGCCACGCCGATCGAGACCGCGGCGCGCGCCAGCACCGGCACGAACTCGCGCTGGCCGCCCGACGAGGTGCCCTGCCCGCCCGGCTGCTGCACGCTGTGGGTGGCGTCGAACACCACCGGGCAGCCAATCTCCTTCATGATCGGCAAGGACCGCATGTCCGAGACGAGCGTGTTGTAGCCGAACGAGGCGCCGCGCTCGCAGGCCATGACGTTGGGATTGCCAGCGCCGGTCACCTTGGCGATGACGTTCTTCATGTCCCACGGGGCCAGGAACTGACCCTTCTTGATGTTGATCGCCCGTCCGGTCTTGGCGGCGGCCAGCAGCAGGTCGGTCTGGCGGCACAGGAAGGCAGGGATCTGGATCACGTCGACGGCCTCGGCGACGGGATCGCAGTGGCTGATCTCGTGCACGTCGGTCAGGGTCGGCAGGCCGGTGACCTCGCGGATCTCCTGGAAGATCGGCAGGCTGTCATAGAGGCCGATGCCGCGGGCCGCCGTGGCCGAGGTGCGGTTGGCCTTGTCGTAGCTGGTCTTGTAGATCAGGCCCACGCCCAGGCGCTCGCCGATCTCCTTCAGCGCATGCGCCGTTTCCAGCGCGTGCTGGCGGCTCTCCATCTGGCACGGACCGGCGATGAAGGTCAGGCGTTCGGCGTTGCCGATGCGGACGGCCTTGCCGGTCTCCGTCTTCACTTCGACGACGGCGTTGGGAGCGACGGGCTGACTCAAGGCGGGACTTCCGAGTTAGAGAGTGGCGAACAAGGTGGCGCCGAATTGGCCCCACAGGTGGCCCCAACGGCGGAAAGGTGCAAGTGCGGATCGATCCAGGCGTCCCCGGACCCGTCATCATGTGGCTGCGCAACGACTTGCGCCTGGCCGACAATCCGGCGCTGAAGGCGGCCGCCGACACAGGCCGGCCGGTGATCCCGCTCTACATCCTCGACGAGACGCTGGGCGTGCGGCCGATGGGCGCGGCATCGCTGTGGTGGCTCGACAAGTCGCTGCGGGCGCTGTCCGAAAGCCTCAAGGCCATCGGCTCGAAGCTGATCCTGCGGCGCGGTCCCGCCCAGGAAGTGCTGAAGGACGTGATCGTCCACGCCGGCGCCGCCGGCGTCGCCTGGAACCGCCTCTACGAACCCGCCGCCGTCGAGCGCGACGCGCAGATCAAGACCGCGCTGAAGGCCGACGGCGTCGTCGTCGAAAGCTGCGTCGCCGGCCTGCTGAACGAGCCGTGGACCGTCGCCAACGGCTCCAAGCAGCCCTACAAGGTCTTCACCCCCTATTGGCGGGCGGCCCGCGCGCATCTGACCCATGTCGACGCCGAGGCTGCGCCCAAGCGGCTGGAAGCCCCCGAGCACTGGCCCCACAGCGACGCCCTGGACGGCTGGGACCTGCACCCCAGGAAGCCCGACTGGTCGAAGGGCTTTTCCATCTGGACGCCCGGCGAGGCCGGCGCCCAAGAGAGACTGGACGACTTCCTTTCAGGCCCGGTCGACGGCTATGACGAAGGCCGCGATGTCCCGGGGCTGAAGGCGACCTCGCGCCTCTCCCCCCACCTGCATTTCGGCGAGATCGGCCCGCGCCAGGTCTGGACCGCCGCCCGCAACGCCGCCGAGGCCGGCGACGCGCCCCACGGCGAGATCGAGAAGTTCCTCTCCGAGGTGGGCTGGCGCGAGTTCAACCACTCGATCCTGTTCCACTGGCCGCAGTTGCCGACCAGGAACTTCCGGCCCGAGTTCGACGCCTTTCCCTGGTCGAAGAACCCGCGCGGCTTCGAGGCCTGGACCGAAGGACGCACCGGCTATCCGCTGGTCGATGCGGGCATGCGCGAGCTGTGGGCCACCGGCTTCATGCACAACCGCGTGCGGATGATCACCGCCTCGTTCCTGATCAAGCACCTGCTGGTCGACTGGCGCGAGGGCGAAGCCTGGTTCTGGGACACCCTGCTCGACGCCGACCTGGCCAACAATGTCGGCAACTGGCAGTGGGTGGCCGGCAGCGGCGCCGACGCCTCGCCCTACTTCCGGATCTTCAACCCGATCGGCCAGGGCGAAAAGTTCGATCCCAAGGGGACTTACGTCAAACAGTGGATCCCGGAGCTGGCCAACCTGCCGGCCGACGTGATCCACCAGCCGTGGACCGCGCCAGAGCGTTTGAGCGCCGGCGCGAGGGCCGTCTACGGCAAGCCGATCGTCGACCACCCCCGCGCCCGGGCCGCGGCGCTGGAGGCCTATCGCCAGCTGCGCGGAGACACCGGCGAGGACTGATCTCCTGGCGAACGGTGCCCAGCAGCCCCATTTACAGTTCGGCTTTCGGGGGTCTTACTTGTCCCATTCAAGGGATTGGGAGCGCTGATGACCGACACCTTGCCCGCCTCCTGGCGAGACGAAGATCTCCGGGCCGCGCCGCCGGCCTTCCGCACCGCGCTGCGCATCGCCGTCGAGAACTGGGCGATCGGATCCCTGACCTTCGTCCTGCCTTCGGGCAAGCCCCTGCGCATCGACGGCAAGACCCCCGGCCCCGACGCCGTGGTCCGCGTCCGCGACTACCGTTTCATCCGCCGGGCCTTCGCCTCGGGCGACATCGGCTTCGCCGAGGGCTACATGGCCGGCGAGTGGGACACGCCCGACCTGTCGGCGGTGCTGACGGCCTTCGCGCTGAATTTCGACAAGCTGGCGGCGCTGGTGCGGGGCAATCCCGTCATGCACCTGATCAACGTCATCTTCCACTGGATGAACCGCAACGACCGCAGCGGCTCCAAGCGCAACATCCACGCCCACTACGACCTGGGCAACGCCTTCTATTCCCAGTGGCTGGACCGCACGATGACCTATTCGTCGGCCCTCTACGACAAGGGTCCCGACGCCTCGCTCGACGCCGCCCAGACCCGCAAGTACGAGGCCCTGGCCCAGTCCATCGGCCTTGCGCCCGGCAAGCACGTGCTGGAGATCGGCTGCGGCTGGGGCGGCTTCGCCGAATACGCGGCCAGGGAGGTCGGGGCCAAGGTCACCGGCATCACCATCTCGCCCGCCCAGCATGATTTCGCGAAAAGGCGCCTGTTCGAGCAGGGCCTGGCCGAGAAGGCCGACATCCGGCTGATCGACTATCGCGACGTGCAGGGCCAGTTCGACGGCGTCGCCTCGATCGAGATGTTCGAGGCCGTCGGCGAGGAATACTGGCCGACCTATTTCGGCAAGATCCACGACGTGCTCACCCCCGGCAGCCGCGCCGGCCTGCAGATCATCACCATCAAGGACGACTTGTTCGACCGCTATCGCCGACACACCGACTTCATCCAGCGCTACATCTTCCCCGGCGGCATGCTGCCCAGCGAGACGCGCCTGCGCCAGGAGACCGACAAGGCGGGCCTCTCCTGGGACGGCGTGCGTCGCTTCGGACAGGACTACGCCGACACCCTGGCCCAGTGGGCGCAGCGGTTCGAGGCGGCCTGGGACCAGATCCGCCCTCTAGGCTTCGACGAGCGCTTCCGCCGGCTGTGGCACTTCTATCTCAGCTACTGCGAGGCCGGCTTCCGCACCGAACGCACCAACGTCGTCCAGCTAGGCCTGGCGCGCAGCTAGAGGAGCATCGGACGTGTCGCTCTTCACCCTGGTCCTCGACTATCACGGCGGCACCTACCTCTCGCAGTTCGACGCGGCGACGCCTGTCGAGGCTGTCGGCGCCTGGTGCCGCGAGTTGCACGACAACCAGCTGCTGGGCGAGCCGTCGTCCCTGGTCGCCGAGGGCATCATGGCCGACGCGGTCGAGAACAGTCTGGTGGGCATCGACGGCCTGTGCGGCGCCTGGTGCGCGGCGACGGCGGCGGCCGGGGGTCTTGCCCTGCTCAACGTCATCCAGACCGAGCCCACGGCCCACTGAACCTGACCCGTCGGCCGCCGCTTTCAGGAAAACTGGATTGATCCGGGCGGCCGCATCGCGATCTACCGTTGCCTCCAACGGCGCCTCTTCGCGCGAAGCCGCAGATTTTCAACCATGCCCGTCACCGCCAACGTTCTCGACGCCATCGGCAACACCCCGCTGATCCGCCTCAATCGGGCCAGCGAGGCCACCGGCTGCGAGATCCTGGGCAAGGCCGAGTTCATGAACCCCGGCCAGTCGGTCAAGGACCGCGCCGCGCTCAGCATCATCCGTGACGCCGAGGCCAAAGGCCTGCTCCGTCCCGGCGGCCGGGTGGTCGAGGGCACGGCCGGCAACACCGGCATCGGCCTGGCCATGGTCGCCTCGGCGCTGGGCTACAAGACCACCATCGTCATCCCGCGCACCCAGAGCCAGGAGAAGAAGGACGCCATCCGCCTGCTCGGCGCCGAACTGGTCGAGGTCGACGCCGTCCCCTACTCCAACCCCGACAACTACGTCCGCTACTCCGGCCGACTGGCCGAGGAGCTGGCCAAGACCGAACCCAACGGCGCGATCTGGGCCAACCAGTTCGACAACGTCGCCAACCGCCAGGCCCACTACGACACGACCGGCCCGGAGATCTGGGAGCAGACCGGCGGCAAGGTCGACGGCTTCATCTGCGCGGTTGGCTCGGGCGGCACCCTGGCGGGCGTGGCCCAGGCCCTGCGCGAGCGCAAGCCGGGCGTGAAGATCGGCCTGGCCGACCCGGGCGGCGCCTCGCTCTACAACTGGTACGCCGCCGGTGAACTCAAGGCCGAGGGCAATTCGATCAGCGAGGGCATCGGCCAGGGCCGGATCACCGCCAACCTCGAAGGCCTGGCCATCGACCATCCCTACCGCGTCTCCGACGAGGAGATGATGCAGCAGATCTTCGACCTGGTGCAGCATGAGGGCCTGTGCCTGGGCGGCTCCACGGGGATCAACGTCGCCGGCGCCGTGCGCCTGGCCAAGGACCTGGGCCCCGGCCACACCATCGTGACCATCCTCTGCGACCACGGCTCGCGCTACCAGAGCAAGCTCTTCAATCCCGCCTTCCTCGCCGAGAAGGGCTTGCCTACGCCGCCCTGGCTGTGAGGTCGTGCGTGTTCCTCGTCCTTCGACAAGCTCAGGATGAGGAATAGAGCGAGGACCTTGCAGTAGGAAACCTCACCCTGAGCTTGTCGAAGGGCGAGGTTTTCGCAGCTTGCGCCTGTGCGCGGCGCACGTGAAGTTGCCGCCCCTGTTCGCCAGTCCGAAAGGCCAGCCATGACCCACGCCGATCCCCTCGTCTCGACCGCCTGGCTGGCCGATCACCTCGACGCCCCGGACGTGCGCGTCGTCGACGCCTCGTGGTTCATGCCCGGCACGCCGCGCGACCCGAAGGCCGAGTTCGAGGCCGGCCACATCCCCGGCGCGGTGTTCTTCGACATCGACGAGATCTCCGACGAGACCTCGCCGCTGCCCCACATGCTGGCCAGCGGCGTCAAATTCGCCTCGCGGGTGCGCAAGCTGGGCCTCGGCGACGGCTCGCGCATCGTCGTCTACGACAGCACCAGCATCCTGCCGGCCGCCCGCGTGTGGTGGAACTTCCGCGTCATGGGCCACGAGGACGTGGTGGTGCTGGACGGCGGCCTGCCCAAGTGGATCGCCGAGGGGCGCCCGCTGGAGGACGGCCGCGCCGCCCCGCAGGAGCGCCACTTCACCCCGCGCCTGCAGGCCGACCTCGTCCGCAGCTTCGACCAGATGAAGAAGAACCTGGAGACCGGCCGCGAGCAGGTGATCGACGCCCGCGCCGCCGGCCGCTTCAACGGCGAGGTTCCCGAGCCCCGCGCGGGCCTGGCCAGCGGCCACATCCCCGGTTCGCGCAACATCCCGCTCTCGGCCCTGCTGGGTCCCGACGGCGCCATGCTGCCCACCGACCAGTTGAAGACCGTCTTCGCCGAGGCCGGGGTCGACATCGAAAAGCCGATCGCCACGACCTGCGGCTCAGGCATCACCGCCTCGGTCGTGTCGCTGGCCCTGCATCGCCTGGGCAAGCCGCGGGCTGCCGTCTACGACGGCTCGTGGACCGAATGGGGCGGTCGCGACGACGCGCCGGTCGCAACCGGTCCGGCTGTGTAAAAACACTCAAAGTTACGTCATTTTCAAATACAATCCTGAATTGACAAGACGCTCCGTGTGGCCGACCCTCGACGTGTTGGGGGTCGGCCTCGCGCCGCCATGAAGCGCGGCCACATCGCTCCCCGCCAGTGCCCGTCAGCTTAACGACCTTCGGCGCGCCAACCGCGCCGAGCACGCAACCGCGCGACCGGCGGAGCCGTCGGCACGCTCGTGGGGAGAGAACGTCATGTCGTCGTTTCGACCGCTCTATGCCGTCACCATCACCGACGCCGTCGCCGCCGGCGACCTGGACCAGCTGAAGAAGCTGGCCGCCGAGGCCGAGGCCCACATCCAGCAGTACGGCGACATCCCGACGCTGCTGGCCGCTCTGAAGCTCGAAATCGCCAAGCTCGGGGGCTGATCCGCCATGAACATCAAGCCCTACGGCGTCGCCGTGACCGACGCCATCGCCTCGGGCGATCTCTCGCGCCTGAAGGAGGCCGAAGCCGCCGCCCAGGCTCACCTGGACGAGTACGGCGACATCCCGACCCTGCTGGCGCTGCTCAAGGTCGAGATCGCCAAGCTGGAAGGCCGCAAGAGCTAGCCAGGCGCGGGCGGCGCCGTCTCGCCGGCGACGTCGCCCGTCCCTCGCGTTTCGGGGCCAGCCCATCGCGTTTTGGGGCCAAGCCATCGCGTTTTGGGGAAAGAGCGCGCATGACCGACACCTTGCCGCTCGCCGTTCGGACCACGCCGGAAGGTAAGTCCGTCCGCTTCCGCACGGACGAGGACTACGAGCAGCTGACCCCCGTCCATGTGGTCTGGGAGGTCACGCTCGCCTGCAATCTCAAGTGCCAGCACTGCGGTTCGCGCGCCGGCCGTCCCCGCCCCGACGAGCTGAACCCGGCCGAGGCGCTGGAGTTGATCGATCATCTGGCCGCCCTGGGCACGCGCGAGCTGACCCTGATCGGCGGCGAGGCCTATCTGCGCCGCGACTGGATCGAACTGATCCGCCGCAGCCGCGCCCACGGCATCCGCACCGCCGTCCAGACCGGCGCCCGCAACCTGACCGACAAGCGCCTGGACGAGGCGGCAGAGGCCGGCCTGCAGGGCATCGGCGTGTCGATCGACGGCCTGCCTGAGTTGCACGACCGCGTACGCGGGGTGCCCGGCTCCTACGACCAGGCGATCAGCGCGCTCCAGCGAGCCAAGGCCCGGGGGATGGCCGTCTCGGTCAACACCCAGATCGGCGCCGAGACCGCCGCCCACCTGCCCGAACTGATGGAGCGGATCATCGAGGCCGGCGCAACGCACTGGCAGATCCAGCTGACCGTGGCCATGGGCAACGCCGTCGACAATCCCGACCTCCTGCTCCAGCCCTATCAACTGCTCGACGTCATGCCGCTGCTGGCCCGCCTCTATCGCGAGGGCCTGGAGCGGGGCCTCCTGATGATCGTCGGCAACAATGTCGGCTATTTCGGCCCCTACGAGCGGATGTGGCGGGGCCTGGGCGACGAGGCCGATCACTGGAACGGCTGCGCGGCCGGCCAGGGCGGCATCGGCATCGAGGCCGACGGCACGATCAAGGGCTGCCCGTCGCTGGCCACCTCGCTCTACGCCGCCGGAAACGTGCGCGAGATGAGCATCGCCGACATCTGGCGCCACAGCGAAACGATCGCCTTTGGCCGCGTGCGCGACGTCGAGGAGCTCTACGACTACTGCCGCACCTGCTACTACGCCGATGTCTGCCGCGCCGGCTGCACCTGGACCTCGGAGTCGCTGCTGGGCAAGCGCGGCAATAACCCCTACTGCCACCACCGGGTGCTCGACCTGGCAAGGCACGGCTGGCGCGAGCGGGTGACCAAGGTCAAGGACGCGCCGGCCGCCAGCTTCGCCATCGGCGAGTTCGCCCTGGTGCGCGAAGCCATACCCGGCGCCCAGACCATTCCCCTCCCGGTCCGCGATCCGGCCGGGGTCCACGTAGCCCATCGCGAACGCACCGCCGCCGGCGGCGCCCTGCCGCCCCGGCTGAAGGTCTGCCGCTCCTGCGACCAGTACGTCTGGCCCCACGAGACCGATTGCCCCCACTGCGCCGCCGACCTCGCCGAGGTCGAGCGCCAGCACGTCGAGGCCGCCGAACGTCGGCGGGCCCTGATCGAACAGGCCCGGGCTGTGCTGGGCGGAATGGGATCGCCTCAACCAAGGGCTTGAGGCGCCCCCACCCGTGAAATCCCCGCAAATGTGGGGACCCAGGCTTTTTCTGAAACGCGCCGAAAAGCCCTTCCCCCTCGATGGGGGAAGGATTGGGATGGGGGTGACGCCGCGCGCTCAACTTGCACCGCCGCTTCAAAGCTGACCGCCGCAGCCACCCCCAATCCCGGCCCTTCCACCATCCGCCGACGGGAAGGGAGGCGTTTATGGGGATAGATGCAGCTCCATCCACGGCAAATTCACGAAAGAACCTAACGAACTCAACGCCCTAAAATTTTCTCACCCAATTTTGTCAGACGCGCTCAGAAGGCGTGACTGGGCCGCCAAGCCGTTCCGTGACGAGGCGAGCGGGTCGACAGGGTCGGGATCGTTCAAACCGGCCTAACAGGATCAGCCGAGGCTCGCGCCGGATTACCGCGGAGCTATTGGTCCTGCCCGATCGCGCAGCGATCGGTGGGGGGAGTGATGACGAAACTGACCCACGCCTCGAAAGCTGAAACCGGCCCCCCACCGGCCTTCGGCCGCCTCCCCCACGGGGGGAGGTTCGCCGATCCAGATCCTCCCCCTGAAGGGGGAGGTGGCCCGAAGGGCCGGAGGGGGACGTGTCTGATGTGGTCGGCGCATCCCCTAAACCAGCAATCCCTTCCCCCTCAGTCGCTCCGCGACAGCTCCCCCTTCAGGGGGAGCATCTGCGCCAATAGATCCTCCCCCTGTGGAGGAGGTGGCCCGGAGGGCCGGAGGGGGGCGTTCTCAGCCGCCGCAGCGCCTGAAAATCACCAACTCCCCCACCGATCGCTGCCGCGATCGCCTCCCCCCACGGGGGGAGGTTCCTCGCCACCTCAGCCCTCCCCACAGCCCGCCCGCACGAGCTCATAACTCGCAAACCCCTGCTCCTTGCCGCCCGCCCCGCGCATGACGATGGACCAGCTCAGATGTTCACCTGCCCGCGCCCAGCGATTGACGAAGGCGGCGTCGCCATAGGGGTAGCTGACCTCAAAGCCGTTCGGCGCGACCCTGCCCGCGCCCTGCGAGGCGCCGTCGCCGCCGAAGCTGTCGGCCCACAGGCCCACGATCGCGGCCGGTTCGCCGGCCTTGGTCGCGCGGCCGCCCAGCAGCAGGTGGGCGGCATAGGTGTCGGCGGGATCGGCCTTGGCCACGCTGTCGGCCTCGATCAACATCATCGCCCCGCCCACGATCGGTCTGGCCGACAGGGCGATGGTCACGGGCTTGCCCATGACCGTCCCCTCGCCCTTCCAGCAACCGGCTAGGCCCGCGACCTGCGCCGGCGGCGGCGTAGGCGGCGGATCCTCGGCCCAAGCGGCGACGCCAACCATCGACGCCGACAGCGCCAGAAGCCAAACCAGAACGCTCATCTCGTCCCCCGATACGACGCCGGTCCCCGCCGGGCGTCCGCCCGTAGATCGCCGATTCCCAGCGTCGCTCGCCAGGACGTTGATCGAACGCTTGAACCCCGGCCGTCCGCGCCCTTAAACGACGTGTTCCTTCCCGTGCTTACGAGTCCCGCCGCCATGGACGAAAAGACCCGCCTGATCCGCTCGGGCCTGCAGGCCCCGTCGCTGGCGCGCACCGTCAATCCGCCGATCCAGCGCGGCTCCACCGTGCTGATGCCCAACGCCGCCTCGCTGTACGACGACAGCCAGCTGACCTACGGCATCACGGGCCTGTCCTCGCCCGCCGCCCTGCAAGCGGCCCTGGCCGAACTGGAGGGCTCGCCGGACGTGACCCTCTATCCGTCAGGCCTTGCGGCGATCACCGGGGCGATGATGGCCGTGCTGAAGGCCGGCGACGACGTGCTGGTGGTCGACAGCGCCTACAAGCCGACCCGCCGGTTCTGCGACCGCTTCCTCACGCGCTTCGGCGTCACCACCCGCTATTACGACCCGGCTCTCGACGCCGACGCCCTGATCGCCCTGGCCCAGCCCAATACCCGGCTGATCCTGCTGGAGGCCCCCGGCTCCCTGACCTTCGAGATGCAGGACGTGCCGGCCATCGCCGCGGCCGCCAAGGCCCGCGGCATCCTGACCCTGATCGACAACACCTGGGGGGCGGGCCTGCTCTTCAAGCCGCTGGCGTACGACGTGACCATCAGCGTGCAGGCCCTGACCAAGTATGTCGGCGGCCACTCGGACTGCTTCATGGGCAGCGCAACGACCATGGACCCGGTGATCGGCGACGAGCTGGGCAACGCCATGTGGGACGTGGGCTGGTCGGTTTCGCCCGACGACGCCTACACCATGCTGCGCGGCCTGCGGACCCTGGCCACGCGCATGCCGCGTCACGAGCAGAACGGCCTGGCCGTCGCCCGCTGGCTGGAACAACGGCCCGAGGTGGCCCGCGTTCTGCACCCCGCCCTGCCCGACGATCCCGGCCACGCGATCTGGAAGCGCGACTTCTCCGGCGCCTGCGGCCTGTTCGGCGTGGTCCTTAAGCCCACCACCCAGCGCTCGGTGCACGCCTTCCTCGACGCCCTGACCCTATTTGGCCTCGGCTTCTCCTGGGGCGGCTTCGAAAGCCTGGCGATCCACTGCGACCCGCAGCTGAAGAGCCGCTCGACGCCGGTGAACTTCGAAGGCCCCCTGCTGCGGCTGCATATCGGGCTGGAGGATCCGATCGACCTGATCGCCGACCTGGAACGCGGCTTCCGGGCCCTGGCGGCGGCTTGACCCGCGAGGCGCGAGAACCGCGCATTGCGGTGTGGAACACCGATCGTTTCCGCACCGCAACATACCGCCACACCCTGGCCGCAAGCAGGGCCAGATTATGCCCAAACGGCTGAATATGCGAAGTTATTCAGCAGCACATAGCGCAGCCACGCGTCTTGGAAACTTGACCGTGGTTATATTTCCTTCGCATCGCAACTGATTGTCGCCGTGAGGGTTCTTCGCGCGAAAGGACCCTTGATGGACATACGCCTCGCCGACCGGCTTCCGCCTTGCAACGTTCCCGATAAGGCGCCGCCGGCCGCCTGGCTCCCCGCCGAGTCCGCGATGGACATGCCCGTCCGCGCGCTGTCGGATCCGGACGTCGGCTGGCGCCGCCTGGCCCGCTCGCGGCAGCGACGGCGCCTTGGCCTGGGCGCCTTCACGATCCTGGCTTTCGCCTTCGGCCTGACGACCATGCTGGACGCCTTCACGGCCGGCGGCGTCACCCTGCTGGAATGGATCGACGCCCTGCTGGTGGCCGTGCTGCTGGCCTGGACCGGCTTTTCCTGCGCCGCCGCCCTCGGCGGCTTCCAGCTGGCCCTGAACCCCGACACCTGGGAACGGCGCCTCGACGATCCGCCGCCGCACCTGCGCAAGAAGGTCGCCCTGCTGGCGCCGATCTACAACGAGGACGTCGCCGCCGTGTTCGCGCGGATCGAGGCCATGCGCGCCGACCTCGACCGCGAGCGGCTGTCGTCGACCTTCGACGTCTTCGTGCTCAGCGACACGCGCGATCCCGACATCGCCGAGGCCGAGCGTCTGGCGGTGATCGCCGCCCGTTCGGGCCCCTCGCCCACCCGCCTCTATTATCGCCGCCGCGAGCAGAACACCGACCGCAAGACCGGCAACCTGGCCGAATGGGTGCGCCGGTTCGGCGGCGCCTACGAATGCATGGCGGTGCTCGACGCCGACAGCCTGATCAGCGCCCGTTCCCTGCGCCGCATGGCCGGAGCCATGGAGACCGATCCGGTGCTGGGCGTCCTGCAGGCCGGCACCACGATCGTCGGCCGCACCACCCTGTTCGGCCGCGCCGAGCAGTTCGCCAGCTGGGTCTATGGCCCCCTGGCCACCTGGGCGCTGGCCTGGTGGAGCGGCGCAGAGGCCAACTATTTCGGCCACAACGCCATGATCCGCACCAAGGCCTTCGCCGAGTGCTGCGGCCTGCCCCACCTGCCCGGCAGGGCGCCGTTCGGCGGCGCCATCCTCAGCCACGACTTCGTCGAGGCCGCCCTGATGCGGCGCGGCGGCTGGGCCGTGCGCATGGCCCCCTCGCTGGACGACGTGCACGAGGAGGCCCCGCCCACCCTGTCGGACATGCTGGTGCGCGACCGCCGCTGGAGCCAGGGCAACCTCCAGCACCTGGGCATACTGGGCGTGAAGGGCTTGCACCCGGTCAGCCGCCTGCACCTGCTGCGCGGCGCCCTGGCCTATGCGTTGGCGCCGGTCTGGCTGCTGCTGGTGGTGCTGAGCGCCATGCTGGCGGCCTTCCCCGTCCTGGGCGGCGCGCGGGCCGAACTCTTCCTGGTCGAGGGCGCCGCGGCGGCCTTCGCCGTGTCGCTGGGCTTCCTGTTCGCGCCCAAGCTGCTGGCGGTGATCCTGACCTGCAAGGAGGGCAAGGCCGGAGGCTTCGGCGGGGTCGGTCCGCTGCTGGTCTCGGTGGCCGTGGAGACGCTGCACTCGACCCTGACGGCGCCGGTGATCCTGTTCGGTCATGCCCGCTGCCTGGTCGACATCCTGGCCGGCCGCGATTCCGGCTGGGCCGCCCAGCGGCGCGAGGCCGAGGGCACGCTGTGGCGTGAGGCTTTCAAGCGCCATACGCCCGAGATCGTCGCCGGTCTCCTGCTGCTGGCCTGCGCGGCCCTGGCCGGCCCCTCGCTGGGAGTCTGGATCCTGCCGGCGGCCATCGGCCTGCTGATCGCCCCCGCCGCCTCTGTGCTGACCGGCAGCGCGCGCTGGGGCCTGGCCTTGCGCAAACGGGGCCTGTTGCTGGCGCCGTGCGAACTGTCGCCCTCGCGCCTGCTGCGCGAGGCCTACGGTCGCCCGGCGGGTCCGCAGCTGCGAGTCCGCGAGGAAGAGGACAGCGCAACGGCCATGGCCACGGCCTGACGGCTCAAGCCCGGCGGGCGACTTCCTCGATCTGCGCCAGTTCCGGCGTCCAGCGCAGGTCCTGGGCGCGACGGGCCACCGCGCCGATGACGATCAGCACCGGACCACCGGTTCCGCCCGCCAGCAGGCTCGGCAGAGCGTCGAGCCGGCCGGTGCGCAGGGATGCGGCCGGATCACCCGCCCGTTCCACGACCAGGGCCGGCGTGCACGGCGCCCGGCCGGCGGCGATCAGGCGGCGGCCAAGCTCGGCGGCCGCTTCCCCGCCCATATAGACCGCGACCGTGGCTTCTGGATCCGACGCGGCGGCCCAATCCTCGATGACGTCGCCACTGCCGACCCGGGCCGTGGTGAAGATCACTCGCCGGGCCTCGCCGCGATGGGTCAGAGGGAAGTTGAACTGGGCGGCGGCGGCGCTGGCGGCCGTGACGCCGGGCACCACCTCGACCGACACGCCGTGGGCGCGCAGGAACTCGGCCTCCTCGCCCACCCGGCCGAACACCGAAGGATCACCGCCCTTCAGGCGCACGACGCGCAGGCCGCGACGGGCCAAGCGCAACATCAGGCGGTTGATCGCCTCCTGCTTCATGCTGGGCCGGCCCGAACGCTTGCCGGTCAGGATCCGCACGCAGCCGGCCGGGGCCAGGGCGATCGCCTCGTCCGAGATCAGGGCGTCATAGAGCAGCGCCTGCGCGCTCTCCACCGCCCGTGCGGCGCGCAGGGTCATCAGGTCGACTGGGCCAGGACCGGCGCCGACCAGCAGCACGTCTCCAAGAGCGGCGTCACGCATCGGCGGTCTCCTTGGCCTTGAGCGAAGCGGCGGCGGCGATCATCCGGGCGATCTCCGGACGGCACGAGCCGCAGTTGGTTCCGGCGCCGGTGGCCGCGCCGACTGCGTCGGCGGTGGCGGCCCCGGCGGTGATGGCGGCGTCAACGGCCTTGGCGCCGACCTTCAGGCAGGCGCAGACCATCGGCCCCTTGTCGACCGGCGCGCCAGGCGGGCGGCCGATCAGCAGGGCCGAACGAGCCTCGGCGGTGAGGGTGTCGAGGGCGAACAGGTCGGCCAACCATTCGCGCGGCGGCAGGCGGCCGGCTGCGGTCTGGAACAGCACGGCTACCAGCTTGCCGTCCGCGATCCAGGCCTCTCGGCGCGAGCCCGCGCCGGCGTCTTCATAGACCGTGGTCTCGCCGACGAGGCCCTTGCTCAGGCGCTTGCGCAGGGCCTCACGCTCGGCGGCGTCGCCACGACCTGCAAACTCGTGCAACTGGGCGGCGTCCTGCGGGATGCGCCGCCAGACGAGATCGAGATTGGCCGGCGCGGCGATGATCTCGCGGGTCAGGAAGAAGCCTTTCCAGGTTTCGCGGTAAGGCCGCGCCCGGGCAGGCGTATGCTTGAACTCCGGCTGCCCCGAGACCGGATCGAGGTTCGGCGCGATCAAGTGGTTCGACTTGCCCGACGGCGCGAAGGCGTCGGTCCAGTGCATGGGCATGAACAGGCCGCCCACGCGCTGGCGGTCGGTGACCTTGGCCAGAGCGACGGCCTCGCCGCGCACCGTCGAGACGCGGGTCAGGACGCCGTCCTTGATCCCGGCGGCTTCGGCGTCGCGGGGGTGGATCTCGACGAAGGGCTCAGGCGCGTGGCGGCAGAGGTCGGGGGCCAGGCCCGTGCGGGTCATGGTGTGCCACTGGTCGCGGATACGGCCGGTGTTGAGCGACATCGGGAAAGCGTCGCTGACGGCATCCGCCGGGCCCTTCGGCCGAACCGGAACCATGCGGCCGCGCCCGTCCGGCGTCTGGAAGCGACCATCGACGAACAGGCGCGGCATTCCCTTGCCGTCGGCTCGCACCGGCCACTGGATCGGAGCCAGGGCGGCGTAATCGTCCGGCGTCATGCCCGACAGGCCGGTGAGGTCGAGCAGGCGCGAGCCCTGGTTCTCGTAGGCCGTCAGGCGCGCCCATTCGCGGAAGATAGAAGCCTGCGAAGGCCAGCCGAAGCCGTCAAAGCCCATGCCCTGGGCGACGTCGGCCATGATACGCCAGTCAGCGCGGGCCTGGCCGGGCGCCGGAAACAGCGCCCGCTGGCGCGAGATGCGACGCTCGGAGTTGGTGACCGTGCCGTCCTTCTCGGCCCAGGCCAGGGCCGGCAGCTTGACGTGGGCATAGGCCGTGGTGTCGGTCTCGACGCAGTCGGAAACGACGACGAAGGGGCAAGCCTCCAGCGCCGCGCGCACCACGCCGGCGTTAGGCAGGCTCACGGCCGGGTTGGTGGCCATCACCCAGATCGCCTTGATCTTGCCCGACCGCACGGCCTCGAACATCTCGACGGCCTTCAGGCCCGGCGCGCGAGCGGTGTGCGGCGCGCCCCAGAAGCGCGCGACACGGTCACGGTCTTCGGACGCGAAGTCCATGTGGCCGGCCAGGGTGTTGGCCATGCCGCCGGTCTCGCGACCGCCCATGGCGTTGGGCTGGCCGGTGATCGAGAACGGGCAGGCGCCCGGCTTGCCGATCCGGCCCGTGGCGAGGTGGGCGTTGATGATCGCCAGGCCCTTGGCCACGCCCTGGGCCGACTGGTTGGAGCCCATCGAGAACAGGCTGACGGTCTTCGGGTTAGCCGCGAACAGATCGTAGAAGGCCAGCAGGTCTTCGACCGCGATCCCGCAGTCGGCGGCGACGGCGGCGGGCGACTGGTCGTCCTGCGCCAGGGCCTCGCGCACCGCGTCGATCCCGTTCACGTGCTCGGCGACGTAGTCGAGATCCAGCAAGCCGCGACGATCCATCTCGGCCAGCAATCCGCTCCACAGCCGCACGTCGCTTTGCGGTGCGATGGCCAGGTGCAGGTCCGCGCCTTCGGCGGTGTCGGTGCGGCGCGGGTCGATGACCACGTGCTTCTGGCCGCGGGCCTTGGCGGCCTCCAGGCGGCGGAACAGGATCGGGTGGGTCCAGGCGGCGTTGTGGCCGGCGAAGACCACCAGATCGGCCTCGTCGAGGTCCTCGTAGCAGCCGGGCACTAGGTCAGCGCCGAAGGCCTGTTTGTGGGCGGCGACGGCCGAGGCCATACAGAGGCGGCTGTTGGTGTCGATATTGCCCGAGCCGATGAAACCCTTCATCAGCTTGTTGGCGACGTAGTAGTCCTCGGTCAGCAGCTGGCCCGAGACGTAGAAGGCGACGCTGTCGCGGCCGTGGCGGGCGATGGTGTCGCGGAAGCGCTTGGCGACCAAGGACGTCGCTTCGCCCCAGGTCGCCACCCGGCCGTTGATCGACGGCTCCAGCAGGCGCCCCTCAAGGCCGACCGTGGCGCCGAGGGCCGAGCCCTTGGAGCACAGCCGGCCCTTGTTGGCCGGGTGAGCCGGATCGCCGGACACCGCCAGCGTCCTGCTCCCGCCCGCCGCGCCCGAGACGCCGCAACCGACGCCGCAATAGGGGCAGGTGGTCCTGACCGTGGTTGCGATGGCCCCGGAACCGTCGGCCATGGCGTCAGCCCGCCATCACCGGCTGGGCCAGCAGAACCCGGCCGTCCTGCACCCGCACCGGAACAACCGGCGTGCAGCCCTTGCCGGCGTCGGCGCCGGTAGGCTGGCCGGTCTTCAGGTCGATGACCCAGCTGTGCAGCGGGCAGGTCACGCCGTGTCCGTGGACGATGCCCTGGCTGAGCGGACCGTGCTTGTGCGGGCAGCGGTCGACCAGGGCGAAGACCTGGCCGTCGCCGGTGCGGAACACGGCCACGTCACCCTGCGCCGTCGCCACGCGCCGCGAGCCTCGCTCGGGAATGTCGGTGACGGCGCCGACGTCGTGCCAGGCCGGATCGATATCGAAAGTCTGGATCGTCATTCCGCAGCCATCCCCATCGGAAGCGTCGCCATCGGCTTGAACTCACCGGCCTCGACGCCCTTGCTGGCGCGCTCGGCCCACGGATCGACCTGGGCGGTTTCCTGCGACTTCACGAAGCGGGCGAAGAGCGCCGCGCGGTTATCAAGGTCCTCGACCGTGGCGGCGTGGATCGTGTCGAGCCCGATGCGGGCCATCCACTTGTAGATCCGCTCCAGGTACCAGCCGCCCTCGCGGTACATCTGCATGACCGCCGAGATCAGCTGGATCGCCTCCTCTTCGGTGGCGACCTTGGTCAGCAGCTGCGTGCCCTGGATGTGCAGGCCGGCGGCGCCGCCGACATGGATCTCGTAGCCACTGTCGACGCAGATCACGCCGATGTCCTTGCAGGTCGATTCCGCGCAGTTGCGGGGGCAACCCGACACGGCCAGCTTGACCTTGGCCGGCGCCCACGACCCCCACATGAACTTCTCGAGCTTGATGCCCAGGCCCGTGGAGTCCTGGGTGCCGAACCGGCACCATTCCGAACCCACGCAGGTCTTCACCGTGCGCAGGCCCTTAGCGTAGGCATGGCCGCTGACCATGCCCGCGGCGTTGAGATCGGCCCAGACCGCCGGCAGGTCGTCCTTCTGGACGCCGAGCAGGTCGATGCGCTGGCCGCCTGTCACCTTCACCGCCGGGATGGCGTACTTGTCGGCGACGTCGGCGATCGCCCGCAGTTCGTCAGGCGTGGTCATGCCGCCCCACATGCGCGGGACGACCGAATAGGTGCCGTCCTTCTGGATGTTGGCGTGGACCCGTTCGTTGATGAAACGCGACTGGCTGTCGTCAACGTACTCGCCGGGCCAGGCGCACAGCAGGTAATAGTTCAGCGCCGGGCGGCACGAGGCGCAGCCGTCGGGCGTGGTCCACTCCATGGCCTGCATGACCGCCGGCATGGACTTCAGGTCCTGGGCCAGGATAGCCTCACGCACCGCCCCGTGCGGGTGCGAGGTGCACTTGCACATCGGCTTGGGCCCAGTCTGGACCTTGAACCCGTCGCCGAGCGTGGCCTTGATGACCTGCTCGACCAGCGGCGTGCACGAACCGCACGAGGCCGAGGCCTTGGTGACGGCGCGCACGTCGTCCAGGGTGGTCAGGCCCTGGGCGGTGATGGCCGAGGTGATCGCACCCTTGCAGACGCCGTTGCAGCCGCAGATCTCCTGCGTGTCGGGCATGGCCGCAACGGCCGCGCTAGGGTCCAGGCCGGACAGCCCCTCCGTGATCGCCTGGCCGAAGATGATGGTGTCGCGGATCTCGGCGACGTCGGTCCCGGCCTTCATCAGGTCGAAGTACCAGCCGCCGTCGGCCGCATCGCCGAACAGCACCGCGCCGGCGACCCGGCCGTCCTCGATGACCACGCGCTTGTAGACGCCGCGGGCCGCGTCACGGAACACGATGTCCTCGCAGCCCTCGCCGCCGGCGAACTTGCCGGCCGAGAACACGTCGACGCCGGAGACCTTCAGGCGGGTCGACAGGACCGAGCCCTGATAGGCGCCCTCGCCGTCGGTCAGTTCCTCGGCGAGCGCCCGGCACATGTCCCAGATGGGAGCGACGAGGCCGTAGCAGTTGCCGCGGTGCTCGACGCATTCGCCGACCGAGAACACCGCCGGATCGGAGGTGCGCATGGCGTCGTCGACGATGATGCCGCGGTTGACCTGTAGGCCCGAGGCCTTGGCCAGGGTCGCGTTCGGGCGGATGCCGACCGCCATCACCAGGATGTCGCAAGGCAGGGTGCGACCGTCCTTCAACTTCAGGCCGGTGACCTTGCCGTCCTCGCCGACGATGGCTTCGGAGTGGGCGCCGAGCACGGTCTCGACGCCGCGCTCCAGCAGGGCCTCGCGCAGCAGGTAGCCGGCGCTTTCGTCCAGCTGGCGCTCCATGAGGACGTCCATCAGGTGGACGACGGTGGCCCCCATGCCGCGGCGGGCCAGGCCATAGGCGGCTTCCAGGCCCAGCAGGCCGCCGCCGATGACCACGGCGCGGGCGCCGGGCTTGGCCGAGGCGGCGATCATGGCGTCGACGTCGTCGAGATCGCGGAAGGTGACCACGCCCGAAAGGTCAGCGCCCGGCAGCGGCAGGCGGAACGGATCCGAGCCGGTAGCCAGGATCAGCTTGTCATAGGCGACCTCGAGGCCGCCTTCGGCGATCACCTTGCGGCCTTCCAGATCGACCCCGGTCACCCAGCGGCCGGCGTGCAGCGTAATGCCGTTGTCGCGGTACCAGGCCTCGTCGTTGATGACGATGTCGTCGAAGGTCTTTTCGCCCGCCAGCACCGGCGAGAGCATGATGCGGTTGTAGTTCACCCGCGGCTCGGCGCCGAAGATGGCGATCTCGTAGCGCTCGGGGTCGCGCTTGAGGATTTCCTCGACCGCCCGGCAACCGGCCATGCCGTTGCCGATGACGACCAGCTTTTCCTTGGTCATGGTTCTAGCTCGTTGCGGTGAGAGGGATCAGACGCGGACGGGAGCGGCGTCGCCGTGCAGGGTCGGCCAGACGGCGCGCCAGCGGGCCTTCAGGCCGTGCAGGGCCAGGAGCGCGAACAGCGCCAGGGCCGCGAAGCCGAGGAAGCCGACCTGGTAGTCGCCGGTCAGCTTCTTGGCGAGGCCGAGGGTCGAGGCCAGGTAGAAGCCGCCGATGCCGCCCGTCATGCCGATCAGGCCGGTCATGACGCCGATCTCCTTGCGGAACCGCTGCGGCGCCAGTTGGAACACCGCGCCGTTGCCGGCGCCCAGGGCCAACATCGAGAACATCAGGGCCGCCAGGGCGAACCAGGCCGTCGGCAGCTTGAAGCTGGCGACGGCCAGGCCCAGGGCCGCCAGGGCGTAGACGACGCTGAGGGTGCGTACGCCACCGTGGCGATCGGCCAGGGCGCCGCCGACCGGGCGGATGAACGAACCGGCGAAGACGCAGGCGGCGGTGAAGAAGCCGGCGATCACAGGATCCAGGCCGTACTCGGCATTGAAGTAGATGGTCAGCGACGAGGCCAGGCCGACGAAGCCGCCGAAGGTGACGCCGTAGAGCAGCATCAGCCACCAGGCGTCCGGAACCTTCAGCACGTCGAGATACTCGGCCAGCTTCTTGGGCGCGGGCTGCTCGGGGGCGTCCTTGGCCAGCAGCATGTAGACGACGAAGGCGACGGCCAGCGGGATGGCGGCGAGGCCGATGACGTTCTGCCACCCGAAGGTCTTGGCCAGCATCGGCGCGAACAGGGCGGCCAGCGCCGTCCCTGAGTTGCCGGCCCCGGCGATGCCGAGGGCCAGGCCCTGGTGCTCTTGCGGATACCAGCGCGAGGCCAGCGGCAGGGCGACGGCGAACGATGCGCCGGCCACGCCCAGGACCACGCCCAGCGCCAGGACCTGGTGGTAGTTGTGGATCCCGAGCGTCCAGGCCGCAGCCAGGCCAGTCAGCACGATCAACTGGCCGATCATGCCCGTCTTCTTGGGGCCGATGCGATCGACCAGGATGCCGTTGACCAGACGCAGCAGCGCACCGGCAAGGACCGGGATGGCGACCATCAGACCCTTCTGGGCCGGGTCGAGGCCGAAGTCCTTGGCGATGGCCACGCCCAGCGGGCCCAGGATCACCCAGACCATGAACGACAGGTCGAAATAGAGGAACGCGGCGAACAGGGTCGGCGTATGGCCGGCCTTGAGGAAGTCACGAGAAATCATGATGCGCCTCGGAGTGTTGCGTGTCTGCAAGAGCGAGGCGTCGTCGCCTCGTCGGGTGACCGCATCCGAGCGGTCGTCTCTGGCAGCCACGGACGCCGTTGTCCGAAGGCTTGATCCCACTGAACATCGGTCCGGGGACGGATGTCACGGACCGTGAAGGCCCCGGCGCCGCGCAACGCGCTCGGCGCATGGTTGCTCAGCAAAAAGGCGCCAGCGGCGCCTTTCAATTGTGCAGATGCGAAGTCGCGACGCGGCGCGAAAGCCGGTCAGGCGCGCGCACGACCGATCGAGAACGCGGCGGCGTAAGGCCCCGCACGCTCGGAATCAAACGCAGGACCGGCAAACAGAGGCGCCAGTTCGCCCGGCGTGTCCGCGAAGACCTGGGCCGGATCGAGCATAGGCCCGGCCGACAGGGCGGCGGCGCGGAACATGTCCGGGCGATAGACGGCGTCGGCGGCCGCCTCGAGGTCCGCACCGGCCGAGACCTGCCCCCATCGCACCATCTGCGACAGGAACCACAGGGCGTGCTCTCGGCGGGGCACGCCGGCCGCGCCGCGATGGAAGACGATCTCGTCGGTCAGGGCGCGGGCCAGGGCCTCGGGCGCGACGCCGACATGCTCGGGCCGCGCCAGCAAGGCGATCAGGTCTTCACGGTTGGTCGTTTCGTCGGCCCAGGCCGAGGCGCGGATCAGCGCCCGCAGCGCGGCGCGCAGTTCGTCGGGATAGTGGTGGGCCCAGGCCTCGGTGACGCCGAACACCTTGTCGGGACCGCCCGGCCAGAAGGCCGAGGCGGTGATGACGATCTCGCCCAGCCCCTCGCGCTCGGCCACGGCGTTCCAGGGCGCGCCGACGCAGAAGCCGTCGATCTCGCCCGCGCGCATCTGCTCGACCATGCGCGGCGGCGGGGTGACCACCAGGCGCACGTCCTTGTCGGGATCGATTCCCGCCTGCGCCAGCCAATAGCGCAGCTCGTAATTGTGCATCGAATACGAGAAGACGACGGCGAAGGTCAGCGGCGCCGCCCCCTGCCCCGCCCTTTCGGCGATCACCTTCGCCAGGGCCCGCGCCGAGACAGGCTGCTCGGCCATGGCCTGCGGATCGGCGGCGCGCATCGCGCCGGCCAGCGACCTGGACACCGTGATGGCGCTGCCGTTGCGGTTCAGGGCCATGGGCGCGATCAGCGACGGGCCGACGTCCAGCGTCAGCCCGCCTGAAGCCCCGGCCGCGGCGGCCAGAGCCATCGGCGCCAGCATGTGGGCGCCGTCGAGCGCTCCCACGGCGACCTTGTCGCGGATGGTCGCCCACGAAGCCTCGCGGCTCAGCGAGACGTCGAGACCCTCCTCCGCGAAGAAGCCCAGGGACTTGGCCACCACCAGCGGCGCGCAATCGGTCAGCGGGATGAAGCCCAGCTTCAGGTCGGCCAGGCCGCTCAAGAGGCGTCTCCCTTCAATACCCCCGCAAAGGCCAGCAGGTCGGCGGCCACTGCCCCGATCGGCTTGCCCCGGTCCATGGCCAGCTTGCGCAGCAGGCGATAGGCGCCGTCCTCGTCCAGCCCGCGCTCCTTCATCAGAAGGCCCTTGGCCCGCTCGACCGTCTTGCGGGCCTCCAGGTCGGCCTTCACCTTGGCCAGATCGCCTCGCAGCTGCTGGGTCAAGGCGAAGCGGCTCATGGCCACGTCGAGGATCGGACGGACGCGGGCCGGCGCCAGGCCGTCGACCACGTAGGCGGCGACGCCGGCGCGCACGGCCTGTTCGGCAAGGCCCGGCTCGGAGCGATCGACGAACATCACGACGGGGCGCGGATTGGACTGGCTGGCTTCGCGCAGGCTTTCCAGCGTGTCCCGATCGGGGCTTTCGGCGGCGATGACCACGACGTCGGGCGCGAACTCGGCCGCCTCGCGCTCGTCGAAGCGGGCCGACCGGCGCACCTCCAGCGGGTGCACGCCCTCGAGCCCTTCCGCCACCAGGGCGGCCCGGGCAGGATCCGGATCAATGACGAGAACGCGCATGCCCAACGCCCTAAGGACCATGAACGCCTCGGGGGAGCGTTTTGCGGCCATGGTCACGCTCGAACACGGTTCCGCTCAATCCGCGGGCGCCGCTGCGTATTGCTAGAGCACGTGCACGCCCAAAGCCCTGCGACCTAGCGCGTCGCCCCGCTAGTCGACCGCCAGGATGATGTCGGAGGGGGCGATCACGGCATGCACCGACACGCCGGGCTCCAGGTCGGCGGCGACCGCGCTCGTGACCGTGGCGACCAGGGTCTTGCCCTCGGCCAAGCCGACCACGAGCTCGCTGGCGGTCTCGCCGTCTTCACGGTCGAGGACCTGTCCGGTCAGCAGGTTGCCGCCCGCCTCGGTCGGCGGCTCCATGGCCAGGCGAACGAAGCTCGACTTGATCAGCGCCACGGCCGGCCTGCCGACGGCCAGAGCCAGTTCCTCGGCGCTGCGGCGGGTGATGACCGAGGCGATCTCCACCCCGCCGCCAATCGCCAGCCGAACCTCGACCGTCACGCCCGAAGGCGTCAAGGCGACGACCGTCCCGCGCAAGGCGTTGCGGGCGCTGGTGCGCAAGCCCAGACTCCAGAAGAGATCCTCCCCGGTCTCGGCGGCAAGACCCGCCTCCAGGCGCGCCAGCGCCGCCCCGACCTCGCGCTCCATGTCGCGGAAGGCCCGCACGACCGCATGGCCACGCGGCGTGACCTGCGCCCCGCCGCCCGAGCGCCCGCCAGCCCCGGCGGCGATCAGCGGCGCGTCGAACAGGTTGTTCAGCGCCTGCACCGCGTCCCAGGCGCCCTTGTAGGACAGGTCCAGACGCTTGGCGGCGGCGCTGATCGAGCCGAGCTCGGCCACGGCCTCGACCAGGGCGATGCGCTCCAGGCCCACGCGGGCCAAGGCGCCGCGCCGCAGGATCAGACTGGCGCTGAGATCGCCCGCTGCGCTCATCGATGTTCCTTCCGACTCCGTTCGATCGCTTGTCGCCCGGGGGCGCGCGAAAAAACAGCCTGACAGCACCCCAAAGCTCGTTATGAACTCATCCTACATATCCGTCTGACACGAGCCGCCGATGTCCTTCGCCCGCCGCCCCCTGATCGCCGCCGCCCTCGCCGCGGCGCTGTCGATGGCCGCCGGCGCGGCCTTCGCGGGCGAGACCAAGGTGGCCGTGGCCGCCAACTTCACCGAGCCGGCCAAGGCCATCGCCGCCCAGTTCGAGAAGGCGACGGGCCACAAGGCAACCTTGAGCTTCGGCTCGTCGGGCCAGTTCTACGCCCAGATCGCCAATGGCGCGCCCTACGAGGTATTCCTGTCGGCCGACGTGGAGCGCCCGCAGAAGGCCGAGACCGACGGCCTGGCCGTGCCCGGCTCGCGCTTCACCTACGCCACTGGCCGTCTCGTTCTCTGGAGCAAGACGCCCGGCCTGATCGACAGCCAGGGCGCCGTGCTGGCCAAGGGCAGGTTCGAGAAGCTGTCCATCGCCGATCCGAAGGCCGCGCCCTATGGCCTGGCGGCGGTCGAAACCCTGACCAGGCTGAAGCTCTACGACGGCCTCAAGCCCAGGATCGTCACCGGCTCGTCGATCACCCAGGCCTACCAGTACGTCCAGACCGGCGCGGCCGAGCTGGGCTTCGTGGCCCTGTCGCAGGTCGTCAACGACAAGGGCGGCTCGCGCTGGGTCGTGCCCAAGACCTATCACACGCCCATCGACCAACAGGCCGTGCTGCTGAAGACGGGCTCGAACAGCGACGCGGCCAAGGCCTTCCTGGCCTTCCTGAAGGGCCGCGAGGCCAAGGCGATCATCCGTCGCTACGGCTACGAGGTGCGCTGACCGCCATGGTCGAGGCCGTCTGGCTAACCCTGAAGCTGGCGACGGTGACCACCGTACTGCTGCTGCTGCTGGCCACGCCGCTGGCCTGGTGGCTGGCGCGTGGGCGCTCGCCGCTGAAGCCGTTCGTGGGCGCGCTGGTCGCCCTGCCGATCGTGCTGCCGCCGACGGTGTTGGGCTTCTATCTGCTGATCGCGCTCGGTCCCGAAAGCCCGTTGATGGCGCTGCTGCGCCCCGTGGGCGTCCGCACCCTGGCCTTCACCTTCGAGGGGCTGGTGATCGGCTCGCTGGTCTATTCCCTGCCCTTCGCCGTGCAGCCGCTGCGCAACGCCTTCCTGGCCATCGGCGACGAGCCGCTGGAGGTCGCCGCGACATTGGGCGCGGGCAAAGCCGACATCTTCGCCCGCGTCGCCCTGCCCCTGGCCCTGCCCGGCTACGCGGTCGCCGCCCTGCTGGCCTTCGCCCACACGATCGGCGAGTTCGGGGTCGTGATGATGCTCGGCGGCGGCATTCCGGGCGAGACCCAGGTGCTGTCGATCGAGATCTATCGCCTGGTCGAGAGCCTGGAATGGGACAAGGCCCACCAGCTGTCGGCCCTGCTGCTGGTGTTCGGCTTCCTGGCCGCCCTGACGCTGCTGCTGCTCGAAAAGCGGCGGAGCGCTCCGGCCTGAACCGGCGTTTCCCCAAATAGAGCTTGTGGGCTGGGCGGTCGCTTCGCCTGTGGTATTGACGCGCCTCGTCTCCCTCGGCGTCCTTTTCGAGTCCCATCGCGCATGTCCGATCCCGCCGCTCCGCAAACCGGTCCCGACGACGCCGAAGACAAGGCCACCGAAATCGTGGTCGAGGCCGCACCCGAGGCGCCGGCGAGCGCGGCCGACGAGCCGGTGAAACCCAAGCGGGTTCCGATCTGGAAACAGCGTCCCTGGCAGATCGGCGCCGGCATCGTGGTGCTGGCCATCGTGGCGGTCGTGACCTGGCTCCTGTGGTCGCTGCCGCTGGGCCGAGCGCTGGAGCCGGCCAACAATCCGACCATGGTGCTGCTGGCGTCGGACGGCTCGCCGATCGCCCGTCGCGGCTCCTACAAGGAAGCCCCGATCGAGGCCGCCAAGCTGCCGGCCTATGTGCCCGGCGCCTTCATCGCGATCGAGGACCGGCGCTTCTACAAGCACATGGGCATCGACCCGAAGGCCATCGCCCGGGCTCTGGGCGCAAACGCCAAGGCCGGCGGCGTCTCCGAGGGCGGCTCGACCATCACCCAGCAGTTGGCCAAGAACGCCTTCCTGAGCAGCGACCGCAACCTGCGGCGCAAGGCGCAAGAGGCCCTGATCGCCCTGTGGCTGGAAGCGCGGCTCTCGAAGGAAGAGATCCTGTCGCGCTATCTGTCGGCGGTCTATTTCGGCGAAGGCGCCTTCGGCCTGCGCGCCGCGGCCCGGCACTATTTCGACACCACGCCCGAGAAGCTGTCAGTCGGCCAGGCCGCCATGCTGGCCGGCATGGTCAAGGCCCCCTCGCGCCTGGCGCCCACCGAGAACTTCGAGGGTGCCCGTGAACGGATGGACGTGGTGCTGGGCGCCATGGTCGAGACCGAAGTGATCACGCAAGCCCAGGCCGACCAGGCCAAGCGCGACATGCATCCGATCCCCGAGCGCGAGAAGCTGCCGACCGGCTCCTACTTCGCCGACTGGGTGTTCCCGCAGGCCCGCGCCGCCTATGACGCCCGCTACGGCGAGACCATCGTCAAGACGACGCTGGACGCCAAGCTGCAGGCCAAGGCCGAGAAGATCCTCAACGACGCCATCGCTCGCGACGGCAAGGTGCTGAACGTGACCCAGGGCGCGCTGGTCGCCATGCGCACCGACGGCAGCGTCGTGGCCATGGTCGGCGGCCGCGATTACAAGACCAGCCAGTTCAACCGCGCCGACGCCGGCCGCCAGCCGGGCAGCGCCTTCAAGCTGTTCGTCTACCTGGCCGCCATCCGCCAGGGCATGACCCCGACCTCGCCGATTCTCGACGCGCCGGTCGACGTGCGCGGCTGGAGCCCGAAGAACCACGAGGGCAAATACGCCGGCCGCGAAGTGCCGCTGATCACCGCCTTCGCCGGCTCGTCCAACGTCGCGGCCGTGCGCCTGGCCCAGCAGGTCGGTCGCAAGGCCATCGTCGACACCGCCCGGGACCTCGGCGTCACCGAGCCGATCCCCGACGACCTGACCCTGGCGCTGGGCACCGGCCCAATGAGCCTGGTGCAACTGACCGGCGCCTACGCCGCCATCGCCGCCGGCGAGACCCCCGTGACGCCGCACGGCCTGGCCGACTGGAAGGCCCCGAAGAAGGCCCGCGCCCTGTCGAAGACGGAGCTGGCCGGCATGCGCGACCTGCTGCGCTCGGCCGTGCATCGCGGCACCGGCGTCGAGGCCGCCATCCCCGGCGCCTTCGGCAAGACCGGCACGACGCAGGGTTATCGCGACGCGATCTTCGTCGGCTATGTCGGCGATCTCGTCATCGGCGTCTGGGTCGGCAACGACGACAACAGCGCCATGAACGGCGTGGTCGGCGGCGGCCTGCCGGCCAAGATCTGGAAGGCCTTCGCCCTGTCGGCCACCGGCGGCGCGCCCAAGCCGGTCGAGGACGACGCGCTCAGCGCCGCCGAGGACGCCAGCCTGGCCGAACCGATCCTGGGGCCGGACGGCCTGCCGCTGCCCCCCGAAGCCATGCCGGTCGAGGGCGAGGCGCCGGCCGATCCGACGGCGCCGGCTCCGGTGGTTCCAGCTCCGGTGGTCCCGGCCGCTCCGGCCCAGCCGGCCGAGCCGCGCGGTCCGACGAACCTTCCGTAGTCCCCAGTCCCCTGGGTCCCGGCTCTACGCGCTGCGCGCTTCGGCCGGGATGACGGCACTTGTAGCCGGGAAACAAGAAAGGGCGCCGGCAGAAGCCGGCGCCCTTTACCATTTCAGGCCCTGAAACCTCAGTTCAGGTCCAGCACCACCACCGACTTGGCCGGCAGGGTGGCCGTCAGGGTGTCGCCCTTGATGGTCGCGCCCTTGAACTCGGCCGGCTTGACCGCGTCGGGCTTCTCGAAGGTGTTGCGCGAGGCCATTTCAGGACCCGTGAGCACCCGCCCCTTGGCGGTCTTGGCGGTCGAACCGGCGAGCTTGACGGTGACGGTGGCCGACTTGTTGGGGTCGAGGTTGACCAGCGCCACGTACACGGCGCCGTCCGTCCCCTTGCCCGCCGAGGCGGTCACGGCCGGAACCGACGACTTGCCGACGACGTATTGCGGGGTGTCGATCTCGACCGGCAGATATGTCGCCCCTTGGAACGGCTTATAGAGGTCGAACACCCAGTAGGTGGGCGTCAGGACCATCTTGTCCTTGTCGGTCAGGATCATCGCCTGCAGCACGTTGACCATCTGGGCGATTGCGGCCAGCCGCACCCGGTCGGCGTGCTTGTGGAAGATGTTCAGCGTCGCGGCGGCCACCACGGCGTCGCGCATGGTGTTCTGCTGGTAGAGGAAGCCCGGCTCGGTGCCCGGCTCGACGTCGTACCAGACGCCCCATTCGTCGACATAGAGGCCGACCTTCTTTTCGGGGTCGTACTTGTCCATCACCGCGCTGTGCTTGGTGACCAGCTCTTCCATCTTCAGGGCCTGGACCATGGTGTCGCCCCAGCCCTGCTCGTCGAACACGGTGGCCGAACCCTTCTTGGTCCAGTTGCCGGTCGGGATCACGTAGTAGTGCAGGCTGAGCGCGTTCATGTTCTTGGCCGCGCCCTTCATCAGGACCTCGGTCCAGTTGTAGTCCTCAGCGTTGGGGCCGGCGGCGACCTTCACCGGGCGATTGCCGCGCGGGGCGCGGACGAACTCGGCGAAGTTGCGATAGAGGTTGGTGTAGTGCTCGGCCGTCATCTGGCCACCGCAGCCCCAGTTCTCGTTGCCGACGCCGAAGTAGTCGACCTTCCAGGGTTTGTCGCGGCCGTTGGCGCGGCGCATGTTGGCGATCGAGGAATTGGTCGGCGAGGTCAGGTACTCGACCCACTCCGACATCTCCTGCGGGGTGCCGGTGCCGACATTGCCGGCGACGTAGGTCTTGGTGCCGATCAGCTCGGCGAAGTCCATGAACTCGTGGGTGCCGAAGGTGTTGGGCTCCTCGACGCCGCCCCACATGACGTTGACCTTGACGGGACGCTTGTCGCGCGGGCCGATCCCCTCGCGCCAGTGATAGTCGTCGGCGAAGCAGCCGCCCGGCCAGCGCACCACCGGCACCTTCAGGGCTTTCAGGGCGTCGACCACGTCCTTGCGGTAGCCTTTGACGTTGGGGATCTTGCTGTCCTCGCCGACCCAGACGCCTTCGTAGATGCCCCGGCCCAGGTGCTCGGCGAACTGGCCGTAGACTTCCGGCTGGATCACCGCGCCGGGCTGGTCGGCGCGCAGGGTCCCGCTGACCTTGGTCTGGGCGACCGCGCCGCCGGCCATCAGCAGGGCCGCGGCGACGCCGCCCATCAGGGCGTGCTTGAGCATCTTGGAATTCACGTCGTTTCTCCCTTGGCTCGCCGTGCGCGCGACGCCGGCTCGGACAGGCGCGCATTCCGGCGCTAACGACGCGACGGAGGCCCCTTGTTATTTGTCTGAGTATACTTGTGGGCGAGGAGCGTCAATCGAGCCGCGTAGACGGGACGGGCCTGCAATACAAAGACATAGTGGGGCGTGCGATGGCGCGGCCTTGTCGGATGATTTGGAAATCGTCAGGCGTTGCGGCGGCTGAGAACGCCCTCCTCCGGCCCTTCGGGCCACCTCCCCCTTCAGGGGGAGGATTTCCTAAACCGCCCCGCCGCTCCGTCGCGCGATGGCGGCGCGGGTGTCGTCCTGGGCCAGGCCGACGAGGCGCTCCATGGCCTGGCGGGCCTGGTCGGGGCGGCTGGCGGCGATGGCGTCGAAGACTTTCCAGTGGTCGGGGATCGGATCGCGGGCCAGTTCGCGGTCGCGCTGCTTGAAGATCGTGGTCCAGCGCACGGCCGCGCCGATGCTGCTGGACAGGGTGCGCAGCGGCTCGTTGTCGGTGGCTTCCAGCACGGTGTCGTGGAAGTCGCGGTCGGCCGCGCGGCCGGCCTCGGTGGCCAGGGTGTGCTGCTGCATCTGGATCAGGGCCGCGCGCATCCGCTCGAGCTGCTCGTCGTTGCGGCGCTCGGCGGCCAGGGCCGCGGCCGAGGGTTCGACGATCATCCGCAGCTCGTGCAGGCTGGTCAGGAACTCCTCGCTGGGCTCGGCCTCGAAGAACCAGGCCAGGACCTCAGGGTCCAGCAGGCTCCAGCGCGAGCGCG
The DNA here is from genome assembly GCF_057808875.1 of Caulobacter sp. FG7. Taxonomy (NCBI): domain Bacteria; kingdom Pseudomonadati; phylum Pseudomonadota; class Alphaproteobacteria; order Caulobacterales; family Caulobacteraceae; genus Caulobacter; species Caulobacter sp. FG7. The sequence goes on from NZ_JBMDIW010000011.1 coordinate 47,531, forward strand.
GGCTGACGCGGGTGCCGGCCTTGGGACGGCTTTCGACCAGTCCCTTGGCGGCCAGAATGCGGATGGCTTCGCGATAGGCGCTGCGCGAGACGTGCAGCTTCTCGCTGGCGTCGATCTCGTTGTTGAGCACGTCGCCCGGGGCGTACTGGCCCGAGACGATGGCGATGCCGAGCGTGCGGGCGATCGATCCGTGGATGCGGCCGGAAAAGCCTTCCTCGCGCTCGAACTCGCCGTCCGCGCCGCTACCCTTGCCCTTGACCACGCCGCCTCCACAAATCACCGCGCAGCCTCGCCGCCGGTTCACGCGGCGACTCTAGCGAGACTAATTGTCTGACGACAAGGAAATTCACCGCCCGGCGAGCCCGAAGACGCCGCCCAGGTCGCGCTTAAAAGTATGATAAATCAGGCGATAGAAGGGATCACGCGGTTCTCGAGAGCGCTCTGCCCTGCCCGTTGAAGACCACGCGAACCCTGACGATCCGGGTTTGACAGGCCCGTGTCGATCGCTATTTGTCTGACTAATTATAGACGAGAGGATCCACCCATGTCCCTGCGGTTCGTTCAACTGAAGACGCCCGACGGCGCCCGCGCCCTGGCGGCGGTGGACGAAACGGGCGCGGCCCGCAAGGTCGGATCCGCCGACACCCTTTACGCCCTGGGCCAGCTGGCCATCGACAAGGGCGTCAGCCTGACCGACGCCGCCCAGCCGCTGGGTGAGACGATCGACGTCGCCGCCGCCCTGGCCGAAGGCCGGGTGCTGGCCCCGATCGACCATGTCGACCCGGCCCACATGATCCTGACCGGCACCGGCCTGACCCACCTGGGCTCGGCCGAGGGTCGCGACAAGATGCACAAGGCCGCCCAGAGTGGCGAGAACCTGACCGACTCCATGCGGATGTTCCTGATGGGCGTCGAGGGCGGCAAGCCCGCCGCCGGCCAGGAAGGCGTGCAGCCTGAATGGTTCTACAAGGGCGACGGCAGCCAGCTGGTCGGCCCCGGCCAGCCCCTGACCTCGCCCTCGTTCGCCAAGGATGGCGGCGAGGAGCCCGAGATCGCCGGCGTCTACCTGATCGGTCCCGACGGCACGCCCCATCGCCTGGGCTTCTGCCTGGCCAACGAGTTCTCCGACCACGTGATCGAACGCGGCAACTACCTGTGGCTGGCCCACTCGAAGCTGCGCCAGGCGGCGCTGGGCCCGGAACTCTTGAGCGGCGAACTGCCGGCCGACGTGCGCGGGGCCAGCCGCATCGTGCGCGGCGGCGAGACCGTATGGGAAAAGCCCTTCCTGTCGGGCGAGGCCAACATGTCCCACACCATCGCCAACCTGGAGCACCACCACTTCAAGTACGCGCTGTTCCGCCGTCCGGGCGACGTGCACGTGCACTTCTTCGGCACGGCCACCCTGTCGTTCTCGGAAGGCTTCCAGACGCAGCTCGGCGACGTGTTCGAGATCGAGGCCGCGCCGTTCACCCTGCCGGTGCGCAATGCGCTGGCCCAGGACGCGGCGCCGGCCGAGGTCACCGTGGCGGTGAAGGCGCTCTGAAACGCACTGCGCGGTCCCCGTCCTTCGACAAGCTCAGGATGAGGACCGTTTCCAGCGCAGCGGGTCAGTAGAAACCTCATCCTGAGCTTGTCGAAGGACGTAGTTTTGGCCCCACAAAGCAAGAAGGCCTCGCACCCTGCGGTGCGAGGCCTTCTCTTTTGCGCGACAGGCTGGGGAACGGACGAGCCGCTCCCCTCCCCGATCACTCGGCCGGTGCCGACTGGCTCTCGAGGGCCACGGGCTCTTCCTCGACGGTCGTCTTGCTGCCCCACAGGGCGTAGAACAGCACGTAGAGTTCGCAGACGGCGGTCAGCAGGAACGAGATCTGCAGGCCGAAGTGGTCGGCCAGAATGCCCTGCACCACCACCAGCGCGCCGCCGGCGATGGCCATGACCAGCAGGCCCGAGCCTTCCTCGGTCAGGGCGCCCAGGCCCTTGATGCCCAGGGTGAAGATGGTCGGGAACATGATCGAGTGGAACAGGCCCACGGCGATCAGGCTCCACATGGCTGCCGGGCCACTGGCAAAGACGGTGATGACCATGACCACGAAAGCCAGGCTGGAGAAGATGGCCAGCACCTTGCCCGGATCGACCTTGCGCATCCAGAAGCTGCCGATGAAGCGACCGACCATCATGCCGCCCCACAGCAGGAACAGGTAGTTGGACGCCTGGGCGTGGGTCAGGTTGCCGATCTTGGGATCGGAGACGAAGTTGATGAACAGGTTGGAGACGCCGATTTCGGCGATCAGGTAGATGAAGATGGCCGGGATGCCGAGCACCAGGTTGCGGTGCTTGAGCAGCGAGTGCTTCTTGCGGTCCTCGGCGGCGGCGCGCCGGCTCGAACCGCCCAGGTCCGGCAGCTTGTAGCGACCGATGACCACGGCCAGGATCACCAGCACAACGGCGACGATGAAGTACGGCAGTTGCACCGACTGGGCGTCGGCCAGGCGTTCGGCCTGGGTCATGACTTGGCCCGCTTCGGCGTTGCCCGAGGCGCTGCGGCTGAGGATCAGGTAACCGCCGAACAGCGGCGCCAGGGTGGTGCCCATCGAATTGAAGGCCTGCACCAGGTTTAGGCGCGAGGACGCCGTCTCCGGCGGGCCGACCACGGCCACATAGGGGTTGGCGGCGACCTGCAGCAGGGTGATGCCCGAGGCGATGATGAACAGAGCCGTGAGCACAACGCCGTAGGACGGGATCCGCGCGGCCGGGATCATCAGCAGCGCGCCGGCGGCCATGACCAGGAGGCCGGTGACCATCGACTTCTTGTAGCCGATGGCCTCGATCAGCTTGGCCGACGGGATCGAGGCGAAGAAGTAGGCGAGGAACCACACCGACTCGATCAGGGTCGTCTGGGTGTAGCTGAGGTCGAACACAGAGCGCAGGTGCGGCAGCAGGGTGTTGTTGATGACCGTGATGAAGCCCCACATGAAGAAGAGGCTGGCCAGCAGCGTCAGGGCCGAGCGCTGAGCGCGCGGATCCGCGAGGATGCTGCCGCCTTCCCCGGCGGAGCTGGTGATCGGTGCGGGCATTCCCGGGTCTCCCGTGTGGAGCCGCCGACGTCTTGACGTTGCGCGGCGATTTTTTGTCTGAGTATATGGCGACCCTATGGCCGTCAACGCCGACAGAGAGCGCGAGCGGCCCGCCTGAGAGGAAACCCGATGAAGACCTGGCGCCACGCCCTGCCGAGCCTTGCCCTGTTCGCCGCCGCCGCGGCCGCTCCCCTGATGGCTCCGATGGCCGCCCAGAGCGCCGAGATCAGCCGCAAATCCTTCGGCCAGACGCCGGACGGCCAGGCCGTCGAGGCCATTACCCTGACGAATGCCAAGGGCGTCAGCGCCACCGTCATCACCTATGGCGCGACCCTGCAGGCCCTGGTGGCCCCCGACCGGACCGGCAAGAAGGCCGACATCGTGCTCGGCTACAAGGACGCGGCCGAATATGTGAAGGCGGCCAACTATTTCGGCGGCTCGGTGGGCCGGTTCGCCAACCGCATCGGCAAGGGCAAGTTTGTCCTCGACGGCAAGACCTACCAGCTGGCGCTGAACAACAACGGCGTCGCGGCGCTGCACGGCGGCGTCAAGGGCTTCGACAAGGTGGTCTGGACGGTGGTCGAGGCCAAGGCCGGCCCGGTGGCCTCGGTGACCTTCAAGCACGTCAGCCCGGACGGCGAGGAGGGCTATCCGGGCACGCTGACCGCCACGGCGACCTATGCCCTGGACGAGCAGAACCAGCTGACCGTCACCTATGGCGCCACGACCGACAAGCCGACCATCGTCAACATCACCAACCACGCCCTGTTCAACGTCGCCGGCGAGGGCTCGGCCGACGGCGCCATGGACAATGTGCTGACCATCCCCGCCGATGGCTACAGCCCCGTCGACGGCGAGCTGATCCCGACCGGCGAGACGACGCCGGTGGCCGGCACCGTGTTCGACTTCCGCAAGCCCAAGGCCGTGGGCGACCAGATCCGCGACGCCAGCGACGCCCAGATCGTCGCCGGGCGCGGCTACGACCACAACTACGTGCTGACGGGCAAGTCAGGCGGCGCTTTGCGCCTTGGGGCCAGACTGGCCGATCCCAAGAGCGGCCGGGTGCTGGAGATCCTGACCGAGCAGCCGGGCATCCAGTTCTATGCCGGCAACTTCATCGACGGCACGACGATCGGCAAGAGCGGCAAGATCTATCGCCAGGGCGACGGCATCGCGCTGGAGCCGCAGCACTTCCCCGACGCGCCCAACAAGCCGCAGTTCGCGCCGGTGCGGCTGGATCCGGGCCAGACCTACAGGAACCAGATGGTCTTCCGGGTCACGACGGACAAATAGGCAAAAAAAGAAGCCCGGCGGTTACCCGCCGGGCTTAGTTCATTAGGGAGGAAACGCCCAGGAAGGGCAGAGGCGCTCGCGCCTCACGGGGTTGTAGTTAGCGCTAACAGCTGGGTTTTCAAGCCCCTTCCTGCGAAAAGTGACGCTTTGTCGCAGAACATGTTCACTGAACTGCCTTTAGCGAGACCTTGCCGGCCGTGAGACCCGGCGCCGTGGCGGTGATGGTCAGCGAAGCCCCCTCGCCCGCCCCGCGCACCAGGGCCACGGCCTTGCCCTGCCAGGCCTTGCGGGTTGGCGAGGCGAAGGCCGTGTGATCGGTCGGGGCGGCGTTGTCGGCGGCCACGAAGGCCCCCGCGCCCGAGACCTGGAAGGTGATGGCGTCGCTCGCCGAAGGCACGACCACGCCCTTGGCGTCGACCACCCGTGCGCGGACGAAGGCCAGGTCGTCGAAGGCCGCGCCCACCTTGTCGGTCTCGGCGGTCAGCTCGATGCGAGCCGGCTTGCCGGCGGTGCGCAGCGTATCCTCGAGCTTGACGCCCGGATCGCGACAGGCGGCCTTCACCTCGCCGGGGGCGAAGGTGACGGCCCACTGGCGAGGCGAAGCGTCGGCCGGCAGCGGCTTGGTGCCCAGCCAGCGGCCGTTGAGCGAAACATCGACGCTGGCGCAGTTGGAATAGACCTCGATGGTCTCCTCGTGCGGGGTCAGGTCCTGCGGCGTCCAGTCGTCGAAGATCGCGACCTTGGGCGCAGGCGTGGCGACGGCGACCATGGTCGGCAGGGCCGGCGCGGGGCCAGCGCCGTCGGACGACGGCGGCGGCGCGGCCGGCAGGGCGTTGCGGACCACATGCAGCACGGGCTTTTCGGCCCACCACGAGGCCCGCTGCATGCCGATGATCTTCAGCGCGCCGGTGCGGTCGACGATGCCCGCCGGGTTGTCGATGTTGGGCCAGCCGCTGCGATCAGCCTCGCCCAGATAGTCGATGCCGGTCCACAGGAACATGCCGGCATAGGCCGGGTAGTCGCGCACGGCGACCCACGAGGTGCGGGTCTTGCTGTTCTCGGTGCCGACAATGATCCGGGCCGGGTTCTGCTTGTGGGCGGCGATCAACTCGTTCTCGCGATAGTTCTGGCCGACCACGTCGAGCATGTCGGCGAAGCCGTTCTGGTAGTCGCCGGTCACGTTGGGCCGGAAGAGGCCCATGGTCACCGGCCGGGTCGGGTCGGTGGCGTGCATGACGTTCAGCAGGCTGGTCAGCGCGGCCTTGGCCTGGACCGGATAGGCCGTGTCGTGGATCTCGTTGCCGGCGCTCCAGATCACGATGCTGGGGTGGTTGCGGTCGCGGCGGACCATGTCGCGGGCGTCGCGCTTGTGCCAGTCGCTGAAGAATAGGTGGTAGTCGCCGGGGGTCTTGGAGACGTTCCACTGGTCGAACAGCTCGTCCATGACCACGAAGCCCATCTGGTCGCAGAGATCGAGGAACCCGGGCGACGGGGGATTGTGAGCGGTGCGGATGGCGTTGACGCCCTGGGCCTTCAGCGCGGCCAGACGCTGGCGCCAGACGTCCATTGGCACGGCCGCGCCGACCGCGCCGCCGTCCATGTGCAGGGCCACGCCCTTGAGCTTGATGTTCCTGCCGTTCAGCCAGAATCCGCTGTCGGCCTTGAAGGCGGCCTCGCGCACGCCGAAGGGCACGGTCTCGGCGTCGAGGCCCGCCCCGCCCTCGCCCACCACGCGGATCTCGGCGCGGTAGAGGTTGGGCGTCTCCAGGTCCCAGCGCCTGGGCGAGGCGATGTCGAGCGACAGCTTGAGGGTCTGCGTGCGGGCCGGATCGATGGCGACGGCGGGCACGGCGCCGCGGGCGACCTCCTTGCCGGACGGGTCGCGGAGCACGACCTCCAGGCCCGCCTTGGCCGCCGCGTTGGCGTCGTTGACGATGTCGACGGCGATGTCGGCCGTAGCCTTGCCCGCGGCGATCCTGGTGACGCTGACAAAGGCCCCGCCCTGCTCGACGTGCTGGGCTGCGCTCTCGATCAGGCGGACCTTGCCGTAGACGCCCGAGCCCGCGTACCAGCGCGAGGACGGGGCGTGCTCGGTGTCGGCGCGCACGGCCAGGACGTTGCGGCCATCGGCCTTGATGAAGTCGGTGATGTCGTAGCGCAGGGCCACGTAGCCGCTGGGGCGATGGCCCAGGTGGTGGCCGTTGATCCAGACGCCGCTGCGCTCCATCACCCCGTCGAGCTCGACATAGACCCGGCGGCCCGGCGCGGGCATCTTGACGTCGAGCGTCTTGCGGTACCAGCCGATGCCCGTGGGCAGGAAGCCGCCCGCTCCGCCGGCGCGGGCCTTGATGTCGAACGGCCCACTGATCGCCCAGTCGTGCGGCACCGAGACCTTGCTCCAGGCGCTGTCGTCGAAGGCCGCCGTTTCGGCGCCCTCGGGATCGCCCTGGAAGAAGGTCCAGCCCTGCGCCAGCGGTGTCGTCACCCGATCGGCGGCGAAGGCCGGGAGGGCGCAGAGGCCAAGAACGGCCGCCAGGGCCAGGCGCGAGACGCCGCGCGTCAGGGAATGAGCCATCGTTTTCTCCCTGGGACGCGCCGGAACGCTAATCCCATATTTTGATATTTTGTGTCATTTTATGAAAACTCAGACAAAACACCAGCCCTTGAAACACTTCGTCTCAAAGAGGGTGAACAAGGCGGTGAACCCTTTGCCGAGGGCGGCGTTTGGCAGCGCGAGTTCAGCGTACGAAGGGGTACGACATGCCAAGGGTCGTCGATGTCGTCCCATGCGAAGGGGGCTGGTGCGTGCGGGTCCACGCCACCGGCGAGGTGCTGCATTTCGCCGGCGGCGGCGAGGCCGAACGCCGCGCGCGCAAGCTGGCGGCCGATGCCGCCGAGCCCATGGAAGTGCGGATCCACGATCGCGGTGGACGCCTGGTCGGCCGCTGGGTGGCCCAGGGGGCTGCGGCCTGAGGACGCCTCAGGCGCGCTTGGGCTTCAGTTCGACGATCGGCGCGGCGCTCTCGGCCGCGGCGGAGGCGGCCCGGGCCTTGGCGGCGGCGACGCTGCGGCGCGAGGCGGCGAAGCGCAGTCCGACGACGGCGCCGAGCACGGTCACCGCGACGCCGGCGGCGATGGCCAGGCCCAGCTCCAGGCTGACGCCCGACAAGCTGCGGGCGGCCAGATAGCCGGGGGCCAGCAGGCTGGCGATCCAGACCACGGCCGACAGCACGTTGGCGGTCTGGAACGTCCACCACTTCATCTGCAGGATGCCGGCCATGATCGGCACGAAGGCGCGCAGCGGCCCGAAGAAGCGGCCGATGAAGATCGAGGCGACGCCGAAGCGGCGGTTGAACAGCCGGGTGCGGGCGATGGTGCGGCGATGATCGCGGAAGGCCGGGATGCGCAGCACGCGCGGACCCAGGCGACGCCCCAGGGCGTAGGACACCGCATCGCCCAGCACCGCGCCGATGGTGCACCAGGCCAGGACCTCGAAGGGATCGAGCACCCCGCCGCCGATCAGGGTGCCGGCCAGCAGCATCAGCGCCGTCGCCGGCACGAAAGCGCCGATCAGAACAAGAGATTCGGCGAAGGTAAGGGCCCCAAGGATCAAGCCCGCCCAGCTCTGGTGCTCGGTGACGAAAGCGGCGACGGATTGAAGCAAGTTGTCCATGGGGGTCCTTCGAGCCCCCACATGGAGATCAAGCCGCTTCGCCGCCAGAGCGTTGCGCGCCGTTGCGTCAATTAAACCCGACTGTGCCCCGGATGTCGCACCTTTGGGGACAACTTCGGGACGAGCCGTGCCGAAACGGCGCCGTCCCGAAGCAGACTTCAAATCGTCATCCCGGGCGAAGGCGCAAAGCGCCGCAGACCCGGGACCCAGGGGCGACCGCACTGCGTTGGCGACCGCGATGGTGCGCTGTCATTCGCCTAGCCCAGTCCCCTGGGTCCCGGATAAGCGCTTCGCGCTTTCCGGGATGACGGGAGTTTGAGCGAGCGCTTCGACAGGCCCCCTTCCTAGAACCTCACCCGCACGTTCAAGCCGGCGGCCTGGTTGCTGGTGCGGTCGCCGAACTCGGTGGTGTAGTTGAACTTCACTGAGACGCGGTCGTCGCCGATCACATGGAAGTCGACGCCGGCGCGCCAGCCCGAACGATCCAGAGCGGTGCGGATCTGGGCCGGATCCGACGAGGCGTTGGCGCCGATCAGCTGGAACGGCATCTGGATCTTGTCGGTCGAGTTGAACAGGCCCCCGACGGTGAACGACACCGCCGCCTGGCTGCGGCCGGTTTCCTTCATGACGAAGCCCAGGGTCAGTTCGGGATTGGCCGTGCCGATCCACTGGGTGTCGGAAAGGCCGCGCGCGCCCATGCCGTCCAGCCCGCGCTCCTCGAAGCGGCGCTGGTGCAGGCCCGTGCCCCAGACATTGAGCGCCGGACGCACGAACAGGCGGCCGTTCTCGATGACGTAGGCGAAGCGGGCGTCGGCGCGGACATAGCCGCTTTCCGGATCGGACTCGGCCCGGCCGATGGTGAAGACGTCGACGAGGCGCGCGGTCTCCATCCACTGCCAGCCGCCCGACAGCGAGAAGGCCATTTCGGCCCCGCCCGACCGACGCTTGAAGCCGGCGCCGGCGCTGAAGCCCTGCCCCTGCGACCAGGAACGGCCACCATCGACGATCACCCGGTCGAGGCGCTCGTAACCCACGGCGGTGGCGAACGACCAGCCGCCGTCCAGCGACTGCTCGAAGCCGCCGCGCAGGCGCCCGCCCTCGGCCTTGACGGCCAGGGTGTCGGCGTCGCGCTCGCCGTCGGCGGTCGCGCGCTCGATCACCGCCCAGCTGCACTTGCCGTCGACCTGCAAGGTCGGATTGGCGCAGCCGAACAGCTGTTGCGAGAAACCGTTCGCCGACGCCAGCTGGCTGCGCAGCGGGGCCAGGTGCGGCTCGGGGTTGAGGTTGGCGAAGATCGCCTTGTAGGCGGCCTCCTGCCCGACCTGCAGGTTGCCGATCAAGGCCATCAGGCGGCCGATGCCGCCGGAGTCGCCGACCTTGATCGCCGAGTTCATGTGCTTGCCCAGCGCCCGCTCGTTCAGGGCCAGGAAGCCCTGGTCGAAGTGGGTGTCGAAGGCCAGCTGCACCGCACCGCCGCTGGCCTGGACGCGATAGTCCATGGCCAGGGTGTCGATGACCTTGAAGCCGTTGTCAGTCACCGAGCCGCCCGCCGAGAACAGCGTCACGGGCTTGGAGTCCTGCAGCCAGGTCAGGGTGACGTCGCCGGTCCCGGCCAGGGCGACGTCGCCGGTGACGTCGACACGGTCGGAGGCGTAGGGCCCGAAGGCGACGTCGAACACCGAGCGGCCGGTCGCCGTCTGCACGAAGTGACCGTCGAGGGCGACCGTGTTGATCACCCGCGCGCCGTAATAGGCGTTGGTCCTGGCGTCGCCGAGACCATCGAGATTGGCGAAGGTCGCGCCGCCGGCCAGGTCGATCGGCACGCGCGAGGCCGACAGGCCCATCAGGAAGTCGCCGCTGTTGGTGAAGGTCGCCGCCCCGTTGGGCACGGCCTGGGCCGACACGCCGAGGGTCGAGATCCCGCCGCCCGACGTCGCCAGCGGACCGGTTCCGGCCGGATCGCGCAGGTCGATGGTCTTGAAGGCCATGAAGGCCCCGCCCGACTGGTTGTCGAAGGCGTTGGTCCCCGCGCCCAGGTCGATGTCGCCGATGACGACGCCGCGGTTGTCGACCCGCTCGTCGCCCTGGCCCGAGACGATGGCCTTGCCCGAGACGGCCGAGATCAGGCCGGTGTTGGCCAGGCCGTTGGCCGCGCCGCCGCTGATCTGCACGCCCGCGCCGGTTCCCGAGCCGCCACGCACCGAGCCGGTGGTGCGCACGGCGATGTTCCCCGCCCCGTCCGCGCCCAGGCTCTGGGCGAAGACGGCGGTGGAGTCGGTTCCGCCCGCATAGACCTGGCCGGACAGCACGAGATCGATCGCCCCGCCCTGCCCTGCGCCGCCGGCCGCACCGGCGAACTTGCCGTCGACCCAGCCGCCGCCGCCGCCCAGGCTCTGGGCGACGACGCCATAGGCGCCGTTTCCGGTCGCGACGATGTCGCCGGTCTGGCGGAAGTCGACATGGCCGCCGTCGCCAACGCCGCCAGCGTTGAGCGCCACGGTGGAGCCCGAGGAGCCGCCGAAGGCCGCGCCGCCGCCACCGCCGACCGACTGCAGGAAGACGCCGTGGGCGCCGGCCCCGGCCGTCTGGATCGCGCCGCTGTTGGTCAGGATGACGTCGCCGCCATCGCCGGCCGCGCCGCCGGTCCCGCCCAGGGTGACCGAAAGCTTGGGCGAGCCGGTCACGTGCACCTCGCCGCCGCCCGCGCCGATCGACTGGGCGACCAGGCCCAGGGCATGGTCGCCCAGGGTGGTGACGCCGCCGGTGAAGGCGCCCGTGACCCGGCCGCCGTCCAGGGCCGAGCCGCCCTGCGCGCCCAGCGAGGCGACAACGCTCGCGCCGGTCGAGCCCGCGCCCGTCAGGTTCAGGCCCGCCGAACCGCCGCCGCCGCCGATGGACTGCAGGATCGCGCCCGAGGCGCTGGCCGCCGTGGTGGTGACCGCGCCGCCCTGGATGCGCGAGACGCCGCCGCCAGCCGCGCCGGTCTGGTTCGCGCCGCCCAGCGTCAGGGTCGTGGCGCCCAGCAGCGCGCCGGCCGGAACCGCAACGTCGCCCGAGGCGCGGCCGCCGCCGCCGCCGACCGACTGGGCCAGCACGCCGGCCGTGTTGACGCCGGTGGTGACGATCTGGCCGCTGTGCTCGCTGACGATCGCGCCGCCGCCAACGTCCTGGCCGCCGGAGCCGCCGAGCGCCAGCTGGACCTTCGTGGCCACGGGAGCGTCGACATTGACCTCGTCGAGCTGGCCAGAGAGCAGCAGCTTGAGGTCGATCACGCCGCCGCCGCCGCCGATCGACTGGGCGAACGAGGCCACGCCGTTCTTGCCGGCCGCGCCGAACGTGCCGGTGGTCTTGACGGTGACGAGGCCGCCGGCCGCGCCGGAGACGTTCTCGGCCCCGGCCTTGGCGACGACCATCGGGTCGACGCGGCCGGTGGAGCCGTCGGGCTTGAGGTAGGGCTGGCCCGGCAGGCCTATGATCCCAGAGAAGTCGAGGCCCAGCGTGCCGCCGCCGCCATTGATGCTCTCGGCCTTGATGGCCATGGCGCCGTCGCCGAGCACGGTAATGTCGCCCGAGTGGTTGACGGTGACCGCCCCGCCCTGTCCGCCCGAACCGCCGCCGACGGCGCCGACCGTGGCGGCCAGGGCGTTGGACAGGATCAGGCTCTTGGCCTCGCCGGTCAGGCTGAAGCCCATCTGGGCGTCGCCGCCGCCGCCGCCGATGCTCTGGGCCACGATGCCGTGGGCGCGGGCGCCGGTAGTCAGGATGCGGCCGCTGTTGGTGACGATGACCTCGCCGCCGTCTCCGCCGTCGCCGCCGATTCCGCCCAGCGAAACGAGCGGCGCGTTGCCGAGCGCGCCGATCAGCAGGTTGGCGGCGATGACCATGCCGCCGTTGCCGCCGCCGCCGCCGATCGACTGGGCCAGCACGCCATAAGCGTCGGCGCCCGTGGTCTGGATCAGGCCGGCGTTGTCGACCACGACCTTGCCGGCGGTGTTTCCGGTCCCGCCGAAGCCGCCGATGTTGAGGCCAACCGAGGCGCTGTTCTCGGCGCTCTTCAGGGCCGTCAGCGACAGGATGGTCGAGCCGTTGCCGCCGCCGCCGCCCAGGCTCTGGGCGAAGACGCCGTAGGCGCGCTCGCCCGAGGTCGAGATCGTGCCGCTGTCCTTGACGCCGGCCACGGCGCGGTTGGTCACGGTGACGTCGCCGCCCGTGCCGCCGTCGCCGCCGGAGCCGCCGATGTTCATGACGTAGCGGTGGCTCTGCTTGTCGGCGCCGGCATAGCCGCCGACCACCTCGGCGACGATGCCGCCGTCGCCGCCGCCGCCGCCGATGCTGTTGGCCGCGATGCCGGCCGCGCCGCGGCCCTCGGTGACGATCAGGCCGGTGTTGAGCACCTCGACGACGCCGCCTGCGCCGCCGGTTCCGCCCGAGCCGCCGATGTTGAGGTCGAAGGAGTCGTTGCTGCTCGTGCCCTGGGCGCGGACGTTGAGGACCGCGCCGCCGATGCCGCCGCCGCCGCCGATCGACTGGGCGCGGATGCCGAAGGCGTCGGCGCCCTTGGTGTAGATGACGCCGCTGCTCTTGACCTCGACCGCGCCGCCGACCGCGCCGGAGCCGCCCGAGCCGCCGACGCTGACGGTGGCCGTGCGGGTGGTCGTACCGGACGGCGCGCCGCCGACCTGGAACTGCAGGGTGCGGGCCATGCCGCCTAGGCCGCCGCCGCCGCCGATCGACTGGGCCAGCACGCCGTCGGAGCGCTCGCCCTCGGTGACGATGGTCGCGGCGGTGTCGACCGTGACCTTGCCGGACAGGGCGCCAACCCCGCCCTTGCCGCCGACCGCGACCCCGGCCGCGCCCGAGGCCCGGACGATGGTGGTGGCCGCCGAGCCGCCGGCCCCGCCGCCGCCGCCGATGCTCTGGGCGAAGATGCCGCGGGAGTCGTCGCCACGCGTGGTCAGGGCGCCCTTGGCGCTGACCGTGACGTCGCCGCCCTCAGCCCCGAAGCCGCCGTCCAGGCCGATGCTGAGCGAGCCGCTGAACGATTCCGCGTTGGCGCCCTGGCCGCGCGTGCCGTTGGCGCCCACGGTGATGGCGCTGGACGCCCCGCCGCCGCCGCCGACGCTCTGGGCGAAGATCGCCGAGGAATCCGCGCCGGTCGTGTCGATCGTCCCGTCGGACGAGACCTTCACGTCGCCCCCGAGCCCGCCCATGCCGCCGATGCGGCCGATGGTGATGCTGACGGCGTTCTTGTTCAGCGCGCCCATGGCCATGTCGAAGCCGGCGTTGCCGCCGCCGCCGCCGATCGACTGGGCGCGCAGGCCCACCGAGTTGTCGCCCTTGGTGACGATGGTCCCCAGGTGGTCGACCTCGACCTCGCCGCCGTCGCCGGCCGCGCCGGTGGCGCCGCCGATGGCCATGTTCAGGGCGTTGGCGCCCTTGAGCACGCCGGCGCCGATGTTGAAGTTGCCCGAGCCGCCGCCGCCGCCGACGCTCTGGGCCAAGAGGCCGTCGCTGTAGGCGCCGTCGGTGACGATGTTGCCGGCGTGGGTGACGTCGACCTTCTTGCCCGAGCCTGCGCCCGCGCCGTCGCCGCCGACGGTGATGATGGCGGCGACCGGATTGTCGGTCTTGTTGGCCACGGTGGCGGCGATGGTGAAGTTCATCCCCGCCGAGCCGCCGCCGCCGCCGACGCTCTGGGCCACCAGGCCGTCGGAGTCGTAGCCGAAGGTGCGGATCAGGTGGGCGTCGACCGAGCCGTCGGCGGCGTAGCCGCGCTTGACCGTGACCGTCCCGGCGTCGCCGCCCGAACCGCCCGAACCGCCGATGCCCAGGGCGACCGGATTGCCGGAGGGCGCGATGGCGCCGGTGGCGCTGACGCCGCCCACCCCGCCGCCGCCGCCGATCGACTGGACCATGATCCCCTTGGCGCCGCCGGTGAAGTCCACGGCCTCGAGCGTGTCCTGGCCGGCGACCGGATTGGCCTTCAGGCGGGCGTTGACGATGACGTCGCCGAGGCTGTCGAGCGAGACGTTCCCCGCGTCGGCGCCGGTCCCGCCCTTGCCGCCGACCCCGACGGCGATGGCGAAGCCGTTCGAGGACGAGGTCGACTTGCCCATGTTGACGTCGGCCGCGACGTTGAGGCCGCCCGAGCCGCCGCCGCCGGCGACGCTCTGGACCAGGACGCCGATGGCGTCGACGCCCTCGACCCAGACCTGGCCGTCCTGGGCGACCTTGACGTCGCCGCTGATGTTGCCCGCGCCGCCGAAGCCGCCAAGGCCGAAGACGATCGAAGGCTCGTCGTTCGAGGTGTCGGCGCTGATCCCGCCGGAGATGTTGATGCCGCCGGCGCCGCCGCCGCCGCCGATCGACTGGGCCATCAGGCCGCGCGAGCGATCGCCGGCCGCGAACAGGTTGGCGGTGACGTCAGCCTCGACGTCCTTGCCCTTGCCGCCGTCGCCGCCGAACCCGCCGACGCCCGCGACGAGCTGGCCGTCCATGGCGATGCCGCCCGAGACGTTGATGCCGCCCGCGCCGCCGCCCCCCCCGATCGACTGGGCCACCGCCGCATAGCGGTCGTCGCCCACGGCCGTGACTTGAACGTAGTTCGCGGAGGGGCCGGCGATGGTCAGGTCGACTTCGCCGGCGTCGCCGCCCTTGCCGCCAAAGCCGCCGACCCCGAGCGAGATAGCGCGGCTGGACGAGGATCCGCCCGGTTTGGTCAGCGACAGCTGGCCGGTGACGTTGAGGCCGCCCGAACCGCCGCCGCCGCCCACGCTCTGGGCCAAGACGCCGTTGGAGCCGTTGAGGCGCGTGCGATCGGCGGGAATGGTGAACTCGAAGTCCCCGCCCAGCAGCGGGATCTTGACCACCTGCTCGGGCGTGGTGACGTCGGATTCCAAGCCCTGGGCCCAGACGTTGCCGGTGACGCTGGCCTTGACGTCGCCCGCCTGGCCGCCGTCGCCGCCGAAGCCGCCCAGGCCGAAGCCGAAGCTGCCGGCGCTGCCCTTGGTGGTCGCCGACAGACCGCCGGCCACGTTGATGCCGCCCTGGCCGCCGCCGCCGGCGACGCTCTGGGCGATGATCCCGTCCGAATTGGCGCCGTTCGTGATGGTGTCGCCAACGCGGGTCAGGGTCACCGCGCCCGAAGCGCCGCCCTTGCCGCCGAAACCGCCGATGCCGACCGAGCCCGTGCCGGCCGTGCCGGCGCTGACCGCCACCGCGCCCGAGACGTTGAGGCCGCCCGAACCGCCGCCGCCGCCGATCGACTGAGCCACGACGCCATCGGCCTCGTCGCCCGAGGTCTGGTAGCGGCCAGTGACGGTTCCCGTGACGTCCTTGCCGGCGCCCGCGCCGCCGCCGAAGCCGCCGACGCCCAGGCCGATGGCCACCGCGGCGTTGTTGCCGGCCGACAGGGCGACCGAACCGCTGACATTGATGCCGCCGTTGCCGCCGCCGCCGCCCAGGCTCTGCAGCATAGCCCCGAACGAGCCGTCGCCCTCGGTGGTGACGTCGCCGGTCAGCACGCCCTTGACGATGTCGCCGCCGCCGCCGCCGCCGCCGAAGCCGCCCATGCCGAAGCCGATGGCGCCGTTGGTCCCCTGCGAGGCGCTGACCAGGCCGGTGACATTGAAGCCGCCCGAGCCGCCGCCGCCGCCCACGCTCTGCAGCAGGACGCCGTGGGCGTCGTCGCCCTTGGTCCAGACGTTGCCATTCAGGAAGGCGTCGACCTCGCCGGCCTTGCCGCCGTCGCCGCCGAAGCCGCCGACCCCGACGCCCAGCGTGCCGGTTCCGCCGCCGCTGGCGGCCAGGCTGATCCCGCCGGTGATGTTGAAGGCGCCCGCGCCGCCGCCGCCGCCCAGGCTCTGGTAGCTGACCCCGAAGGCGCGATCTCCCACGGTGACGATGTCGCCGGTGACCCCACCGTCGACCTTGCCCGCGCCGCCGCCCGTGCCGCCGAAGCCGCCCACGCCGACCAGGATGTTGCCCGCCGCGCTCTTGGAGGCCGAGATGCCGCCGGTGACGTTGAAGCCGCCGCTGCCGCCGCCGCCGCCGACGCTCTGAACCAGCACGCCCGAGGCGTCCGCGCCCTTGGTGCCGATATCGCCGGTGATCTTGCCGGTGACGGCCTTGCCGTCGCCGCCCTTCTCGCCGCCGCCGCCGATGCCGACGCCGATGTTGCCAGCGCCGCTCTTGGCCGCCGAGAAGCCGCCGGCGATCGAGAAGCCGCCGCTGCCGCCGCCGCCGCCCACGCTCTGGGCGACGATGGCGCGCGCGCCCTCGCCCTGCGTGACCGCCGCGATCAGGTCGCCCAGCGGGTCGGCCGCGCCGTCATTGACCTTCAGGGTGACCTTGTCGGCGTCGCCGCCCTTGCCGCCGCTGCCGCCCACGGCGACGCTGACCGTGCCGGCGCCGTTGGCCGAAAGCGCGATGCCGCCGGCGATCGAGAAACCACCCGAGCCGCCGCCGCCGCCCACGCTCTGGGCGATGATGGCGTCGCTGTGCGCGCCCTTGGTGGCCGTCGTTCCGGTGACGTCGAGACGCACCTCGCCGCCCTTGCCGCCGTCGCCGCCGCTGCCGCCGACGCCCACGCTGATGCCGCCGGCCGCCGTGGCCGCGCCGCCGATCGAGCCGGAGACGTTGAAGCCGCCGCTGCCGCCGCCGCCGCCGATGCTCTGGGCGACCACGCCGTCGGCGTCCGCGCCTTCGGTCAGGGTGTCGCCGATCATCTTGGCGACGACCAGCATGCCGTCGCCACCGCCGCCGCCAGCGCCGCCGACGCCGACAGAGATCCCCGCCCCGGCCGTCTGGCCCACGCCGATGGCGCCCGAGACGTTGAAGCCGCCCGAGCCGCCGCCGCCGCCCACGCTCTGCACCAGCAGACCGCCGGACTGGTCGCCCTTGGTGTGGATGTCGCCCTCGACCGTGCCCGTGGCGGTCCCGGCGTTGCCGCCCTTGCCGCCCGCGCCGCCGACGCCGACCG
Source organism: Caulobacter sp. FG7 (assembly GCF_057808875.1). NCBI lineage: Bacteria > Pseudomonadati > Pseudomonadota > Alphaproteobacteria > Caulobacterales > Caulobacteraceae > Caulobacter > Caulobacter sp. FG7. Next base: position 64,551 of record NZ_JBMDIW010000011.1, read on the forward strand.
AAACCCCGACGCCGGCCGTGCCGCCGCCGCCGATCGAGCCGGCGACGTTGAAGCCGCCGCTGCCGCCGCCGCCGCCCACGCTCTGGACGATCACGGCCGTCGAGCGCTTGCCGCTGGTGGCGACATCGCCGCCGATGCGGCCGGTAGCGGAGTCAGCGATGCCGCCGTCGCCGCCGCTGCCGCCGACCCCGGCCGAGGCGCCGACGCCCGCCGTCCCAGCCACCGCGATCGCGCCCGAGACGTTGAAGCCGCCGCCGCCGCCGCCGCCGCCGACCGACTGGATCAGCGCGCCGATGGCGTCGTCGTCGCCCGTGGTGATGGCGCCGTCGAAGTCGACGTCGACCACGCCGCCCTTGCCGCCCTTGCCGCCGCTGCCGCCGACGCCCACGGCCGCGGAGGCCGAAGCCGCGCCGGCCCCGGCGCCCGCGAAGCTGACCGTGTAGCCGCCATTGCCGCCGCCGCCGCCGACGCTCTGGGCGACGAGGCCGGTCGAGAACTTGCCTTCGGTGACGATCGCGCCGCCGGACTTGATGTCGACCAGCCCGCCTTCGCCGCCGTCGCCGCCTTTGCCGCCCAGGGCGACCGAGAACGCCGCGGCCGCCGTCTCGCCGGCCGCGAAGGCGAAGGACAGCGCAAAGCCGCCCGAGCCGCCGCCACCGCCCACCGACTGGGCGAACAGGCCTTCGGAATAGTCGCCCTTGGTCAGGATCAGCACGTCGCCGTCGATGTCGACCTCGCCGCCCTTGCCGCCCTTGCCGCCGCGGCCGCCGACGGCCGCGCTGGCGCCGACGCCGTAGCCGGCCGAGACCTGGGCCGCGAAGCCGCCATTGCCGCCACCGCCGCCCACGCTTTGGGCGAAGATGCCGCGCGCACGGTCGCCGTCGGTGACGATCAGCGGGTTCACCAGGCTGGTGGAGCCGCCGGTGGTCACCGTGCTCTGGCTGAGGTCGATGTCGACCTTGCCGCCATCGCCGCCCAGCGAGCCATCGCCGCCGATGGCGACGCCGGCGAAGGCGCTGATCGAGACGCTGGACCCGCCGCTGCCGCCGCCCCCGCCCACGCTTTGGGCGAAGATGCCGTGGGAGTCGTTGCCGCCGGTGAAGATGTCGCCCGCGTGCTTGACCGTGACGAGGCCGGAGCCGCCGCCGGTATTGCCGCCGCCGCCGATGGTCAGGAAGACGCCGCCGGTGCTGCCGCCGTCACCGCCGCCGCCGCCCACGCTCTGGGCCTGGATGGCGCTGGAGAGGTCGCCCTTGGTGGTGATCGCGCCGGTGTTGCTCACCGTAACCGCGCCGCCGGTGCTGGCCGCGCCACCCTTGCCACCGATGGTGACGAGGCCGCCGCCGTCGCCGCCCGAGCCGCCGCCGCCGCCCACCGACTGGGCGAAGATCCCGCGCGCCTTGTCGCCGGCCGTCTCTACGACGCCGCCGTTGGTGACGATGACCGCGCCGCCCGCGCCGCCGCCGCCAGCCGTGCCGCCCAGGGCCACGACCCCGCCAGAGCTTGAGCCGCTACCGCCGCCCCCGCCGACCGACTGGGCGAAGATGGCGTCGGCGCCTTGCTTGGTGGTCTTCACCGAACCGCCGACGCCCGTGTCGACGGTGACCGCGCCGCCCGCGCCGCCGGCCGCACCGGAACCGCCCAGCGAGACGAGGCCGCCCGTGCCCGAGGCCGCGCCGCCGCCGCCGCCAACGCTCTGGGCGAAGATGCCGCGGGCGTCGACGCCGTCGGTCGAGACCACGCCGCTGCTGTCGACTTCGACCGTTCCGGCGATGCCGCCGGCGTCGCCCTTGGCGCCCAGGGCCACGAGGCCGCCGCTGACGCCGGCGCTGCCGCCGCCGCCGCCCACCGATTGAGCGAAGACGGCGTGCGCGTCCGCGCCCTTGGTGGATACGGCCGCGCCGCTCTCGACCGTGACCTTGGCCAGGCCGCCCGCGCCGCCGGCGCCGCCGCCCGAGCCGAGCGCGACCAGGCCGATGGAGACGCCGCCATTACCGCCGCCGCCGCCCACGCTCTGGGCGAACAGGGCGTGCGCGCCCTGGCCCTCGGTGCTGGTGCTCGATCCGGTCTTGGCGACGATCTCCGCCTTGCCGCCGACGCCGCCGGCCTTGCCGGTGTCGCCGAAGCTGACGATGCCGCCCGCGTCGCCGGCATTGCCGCCCGAGCCGCCGATCGACTGGGCCAGCACGCCGTGGGCGTCCTTGCCCTTGGTCTGGATCAGGCCCGCCTGCTGGACCAGCACCGCGCCGCCGTTGCCGCCGACCGTGCCGCCGCCGGCGTCGCCGATGATGCCGTAGCTGTCGCCGCCGCCGCCGGCCGCGCCGCCCAGGCTCTGGGCCAGGATGCCGATCGCCCCGGCCTTGCCGGTGTAGATGGCGCCGGTGTTGGTGACGGTGACCGCGCCGCCCTGGCCGGCCGAGCCGCCCGTGCCGCCGTCGCCGGCGATATAGCCCGTGCCGCCCTGGCCGCCCTTGCCGCTGCGGCTCTGGGCGAAGATGCCGTGAGCGTTCACGCCGTCGGTGACGATGGTCACCGCGCTGCTGAGGGTGACGTTTCCACCGGCCCCGGCTGCGCCGCCCGGCGCGCCCTTGAGGTTGCCGAAGGCGTCGCCGCCGTCGCCGCCGTTGCCGCCCACGCTGGAGACCACCACGCCCGGCAGGTTGTCGGAAACGACCTCGATGTTGCCGTTGTTGGCCACGGTCAGATCGTGGCTGACGGTGGGCCCGGCCTGGCCGGCGCCACCGGCGCTGGGCGGATAGCCGATGGTCGCGCAGCCGATGAACGGAATGCAGATCCGCACGCCGCCGCCGTCGTGGCCGTCGCCGCCATTAGCCCCGAACTTGGAGTCGGCGAAGGTGTTCACGTCGCCCGTGGCCGGCGTGAACGCGAAACTGCCGGCGCTGGTCCCGCCAGTACCCGGCGGGGTGGTGACATTGCCGATGTCGGTCGACTTGTTGGTGACCACGGCCAGGTTCGAGGTCGTGGCCGTGCCGGATTCCTTGACGGTGACCCCGATCACCCGGTTGTCGGCGTTCTTGGAGACCGCCGTCACCTCGTAGGCCTTGCTGGTCTGCGGGTCGGTGAAGGTGTCGCCGACCGTGGTCGCCAGCAGGATGATGTTGCCGGTCTCGGTGCGGACGGCGACCGTGGTCAGTTTCTCGACCACCTTCTCGCTGGAACCCGACACCGGGTTCACGATCATGTCGCCGACATTATAGACCGGCAGCGCGCCCATCAGGGCGATGGAGACGGCCGAGGATCCCATCAGCGCCGGGCCCAGCCCGGCGCCCGCATCGCGCGCGGCGGCGGCCATCGGGGCGGTCAGCACCGCGCCGGCGGTGACGATCATGGCCAGGCGCTTCAGGCGCTTGGCGAAGCGCGAACCGGCAAGCGTGGTCTCGGCGGCGGGCGCTTCGGGCGCGGCCGGGTCGTCCTTGGCCATGGCCAGGCGTTCGGCCAGACGGCCCAGTGCGGCCTTGAGCGCTGCGGCGTCGGGATCTCCGCGCAGGGACAAGGTCTGGACGAGGCCCAGCACCTGGGCGGCGGCCGAGGCGGCCTCGCTTCGCGACAGGCCTTCGGTGTCGATGGCGTGGATCAGCTGGTCGACGAGCGCGGCGGCCTGGGCCAGCCGGGAAATCGTTTGCTTCTTCGCCACGTTCCAATCCCCCAGGCGTCAAACCGTGACTGGATGGTGATATTCGAGTTCACAAACCAGCAGTTTCTCTTCGCGGTTGATGGATACGGCGGTGACAATCGGCACACCGCGCCTGACGGGCATTCCGCGCCTGGGGCGTCATCCTGTCGCACCAATCCGCGCCACAAGACGAAAAACATCAATTAATTCAAAATATAAAGCCGTACACGCATGCTGCACCGGCTGTCCGGGAAGAGGCGTCAGCCGACGCTCGCCCCCGTCAAATCGGCGCCCCCAAATTGAGTAATACAGCCTCGGGTCGAGCCAACACGCCTATTCACCAAGCGAAAGGTTCGCATCGACAACCTATCAGAGGCCAAACAGTCGATACACCCGAAACCATATTCGCCAATCACGCGACGTTTGCGCTCCAAATACTGAAAAATAGTGCGTTTGACATACGCCGAGCGCCTCGTCGTACCGATTTCGTATTAAAGCGACCGGTGTATTTACTTACCAAACCGTTAAGCCGCTAATTCACGACGAAGGGGGAAACCTCTTCTTTGTCCGCGAACAAAGATGCGCGGTTGAGAAAACTTAGAGGAGGATACGACATGAATACTCTGCGCGAACTGATCTTCGAAGAAGACGGCGCGGCCGCGGCCGAATACGCCCTGATCCTGGCCATCATCGGCAGCGCGATCGCCGTCGCCGCCGTGCTGCTGGGCACCAACATCGGCACGGCCATCACGGACGCCGCCACCTGCGTGGCCAATCCGTCGGCCGCCAACTGCTGAACCAAGTCGTCGGCGGCGCGGGGCGGCAAGCCGCGTCGCCGACCCATGGTGGTGAGCCAGGACAGGCTCCCCGCTGACGTGGGGAGGGGGTTGCAACAATGCAGACGAAAACCGTCATATCCCTTGGCGCGGCCGCTGTGCTGGGCCTGGGCGCCGTGCTCGCCGCACGGGTCTATATGAGCGCCGGGCGCGTAGACGCCCCGGTGATCAAGGAAACCGGCTCGACGCCCGTCGTCGTGGCCTCGCAGCCTCTGGCGAGAGGCTTCAAGCTCCAGTCCGCCGTGCTGAAGGTCGCGCACTATCCGACCGACGCCGTGCCGGCCGGCGCCTTCCGCTCCATTCCCGAGGCCGCGTCCGGCCCGGGCGGCGCGCGCATCGCGCTGAAGGACATCGCCGCCAACGAACCGATCCTGGCCGACCGCGTGTCGGGCTCGGGCGGCCGCTCCAACCTCGCCAGTTCGCTGGGCGAAGGCATGCGGGCGGTGTCGCTGCGGGCCAACGACGTCGCCGGCGTCGGCGGGTTCGTGCTGCCGGGCGACCGGGTGGACGTGCTGCTGACCCGCAGCAAGGACAACAACCAGCCCGAGACCAGCCTGACCCAGGTGCTGGCCGAGAACGTCCGCGTCGTCGGCGTCGACCAGTCCGACGACCAGGGGGCCGACAAGCCGGTGGTGGTCAAGGCGATCACCGTCGAGGTGACGCCCGACCAGGCCCAGGCCATCACCCTGGCCCAGGCGGTCGGCGCGGTGTCGCTGGCCCTGCGCCAGATCTCCGACCAGGCGCCGCTGGGCCGCCGGACCATGACGCTGGCGGACCTGTCGCGAGGCATGGGGCCCACCCAGGTCAACGCGCCGGCTCCCACGCCGGTCCGGGCCGTTGCTCCTCGCCGCCCGGCCGCGCCGCGGCCCGCCATGTCTTCCATGCCGCCGTCTTCGACCGAGGTCCGCGTGACCCGCGGCGTCGAGACGACCGGCTATCGGGTGGGGCTGTGACCATGGCCCGCACCGCTCCTCATCCCTTCCGCAGGCGCGCCGCTGACGCGCGCGGCGCAGGACCCGCTCACATGACCCTGAAACGCTCGCTGCTGGCCGCGGCCGCCGGCCTGCTGCCCCTGTTGGCGGCGGTCCCGACCACCGCCTCGGCTCAAGCCCCCGCCGCCCTCTCCGACGTCGCCGTCCGCAAGGTCGAGGTCAATGTCGCCGTCGGCAAGGCCCAGGTGCTGGAGCTGCCCGCTCCCTATACCGACATCATGATCGGCAATCCCGACACCGCCGACGTGCTGCCCCTGACCTCGCGGTCGGTCTATGTGGTCGGCAAGAAGCTGGGCGGCACGACGCTAACCGCCTACGGCCCCGGCCGCAGGCTGGTCGCCGCCGCCAACGTGGTGGTCGGCGCCGACGTCGAGACCCTGCGCCAGCGGATGCGCGACGCCCTGCCCAACGAGGAGAACCTCAAGGTCGCCTCGGGCAACCAGTCGATCGTGCTGACGGGCACCGCCAGCAGCGGCGCCGTGGCCGGCCGGGCCGCGGCCCTGGCCGAGAGCTACGCGCCGGGCCAGGTGGTCAACATGCTGTCGGTCCAGGGCAGCCAGCAGGTCACCCTGTCGGTGCGCATCGTCGAGATGGAGCGCGCCACGGCCAAGGCCCTGCGGCTGAACATGAACACGGCCAATCCGGCCTCGCCGAACTACCACAACTTCGTCATCGGCACCGGCGACACCGGCGTGGCCACCACGCTGACCGACACCTTCGGCCTGCTGAAGTTCCCGCTGCGGGCCGGCGACGTCGACCTGGACGTGCTGTTCGACGCCCTGGAGACCAAGGGCCTGGTCAAGACCCTGGCCGAGCCGAACCTGACGGCCATGTCGGGCGACACCGCCAACTTCCTGGCCGGGGGCGAGTTCCCGGTCCCCGTGGCCCAGAACCAGAGCGGCGGCCAGACGACGATCACGGTCGAGTTCAAGCAGTTCGGCATCGGCCTGGCCTTCACCCCCACCGTCCTGCAGGACGGCATGGTGAACCTGGTGGTCAATCCCGAGGTCTCGAGCATCGACCCCAACGCCTCGTTCGTCAGCAACGGCCTGCGGATCCCCGGCATCAAGGTGCGGCGGGCCAAGACCACGGTCGAGCTGCGCGACGGCGAGTCCTTCACGATCGCGGGCCTGATCCGCGACGACTACCAGGACCAGATCCGGCAGTTCCCGATGCTGGGCGACCTGCCGATCCTGGGCTCGCTGTTCCGCTCGACGAGCTACCAGCGCAACCAGACCGAACTGGTGATCCTGGTCACGCCCCACCTGGTGCGTCCGACCCGGGCCCGCCAGGCGACGCCGGCCGACAACTTCGTGCCGCCGTCCGACACCGAGCTGTTCCTGCTGGGCAAGACCCAGTCGAGCACCCAACCAGCCAAGGGAGGGGTCGATGGACCTCAAGGCCATGTCCTTCAATAGGATCCTGCTGGCCGCCGCGGCCACCATCGCCCTCGCCGGCTGCACCGACGCCCGCAAGGATCTGTCGCCCGACTTCGGCGTCGCCCTGCGCAGCAACCTCGCCGCCCAGATCGCCGATCCGGAAGCCCGCTACGAAGGCGTGCTGCAGCCCGGCGGCGACGGGGTCCGGGCCGCCCTGGCGGCGACCCGCTACGGCAAAAACCAGGTGGTCCAGCCCGTCCAGGCCAGCACCTCCAGCATCGACAACAAGGGAGCGGCCAAGTCTCCGGCCAACTGACCATGTCGCGCGCCCCTCGCCTTCTTCGTCGCTTCGCCCAGGATCGTTCCGGCACGGTGGCCACCCTCACCGGGGTGGCCCTGATCGGACTGGTGGCCATCGGAGGCCTGGCCTTCGACGTCAGCCGGGCCCTGGCCCTACGGGCCGAGCTGGAGAACGCGGTCGACGCTGCGGCCCTGGCCGGCGCCAGCCAGCTGGACGGCACGAGCGGGGCCATGGGACGAGCCCAGACCGCCGCCATGGGCAGCCTTGTCAGCAACCGCCAGGCCCTGGGCGACACCTACGAGAGCAACGTGGCCGTCGCCGCCAGCGACATCACCTTCCTGTCCAGCCGCGATCCCGACGTCACCGCGACCACGGACGCCACCGCCAAGTTCATCCGCATCAATCTGGCCCCGCGCTCGCGCGGCCTGGTGTTCGGCGCCCTGACCGGCGTCGCCGGCTTCAACGCCACCGCCCGCGCGGTGGCCGGCTACGGCACGGCGATCTGCAAGGTGCCGCCGCTGATGATCTGCAATCCCAACGAGTCCACCAGCCTGGTGTTCGACGGCGACACCTATATCGGCAAGAACTTCGTCCTGACCCCGCCGCCCGGCGGCAACGGCGCCTGGGGTCCGGGGAATTTCGGCTTCCTGTCGGTGGGATCGGGCGCGGCGGACGTCAAGAACGCCATGGGCCGCTATCCGCCGCTGACCGAGTGCTTCGGCTCCGTGGTCCAGACCCAGACCGGCAACATCGCCTCGGCCGACGACTACTTCAACGTCCGCTTCGACATCTACAAGTCCTCGGCCAGCGGGCTGAAGAACGACCCGCTGTTCCGCCCGGCGATGAACACCCTGGTCGGAGCAAAGACCAATGCCGGCAACAGCGCCTGCAACCCGAGCGTCTCCGTGCCGAGCAACAGCTGCTCCAGCAGCGCCGCGGTCAGCACCGGCACGGGCCTTCCCCGCGACTGCAACCAGTCGAGCGTGGTCGGCAGCGGCGTGTGGAACAAGGCCCAATACTTCGCCACCAACCATTCGGGCATCAACCCGACCACCTACATCCCGCAGGTCCCGGCCGGATCGACCGGCACGGGCTGGAACGCCTATGGCCCTGCCCCGGCGGCCGGCGTCACCAGCCCCACGCGCTACCAGGTCTACAAGTGGGAACTGGCCATGCTGAGCGGGGCGATCTCGACCCCGGCCGGCGCGTTCTCGGCTAGCCAGACCGCCAACAGCGGCTCGCACGACTACGCCCGCCCCCAGTGCAACACGACCGGCGCCCAGGCCACGCCCGACCGCCGCACGATCTCGGCCGTCGTCGTCAACTGCAACGCCGACAACGTTCACGGCAGCTCCACCGTCCATGTCATCGCCTATGTCGACCTGTTCCTGATCGGCCCGGCCGTCAGCAACTCGATCTATGGCGAGGTCATCGGCTCGACCACCGACACCTCGGCGGTCGGCACGGAGACCATGCTCTACTCGGTGCGGCTCTATGACTGAGCGCCCTCCCCTTGCACGACGACTGCTGGCCGGGCGCGAAGGCTCGGCGGCGGTCGAGTTCGCCCTGGTGCTGCCGTTCATGGTGCTGCTGTGCTTCGCCTTCGTCGGCGCCGGACGGCTGTTCTGGAACTATCACATCGCCGTCTCGTCGGTGCGCGACGCAGCCCGCTACGCCGCCCGCCTGCCGATGACCTGCGCGGGCCTGACCAACGCCGGCGACGTCACCAACGTCCAGAACCTGACCCGCACCGGCACCAAGGACGGCTCCGGCTCGCCGCTGATCGCCACCTGGACCAGCAACGCCACGGTGACGGTGACCGTCACCTGCGTCAGCAACGCCGGCGGGACCTATTCGGGTCGCTACGACGGCATGACCGGCGTGCCCCGCGTGCAGGTCGCCGCGACGCCGCCCTACATCGAATCCTTCGGCCCGCTGACCGGGATCACCCTGACCTCGTTCACGGTCAGCTCACAGCAGGCGTGGACAGAATGACCTGGCTCCGCACCACCGCATCGCGGCTGGCCCGCGACGAAAGCGCCGCCACGGCGACCGAGTTCGGCCTGGTATGCTTCGCCTTCATCGTCATGCTGCTGGCGGTGATCGACATGGGCCGGCTGGGCTGGACCATCAACACCGCCAAGACGGCGACCCGCGAGGGCGCGCGCCTGGCCGTCGTCAGCCCGATGATCTCGACCTACATGGCTGGCTACGACGGCACCGCCACCTATGGCGGCGGCGGCACCGTGCCTGACATGGCCTTCAGCTGCACCGGCTCGAACACGACCTGCACCCAGACGCAGGGCAGCGGCGGCTCGCCGGGCTTCGACAACACCACCTTCACGGCCGTCCTCAACAAGATGCAGGCCTACCAGCCCGACATCACGGCCGCGGACGTGACCATCACCTATCGCCATGTCGGCATCGGCAAGGTGGGCAACCCCTACGCCCCCGACATGGAGCCGCTGGTCAGCGTCAGCGTCGCCAACCTCACCTTCACGAGCGTCGCGCTGCAGATCTTCGGCGTCGCCCCGTTCAACCTGCCCACCATGACGTCGACACTCAGCGGAGAGAGCCTGTCATGAGCCTGCTCCATTTCGGCCGTCCCAAGACGGTCGCGCCGCCGCCCCCAGCCAACCACCGCCCGACCGCCTGGCGCGTCGGCCTGTGCGGCGCGGGCCTGGGCGCGGATCCGCCGGTGGCGATGCTGTCGGCGATGTTCCCGGCGGTGACCTTCCGGCTGCTGGACTGCGCCTGGCCCGAGCGGGCCGCCCACGCCTTCGACCTGCTGATCGTCGGCGTCGACGGCTCCGATCCGGCCGAGGTGGAGCGGATGGGCGCGAGGATCGCCGCCGCCGCCGGGCGCTTCGAGGTACTGGTGGCCATGCGCGGCGCCGACATCGAGGCCACCCGTCGCCTGCTGCACCAGGGCGCGGCCGACGTGCTGCCGGCGCCGGTCAGCGACACCACCCTGGCCATCGCGCTGGAGCGGATCTTCTGCCGGCTCGACACCGGCCGGGCGCACAAGCGCAGCGGCGAGATCGTCAGCGTGCTGAAGGCGGGCGGCGGCGTCGGCGCCACCTCGCTGGCCGCGCAGACGGCCGTGGTCCTGGCCGGCCGCACGGGCGCCGCAGGCGTCTGCCTGGCCGACCTGGACGTGCAGATGGGGGCTGCGGCGCTCTATCTGGACGTCGGCGACGCGGTGACGGTGGGCCAGGTGCTGGCGGCCGGCGGCGCGGTCGAGGAAATGCCCTTCGCCTCGTCCCTGCCCACCCATCGCAGCGGCGTGGCCGTTCTGGGCGCCCCGCAGGAGATGATGCCGGTCGAGGCCCTCAGCCCCACCGTGGTCGACGGCCTGATGGCCGCCCTGCGCCGCGACTTCGAGACCACCCTGGTCGACCTGCCGACGGTGTGGACCGCCTGGACCAACCGCCTGCTGCGCCAGTCGCAGCGGATCGTGCTGGTGACCCACCTGTCGGTGCCGCATGTGCACCTGACCCGCCGCCAGTTGCACATGCTGTCGGCCCAGCGGCTGGACGACGTGCCGCTCACCCTGGTCTGCAACCAGGTCGAGCCCGACAGCGCCAGCGGCCTGTCGCTGAAGGCCGCCGAGCAGGCCATCGGCCGCCCCTTCGACCTGGTAGTCCCCGAGGACCGCAAGCTGATGCACCAGGCGATCAACCAGGGCCTGGCGCTGAGCGCCGTGCGCCGGGGCAGCAAGCTGGAGGCCGCGATCGGCCGTCTGGCCGACACCCTGGTCCCGGCCCAGCCCGTCGCCCTCGCCCAGGTCGGGAGATAAGCCATGCTCTGGAGCGAAGAGACCCGCCGGATCGAAAGCCAGGCCGCAGCCGCCGAGTTCAACCAGGCCGCGCCGATCGACGACGCCCTGGGCCTGAAAGTCCGGCTGCACCAGCGGCTGATCGACCTTCTGAACCTCAGCCTGCTGGACCGCACCCCGCGCGAAACGCTGCGCCAGGAAATTCGCGGCGCGGTCAGCGGCCTGCTGGCCGACGAGAAGCGCCTGCTGACCCCCGCCCAGACCGACCAGCTGGTCGACGAGATCCTGGACGAACTGCTGGGCCTTGGCCCGCTCGAGCCGCTGCTGAAGGACGACAGCGTCACCGACATCCTGATCAACACCCACGAGACGGTCTATGTGGAGCGGCAGGGTCGCCTGCATCGCACCAACGTGCGGTTCCAGGACACCCGCCACCTGGTGAGGATCATCAACAAGATCGTCGCCGCCGTCGGCCGCCGCATCGACGAGAGCCAGCCGATGGTCGACGCCCGCCTGGCCGACGGCAGCCGCGTCAACGCCATCATCCCGCCGCTGGCCGTGGACGGTCCTCTGGTCTCGATCCGCAAGTTCTCGCGCGTGCCGCTGGCCATGAGCCGGTTGGTCGAACTGGGCAGCATCACCCAGGAAATGGCGCTGGTGCTGGAAGCCATCGTGCAGGCCCGCCGCAACGTGCTGATCTCGGGCGGCACGGGCTCGGGCAAGACCACCCTGCTCAACGCCATGTCGGCCTATATCGACGAGCGCGAACGGATCATCACCATCGAGGACTCCGCCGAACTGCAGCTCCAGCAGCCGCACGTCGGCCGCCTGGAGACCCGTCCCGCCAACATCGAGGGCCAGGGCGAGGTGCAGCAGCGCGAACTGGTCCGCAACGCCCTGCGCATGCGGCCCGACCGCATCATCGTCGGCGAAGTCCGCTCGGGCGAGGCCTTCGACATGCTGCAGGCCATGAACACCGGCCACGACGGCTCGATGACCACCGTGCACGCCAACACCCCGCGCGACGCCCTCTCGCGGGTGGAGCAGATGGTCGGCATGGCGGGCCTGGACATCCCCGCCCGCTCGGTGCGCGGCCAGATCGCTTCGGCCATCCACGTCGTGGTGCAGGCCGAGCGCATGGAGGACGGCCACCGCCGCATCGTGTCGGTGTCGGAGATCACCGGCATGGAGGAGGACGTCATCTGCATGCAGGAGATCTTCCGCTTCCGGCGCGCGGGTCGCACGACCGACGGCCGGGTGGCGGGCAACTACGAAGCCACGGGGGTTCGCCCGCGGTTCATGGAGGTGCTGCACGCCCGCGGCGTCGAGCTGCCCTCCAACCTCTTCTCGCCTGGTCGGATCTCGGGGTGACGCCATGCAGGGACTGCTCTTTCCCATGGTCCTGGTGCTGGCCTTCGTGGCCGCGGTGCTGGCCGGCCAGACCATCTTCGGCCTGCTGTTGACGGCGCGCGAACAGACCCAGCGGGTCAATCGCCGCCTGACCTTGATGGCCGCCGGCATGAGCCAGGAGAAGGTCTACGAGTCGCTGGTGCGCGACCCACGCGGCACGTGGATCGACCGCACGCCCTACGGCGCGCTGCACGGCCGCGCCACGCTCTACCTGCGCCAGGCGGGACTGACCGTCGGCCCGCTGCAGGTGCTGGGCGTGGTGGCCGCGGTGGCGGCGGGCCTGTGGCTGCTGGCGCTGGTGTTCCTGCGCGGCCAGCCGGTCGAAACCCCGGTCTCGCAGGTGCTGGTCACCGCCGTGGGCGCCGCGGCGATCAGCAGCGCCGTGGCGGCGATGTGGATCGTCCAGCGCCACGCCGCACGCCTGGCCAAGCTCGAGGAACAGCTGCCCCTGGCCCTGGACGTGATGATCCGGGCCCTGCGCGCCGGCCACCCGGTGATCTCGGCCGTGGGCCTGGTCACCCAGGAGATGCCCGACCCGATCGGCACCGAGTTCGGCCTGGTGCTGGATGAGACGACCTATGGCGTCGAGTTCCGTGACGCCCTGTCGAACCTGGCCCGGCGCACCGGTTCGCCGGACGTGGCCTTCTTCGCCGTCAGCATCGCCATCCAGAGCGAGACCGGCGGCAACCTGGCCGAGATCCTGCACGGCCTGGCCAGCGTCATCCGCGGCCGCGCCTCGCTGGCCAAGCGCATCCGGGCCCTGTCGAGCGAGGGGCGGATGTCGGCGCTGATCCTCAGCCTGCTGCCGCTGTTCTGCGTGGGCGTGGTCAGCGTGTTCCGTCCCGAGTTCTACACCACCAAGTTCTCGGATCCGGCGTTCTGGCCCGTCGTGGGCGGCGTCGTGGTCCTCTACCTCATCGGCCAGCTGATGATCCGCCGGATCGTCACCTTCAAGTATTGAGGCCACGCCATGGACCTTTTCCTTTCCGTCGGGCTGCAGGTCGCCGTCTTCCTGGCGGTGGGCGCCATGGCCCTGCTGGTGTTCCGCCAGGTCGACGCCGGGGCGGCCCTGAAGCGCCGCATGCGCGAGCGAGCCGCGGGCGGCGCGGCGCTGGCCACGGGACCCGCCGGGGGCCTGCTCAAGGACTCCAAGCCCAAGACCCCTTTCATGAACTGGGTGCAGGCGCGGGCCCCGGGCGCCGAGACGCCCGAGAAGCGTACGGGCCTGGCCCGGACCCTGGCCGAGGCCGGCTTCGAGGGTCCGGCCGCCGTGCCCGGCTATTTCCTGGTGCGGGTGATCAGCGCCGTGGGGCTGCCGGCCATCCTGCTGCTGGCCCAGAAGCTGTCGGCCAAGCCCGTCGTCGGCCTGCCGCTGATCGCCGGGGCCCTGCTGCTGTGCGGCCTGGGCCTGGTCATCCCGGCGATCTTCGTCGACCTGAAGGCCACCGGCCGCCGCGAGCGCCTCGAGCACCAGTTCCCCGACGCCCTGGACCTGATGGTGGTCTGCGTCGAGGCGGGCCTCGGCGTGGATGCCGCCTTCATCCGCGTGAGCCAGGAGATCAAGCCCTCGCACCCGGAGATCTCGCGCGAGTTCAGCCAGGTCTCGCAGGAGCTGCGGGCGGGCCGCAGCCGCGCCGACGCCCTGCGGCGGATGGCCGATCGCGTCAATGTCGACGCTCTGCGCGCCTTCGCCGCCCTGATGATCCAGACCGACAGCCTGGGCGCCAGCATCACCCAGACCCTGCGCTCCTACTCCGGAGAGCTTCGCGAGAAGCGGTTCCTGAAGGGCGAGGAGAAGGCCATGCGCATTCCGGTGCTGCTGACCATCCCGCTGGTGGCCTGCATCCTGCCGGTGATCATCACCGCCCTGCTGCTGCCGGCCGGCCTCGACGTCGTCCACAACCTCATGCCCGCCATGAAGAGGCACTAGAGATGCGCTCGCTCCTCGTCGCTTCCGCCGTCTGCGCCCTGCTCGTCCCGCTGTCGGGCTGCGCCACGCTCAAGCAGCTGGCCAGCGCTCTGATGGGGCCCAAGCCGGCCCAGACCGAGATCCGCGCCCTGGCCGCCCTGCCCCCGCCCGATCCCGCCGCCGCGGTGGACCGCCTCTACGGCCGTGCGGCCGAGGCGATCAAGGCCCGCGACTACGCCCTGGCGCTGGAACTGCTGCAACTGGCCGCCACTCGCGCGCCGACCGACGTGCGGGTGCTGAACGCCCAAGGCGTGGTCTACGACAAGCTAGGCCGCTTCGATCTCAGCGAGCGCTATTACGCCCGGGCGTTGGAGGCCGATCCCCATTCGCGGATCGTGCTCAGCAACATGGCCTATTCGGCCCGCCTGCAAGGCCGCGAGGCTCCTGCCGGCGTGCTGCAGGCCCTGGCCGAGCCGCAAACGACCCTGGCCGGCGGACCGCCGGCCGAGGTCGTCCCCATGCCCGGCGGCGGCTCCTAAGGGCCGTCTGGAGACTCGTCCGATGGAAATCGACTTCGTTCGCCTGGCCGGCTCGGTCGCCTACGCCGTGCTGTTCATCGTAGCGGCCGGCTGGGACGCCTGGACCCGCAAGATCCCCAACTGGACCGTGGCCGCGCTGGCCGTGCTGTTCCTGTTCGCCCAGCTCCTGACCTGGTCGACGCCCAACTGGCTGTCGAGCTTCAGCGCCTTCGGCCTGGTCATGCTGGCCGGCGTGCCGATGTTCGCTCGGCGGCTGATCGGCGCGGGCGACGTCAAGCTGCTGGCCGTCGCGGCCCTGTTCGCCGGCATGGAGAACCTGCTGCTGCTGCTGGTGGCCACGGCGATCGCCGGCGGCGCCCTGGCCCTGGTAGCCCTGGCCGCCCGCCCCTACGCCGGCGCCTTCGGCGGCTGGATCCGCACGCGCGCCGGCGTTCCCTACGGCGTGGCCATTGCGGTCGGCGCGCTACATGTCGGCACGACCACGGGAATGCTGGCCATCAGCCAGCGCCTCACCCACTTACAACTTTGAAAGCAAGAAAAGGCGCTATCCTGTATTTGCGCGATTATCTCCTGACAGGAGAAAACTGCGTCAATAGTGCAAATTTGATAGCGTTGTCTTCGATTTTTAGTCATTTCGACTACCCAATGGAGGGTATGCGAGCCCGCTGGAAATAATATCCAATCAGTAAACCAGCCGTCGGCGAGCAGAATAAAGCAAGATGGTTTTCAATCGCGACAGCATTGCAATCGAGAGCCTCATCGCGAGACCGAGCCAGAACTTTGATCCTGCACCGACGGCGATCCATACGGGGCGTCGCACATGGGACTGATCAAGATGATCGAGGTGGTGGATTCGGAAGTCGAACGCGGCGTGTTCGAGTCGCACGTCGCCAACGCGATCCTCAACCTGGTGAACTTCGGCGTCATCGTCGCCGACAGCGAGGGCTGCGTCTACGCCGCCAACGACCTGGCCTGGAGCTATGTCGCCCACGGCGACGGGCTTTCGGAGAAAGGCGGCCTGCTGACCGCCGAGAACGGCTTCGAGTCCGAGGCCCTGCACAACCGCATCGCCGCGGCCGTGCGCCAGGGTCGCTCGGGCGCCATGCTGATCCACCGCTCGCGCAGCCAGAAGCCGCTGGTGGTCCTGATCGAGCCGTTCAGCACCGACGACAGCGGCTTCCGCTGCGCCCTGGTGACGGTCCGGGAAGTCGGCCGCGCCTCGCCGCACATCGCCGAGCGCGCGCGGATGATGTTCAACTTCTCGCCGGCCGAGGCCGAGATCGTCGCCCGCGTGGCCCAGGGCCGCGAGCCGGCCGAGATCGCCGCCGAGCGCAAGGTCAGCATCAACACCCTGCGCGTGCAGATGGCCTCCGCCATGGTCAAGGTTGGCGTTCACCGCCAGGCCGAACTGGTCTCGGTGATTTCTTCCGCCGACATCCTTGAATGAGATGTCGCAAGACAACTATTCTTGACATTAGTAAGTGTGAGCTATTGTGACGCGATCTGTATATGTTAATATTTACAGGTCGCGAGGGCAAATCCCCCCGTTTTGTCACCGCCGCGACGAATGACCGGCTCGCCGAGGCTGTCCGCAACGCCATCGACGATCCTCGGCGGCGCGCCCCGCCCGCCGAGCGCCGGGTCAGGACATCAGCACCCCCTCGTCCTGACCCGGCGCCGGTCGATCGCCTGCAACACATCCAGCACAACCGAACATTCCACGCCGCAGCCACGCTCGCGGCGCAACTCATTTCACCTATAGTAAAAATGCATTACGCAATCAAAATTATACATTAGATTTAGACAATATTTAAGTGCGACACCCTGTCATTCTTACTATGCAAATCGTTTACCATGCTTTAGGGCGCTCTGCTTAACCCTCCCTCGCGATGATCCTCCCATCATCCTCACTCCTGGGGTTTGCAATGCGCTTTCCGATGATCCTGGCCGCCGCCTTCACCGCTCTGGCCGCCACTACCGCTTCCGCCGCGCCGGCCAGCTACGAGCTTCGTCTTGAGGGGCACGTGCCGGTCATCTGCCGCGTCAGCCTTGACGCCACCACCGCCTCGAGCGCCGAGCCGACCGACCTCGGCCGGATGACCGAGTTCTGCAACAGCGCCTCGGGCTACGAAGTGCGCCTGACGCACGCTCAGGGCCTGAGCGACGCGGCCGTCTATGTCGACGGCCAGAAGATCCAACTGTCGTCGACCGGCGTCACCCTGATCAGCCGCTCGAGCACCGCGGCCTCGCAGAGCCACAGCCTGCGCCTGGATCCCGGAGCCGACGCCGGCCAGGTCGGCGACCTGTCGGTGAACATCACCGCGCTCTGACCCGGTTTTTGCTCCGCCCTTCCCCCCGGGCGGTCGGCAAAAAGAAAGCCCCGTCGGCTCGCGCCGGCGGGGCTTTTTCAGGCTGGGCCGAGGTTACATGCAGGCGACGGGGGTGGTGGCCGTCGGCACGGCCAGGGGCGTCACGGTCACCGTCAGGATGTCCTGGTAGTTCGGCGACGGAACCTTGCCCGCGCCGCCCTCCAGCAGAGTCGGCGTCACCGCCAGGTACTGGCCCGACAGGCCGGCCCGTGAACAGGTGACGGTGTTGAAGGTCGGCGAGGCCGTGGTCTTCGACTGGCCCAGGAAGTCCAGCTGGTAGGGAATCCGCTGATTGGCAGTGCCCAGGTTCCCGCCGGCATAGGTCATCCGGAACTGGTTGGCCGAGGTCAGGGCCACCGAGTACGGCCCCGAGCTGGCCACCCGCACGTTGCCGGTGCGCTGCTTGACCGAGTTCGGCGTCGACGGCAGCGAGGCCGTCGTCAGCGTGCCGATCTCGCCGAAGTCCAGCGCCGGCCCAACGAAACTGGCCTGCAGGGCGCTGAGCACGTTGATGCGGATGTCGAGCGAGTTGGCGATCACGCCGGACTCGTCAGCCGCGCCGCCCGTCCGCTTGCAGTAGTATTTCTGGTCGACATAGATGTCGGTCGCCCCCGCAGGCAGGTCGGCGCCGCTGGGCACGGTGATCGTCACCATGAACGTCTTCACGTCGGGTTGGCCGACCCCGCCGAAATTCAGTTCGACCTCGTTGGGATTGACGTTGTTGGGATCGAGCACGTGCCCCGGCGGATTTTCCAGGATCTGACCACCGGTCGAGGTCTGGACGACCGTCAGGGACGAAGGCGTGTCGGGCCGGCGCAAGTAGATGAAATCGACCTCCTGCGTTTTCTTGCCGCCCACAGCTGGCGGCCGGCGAGCCGTGACAGAGACCGTCTGCACCGTCGTGCCGCTGGGGTTGAACGGATCGAAATTGCCCGAGAGCACGACGGGATCGAAGGTCACGCACTGGGCCTGGGCCGCGCCCGAGACCAGCAGGGCCCCGCCGACGCCCGCGGCCAGTCCGATGAGCAGGGTATGCGATCGGCGTTTCATGTCAGCCTCCCGACGCGTTGGGCTTGAGGTCGCCGGTCTTGACGAAGCCCTCGGCGCTGGCCGGGACGTCGAGATAGTAGACCGTGGGGGGCGTCGTCCCCATTTCGAGCCGCCAGCGACCGGGCCGCAGGCCCGAGGCGCCGAACCGGCCAACGCGGTTGGTGAAGATGGTGATCGGCTCGCTCTTGGATCCGGGCGTCATCTCGACCGCACGACCCGAGACCAGCGCCAGCGGCTGACCATCGCTGTCGACCAGGCGGCCGATGGCGGTGATCGAGTAGTCCGAGCCGACCTCCAGGCGGTAGCCCGAGCGATACGGCGGGAACACCCGGAACGAGCCGGAACCGAGATCGTAGCCGGCCGGCGCGTTGGGCGCGTCGACGGTGATGGTCCGCTCGGCATAGGCGGCCAGATTGGTTTCCAGCGCCGTGCCCAGCTCGCCCGAGTTCGAGGTGTAGCCGAACGGGGTCGGGTTCACGACGACGTCGGCGCCCTTCAGGCTCTTGTGGCCCTTGATGATGGCGAAGCTGTCGTAGACCGGCCGGCCGACCGACACCGCGCCGTCGGCGAAGCCGATCGAGGTGCCGACCCGCAGCGAGGTGCGCCCGTTGTCGCCCCCCTCGAAGGCCTGGAAGTGCGACAGGCCCAGTTCCGCCCGGTTGGCGATGTAGTTGACGCTGCCGTTGAAGGCGGAGTCGTCGGGCGAGCGCGAGACCTCGGCGAAGGCGTTGTAGGAGCCCACGCCCTGGCCGTGGATCGTCTGGTAAGCGATCCTCGCGCGGTCCTCGCGGCCGTCGTACTCGGCCCGCAGGCTCGAATTGTTCGAGAACTGCCAGGACAGCGAGATCAGGGCCGAGGTTTCGCGGCGCCCGGGCACGTCGTCGTACATGAGGTTGGCCGTGACCGCGAGGTTCGAGGTCAGGCGATAGCCCATGCCCAGGCGATAGGCGCTGGCGTCGGGGAACTCGTCGCGGCCGCTGGAGTAGCGGCCGTCGAAGCTGGCGTAGATCGCGTCGCTGAAGGCGTGCGAATAGCCGACCCCGATCTCGTAGTTGTAGCGGTTGTCGGGGAAGAAGGTCCCGACCGGCCCGAACTCGCGGCTACGGGTCTCGAACGACAGGTTCAGGGCGTCGGCGCGGCCGCCGGCGAACTGGAACAGTCGCTGGAAGCTGACGATCGCCGCATAGCCGGAACCGTAGGCGTCGATGTGCGACAGCGCGAAGTCGACGCCCAGCGTGCCGACCTTGGTGCCGAACAGGCCCTCGGCGCCCATCATGACGGTGGTGTCGTCGGCCTGGCCGTTGACGCCCAGGGTCACCCGGTCGGTGATGCCGCGACGGTAGAAGCCGCTGACCGTCCACTCCTCGGTGTAGTCGGGGCCGTCGAGCAGCAACGGGGCCTTCACGCCGGCGAACAGGCCGAACTCCGACAGCCCGGGATCCAGTTGCGAGCGATCGAAGAAGACGTTGAACTGCAACGTCTCGCGACGGCCGGTGTCGTCCTCGATGACCAGGCGGACGTCGTTGGCGCCCTGGGCGAACGGGAAGTCGCGCACGTTGTAGCGGCCGGGATCCAGGCGGATGCGCCGGGTCAGCTGGTTGTTGAGGATCACGCTGACGTCGGAGCTCCGCGCCAGGGTGAAGCTCTCGCGACCACGCGGCCGGGCGATCGTCTGCGGCTGCAGCACGCTGTAGGAGCGGAAGATCGAGATCCCCGCCATGTCGGGCGCGGCCTGGAAGCCGCGGCCGACGGCCTGCAGGTCGCCGGCGGTCCAGCGCAGCACGTTCTTGACGTCGTCATAGACGAAACGCGTGCCCAGTCGCTGGAAGTCCTCATTTCCGCCCGGCTGCCAGACGGCCTCGTTCTCGAACACCACGCCGTTCAGGCGCACGGCGCTGTCGAGCAGGAAGGTCGGGTCGCCGAAGCCTTCGTCGAAGCCCTGCTCGACGTAGTCGACCGAGCCGCGGATGTTCAGATAGCCGCTGAAGCCGGCCGGGGCGACGTAGGAGCCAAGGCCCATGCGGTCCATCGGCGTGACCTGCAGGCTGCGCACCACCTTCAGCTCGGGCGGAATGTTCATCCGCAGTTCGAGCGCCCGGGGGTCGTAGGTCATGGTCATGCCGGCCGAGGCGACCACCTCGGGCGAGACCACGCTGCGACCGGCCAAGGCCGTGCGCAGCGCGCCGACCGCGGGGGCGTCGAGCAGCGGCGCCACCAGGCTGAGCAGGCGGTCGGACGGCATCGACAGCTGGCCGTCGGCCGAGATCGCCAGCGGCATGTCGCCGACATAGAACTCGCCGTCCTTCAGCGGCACCGTCAGGGTCACGTCGCGACCCGTGGGGTTCAGCTGGCGGCGGGCGTCGGCCGCGGTGGCCGCGCCGGCCGAGGGCGCGCTGGTCGGCTCCTGGGTGGAGGCCAGCATGGCGTAAGGGATGGGCTCGGCCATGGCGGCCAAGGGGGCGGCGAAGGGGACCGCGCCGGCCAGGCATCCCGCCATCAGCCAGCGGCGGTAGGCGCGCGACCTAGCGCCCGTCGTCGGACGAGAATTGGGCCTCAAGGGAGCCTCCTGCTGCCGCCGTCAAGGGCAGTTCGATGGGAACGGCGATGCGCCGCGTCTGGCCGGGGGCGATCAGGCCGAAGCCGATCGTCTGTTGGATCTCCGGACCGGGAATGGTCCGTGAGAAGACCGCCTTGCCCGCGGCGTCCTTCTCGATGATCTTCAGCTTTCCGCGGGACAGGTATCCGTGCGTGTTGGACGTGTTGGCGACGTAGACGACCGGGACGGGCTTGCCGTCGGCGTCCGCGCCGATCTCGCTCTTCGACAGGGCCAGGGCCGGCTTGCCGCCCGAGGGCGCGACACTGGCCAGGACCTGGAAGTTGTAGAGGATCTGGATGGCCGACTGGCCCTCCGGCAGCTTCACCGGCATCTGGGCGACGGTGACGTAGTAGTGCTTGCTCTGCGCCAGGGCCGGGTCGCCCACCCACTGGATCCGGAACGACTGGGTCTCGCCCGGCTGGATCACCGCCTGGGGCGGAAAGATCAGCAGGTCGTTGGTCGGGGTGTCGCTGGGATGAGCGCCCTTCTCGTCGAAGGACAGCTCCTCGGCGCGCAGCTCGACCGGCAGCGGGTTGGCGAAGGTGTTCTGCACCGTGACGATCTGGGACATGCCCCGACCGGTCGGTTTCAGATCGATGACGACAGGCTGGACGGTCATGGCCAGGGCGCTTCCGCCCAGGCCAGGCGCCCCCTGCGCCGCCAGCCCCGCGAGGGCCAGGAGACCAGCGCATGCCGCCCCCAGCAAGCGCCCTCGGAAGGTTTTCGAACGAGTCATTCGGTGTCCGCTCCTCATGGATTCAGTTCGTTCTGTTCGGCTTCAGTTCTGGGCCTCGAGCTCGACGACGAGGGTTCCGGCGTAGTCGCCGGCGACCATCGGCGTCCCGCCGCCGGTGACGGCGAGGACGAGGTTCATCTGCCCGGCCGCGCCATTGGCGGTGACCAGGTTGATCGGGGTGGTCGTCGCGCTCGTGCCCGACGCGCTGGCTCCGGCCCAGTCGGCCGTCAGCTGGAAGTCGAGACGATCACGGAAGCCCGGGGCGGTCGCCGCGCCGCCGACGCGGCTCATGCCCGCGCCGTCAGTGCGCACCACCAGGCGGTGGGCCGAGTTGCAGACCACCGGAAAGGCCAGGCTGATCGAGGCGTCGCGCGGCTGGGCGGTCTGGGGATCGACGAACTGGGTGAAGCGCACCACGCCGGCCTGGCCGCCCTGGGCGGAGAAGCTGGTGTTGGCGCCGGCGGCCGCCGAGGGCGGCGACAGCACGCAGGCGCTGGGCGCCTGGCCGATCAGCTGCAGTTCGCTCGAGGCCTCGTCTCCCGTCGGGAGCGTCTGGGCGCTGGCGGCAACAGCGACGCCCAGCGTCGCGGCGGCGGCAAGGAGAAGGACGGTCTTCATTGGGGTTCCACCGTCAGTCGCAGGGTGTCGCGGTAGACGCCGGACACCAGCGGAGCATTGGTCTGCAGGTTCGTGGCGCCGGGCTGGATATCCAGCCGCAGGGTCACGTCGCCGACGACGGGCTGGTCGACCAGCTGGGCGCTGTCGCGGATGCGACGGGCGCTGGCGTCGGCCTCGAAGCGGTTGTTGACCGGGCCCCAGGCCAGGGTCGCGGTGTAGGGCACCGCGTCGCTGAAGCCGGTCGGGGCCGGGGTCAGGCCCAGCTCCGAGCGCCACAGGCCGTTGTTCTGGCTCTCGAGCACGATCTGGTGGGCGTAGTTGCACACCGCCGCGAAGTTCACCTGGGCCGAGGCGGCGCGGGTCGACAGGGTGACGGGATCCGTCAGCTGGTCGACCTGCAGCGTGCCGCCGGTCAGGCTGAGGAAGTTGACCACCTGGCCCGCGCCGATGGTCGGCGAGGCGATGGTGCAGACCTTGGGCACCTGGCCGCGCACGACGAAGTCGCGGGTGTTGTCGTCTTCCTGCGCCCGGGCCATCTGGCCCAGCAGCAGCAGGGTGACGGCCGAGGCCCCGGCGAGGACGGCGGCCTTGAAACGGTTGGTCCTGGTCATTGCGCCCTCCCCCTCAGCTCGCCGCCGCCAGGGTGACGACGATCGCCCCCTGGTAGGTGTCGTCGGCGACCGGCCGCAGGCTGGGTCCGCCGGACGTGGCGAAGTTCGACAGGCTGATGGTGATCTGGCCCGAGCCGCCGCTGTCGCGGGTCTGGGACGCGCCGGCGTTGGCGGCCGCGCCCGTCGCGTAGCTGGCGTCCACCGGGGTCCAGCCCGAGGCCGTGGCCGTGTAGTCGACCGCGCGCGAGAAGCCCGAGGGCGGCGCGGTCAGGAAGGCCTGGGCCGTCATCTGGGTGGCGGCGATGGTCAGCTGGCTGGGCGCGCCGCATTGCGTGCCGGTCAGCACCTTCGGCGGCGCGGCCAGGTTCGGCAGCAGGAGGCCCGTTGTGGTGTCGATCATCACCCCGACGTCGAACAGGTTGTCGCCGTCGCTGAGGTCGCCGATCGTGCAGATGTTGTTGGGCACCGTGGCGGTGATCTGGATCGGCCCGACACTGTCTGAGGGCCCGTAGGTCTGGGCCGACGCCGCGCCGGCCGCCGCCAGGGGCGCCAGGGCCATGAGAAGAAGAGCGCGCCGCATGGTTCAGCTCCCCGAGGCGGCCAGGCCCGCGTCGGGCCCGAGCGTGATGGTGACGAGCGCCAGGTACGATCCCGGCTGCAGCTGGCTGTCGCTGGCGGTGGCGAAGTCCGAGACCACCAGGGTCAGGTCGGTCTCCTTCGGCGCGCTGCTGGTCGAGGGCGAGCCGACGCCCGAGGTGCTTCCGGTGCTGGTGCGGACCGTGGCCGACGTCGCGCCCCAGGCGCTGATCGTGCAGGTGTAGTCCACCGAGCCGACGAAGCCGGCCTGGGTCGTGGTCCCGGTCACCGCCAGGGGCGAGGCCGAGATCGCGAGGGCCGCGCCGGCGTAGTTGCAGAAGGTGCCGGGCAGCTGGATTGACTGGTTGGCGATGGTCGCCAGCCGGCCCACCCGGGCGCCGGAGCTCTCCGAGATCTGGCCCAGCGCCAGGGCGCCGGGGCTGGGCGCGCCCAGCACGCAGACCTGGGCGACCTGGGCGTCGAGCCCGACGGTTCCCTGGACGGGATCCTGGGCCCAGGCGCCGGTCGCCCCGACCAGCGGGGCGAGAAGAGCGGTCGCCGCGAGTCCGACAAGGCAGGTTCGGTGCAGGATCATGACGACCTTTCTCCCCTCAAGTGGCCGGAGCCAGCGTCACGGCGACCGAGCCCGAATAGGACCCGGAGACCAGTCGCCCGCCAGCGGGCGTGGCCGCGTCGGCGAAGCTGACGACGATGTCGCTGGCGAAGATGCCCGTGGTGCTGGCCGCACCGCCGCCGGAGGCCAGCGTGCTGTCCGACGCCGACACCGAACCGCCCGAAGGCGAGGCCGTGGCGGTGGCGGTGTAGTCGATGCGGCGCTCGAAACCGGTCGGGGCCGTGCTGGTGAAGCTGGTGTTGAAGATCGGCTGGGCCTCGACGGCCATGGTCGCCGAAACCCCGTTGCACCAGCCGTTCAGCGTGGCCGTCCGGCTGGTCAGCTTGACGCCGTCGAGCCGGCCGATGGCCGAGACGTCGCCGGTCTGCAGCGACAGCTCGCCCAGATCCAGGACCACGTTGTCGGTCACGAACAGGCAGCGATTGGACACCGTGCCGTTGACCTGGACCGTGCCGGTCACGCTCTGGGCCTGGGCCTGGCCCGAGGCGGCGGCGAGCGCGAGGCTCGCCGCAGCGACGGTCAGGAGAAAGGTGCTACGCATGGCGCTTCCTCCCTTTCACGTCCGATCACGAGGGCTCGATGGTGATCGAGATCGTGCTTTGGTAGTTGCCGGCCATCAGCAGCGCGCCCGCGGCGGTGTTGAGGGCGTAGGCCTTGACCGTCAGGTTGCCGGCGCTGTTGGCCAGGCTGCTCGACAGGCTCTGCACGGTGGCGGCCGGCAGGGCGGCGGCGGTCACGTAGCTGACCGTCTGGGTCGTGCTGTTGGACAGGGCGGCGTCGAGCGCGGCCGTATAGTCGATGTTGCCGGTGTAGCCGGTCGGCGCGGTCGCGCTGGGGGTCAGCGACAGACGGGTCGAGCTCAGCGTCACCTTCGGGGCGGCGGTGTTGCAGTTCACGCGGAACTGGGTGGAGCCGCCGGGGCTGGCGTTGGTCGAGCCCGACAGGGTGGTCGACAGGGTGCCGTCCGCCTGCGACAGCTCGCCCAGCGGGATCGAACCCGAGAAGGTGCCGCCGCTGCCGCCGGTGATGACGACGCACTTGGCCGCGACGCTGCCGGTGACGTTGACCGTACCGGTGACCGTCTGGGCCATGGCGGCCGGGGCGATCGCCAGGCCCAGCAGGGCGGCGGCGCCGAGAAGGATCGTCTTCTTCATCTCTTCACTCCCAAAGTCTTGCGTCGGCGGGGCCGACTTCTGCTTGTTCCGGGGCTTGCACCCCCTCCCCCTTCAAAGGACGCCGGATCCGCCGGGGGAGCGGGCCCGGAAGGCGGGTCACGGCGAGACGCTGAGCGTCACCGTGAGCGAGTCCGAATAGGTGTTGGCGGCCGCCAGGATCTGGGCGCCGGCATAGGCGGCGCGATGAACCCGCAGGTACGAGCCGGAGACGTCGTAGGAAGAGCCGTTCAGGCGCAGGCCCTGGCTGGCGCTCGACGGCCCCTTGAAGCCGCAGGTCGCGCCCGAGGTGCTCTTCAGGTCGCCGGTGTCGCAGGTGGCGTTGGCCGTCCCGACCCCGGCGTCGCCGACCAGATTCAAGTCGACGAGATAGGGCGCCAGGTTGGTATAGCCGGTCGCCGGGGTGACGCTGGAGGCCAGCAGGCCGCCGTTGCTCGAGACCACCGCGGCGCGAAACGGCACCGTGCACTGTAAAGTAAAGGGGAAGTCCGCCGTGAAGGCGTTGTTGACCTCGCCGACATTGGTCGAGCCGCTGGGCGCCATGCCCGGCGCGAAGCCGCAACGACCGCCCACGGAAGCCGTAACCGGAATGGACAGGACGATGTTCGGGGGCGAACCGCCGGCATAGGCCGTAACCTGCGCCCGGCTTTCCGTCACGCTGGCGGCGAGGATCATTCCCGCCAGCAAGCTCCCGCCAAGTATCCAGTCCCTATAGGACGGCTTGCGCTGGGTGCGCACGGCGCGAGGAAGCGTCAGTTGCTTGCCAGCCATGTCCCAGACCCCGTTTCTCTTAACAAGTTCTTAATGAACGATTGCAGAGAACCGGGGGCCTGAAATCCCCCACCTTGGGTAGCTAATACAGTTTCACCCGTCAGGAGAATTTGAATAAAATACGGACAGCTAAATCGACCTTAGTAATACAAATGTATATAGCCACAGCCCAGTGATAAGCATTCTCAAAAATCATGCGACAAACCGACGCTACGCAACATCTAGTAATCCCAGGTTGTGGATAAGTTATCCCTAGTTGGCTTTAACTGCATAACAAAGTCGGCCCAGCCAAAGCAGTTGGGTCCACCGCCGGCCAAGGCTGGCGAGGGAGGGAAAGATGGACGGCTCGCACGCCGCAGTGGCAGTCTTCGACACGAGCGCGGTGCGCTTTTGTCTCGACGAAGACCAGATCGCTCGCATCGTCATTGATCAAACGGCCACCGTGCTCTGGCGCTCACGCGCCGCGGCCGTTCTGCTGTCGGGCCAGAGCCCGCTGGTCGATCGGGGCGGCAAGATCGGCGGCGTCGACCGCCGCACGCATCATTTCCTGATGGAACGGATGGCCGAGGCCCTGGCCGGCCACGAGGTCTGCCATTTCATAGAGAGCGACGACGGCGACCGCCGCTTCCTGTTGCGGATGCGCGCGGTGCAGGACGGCGACCAGATGGCGCTGGTGATCGTGCTCAAGGACTTCGACGCTCCGGCCCACCTGCCTCGCCTGGGCGCCCTGTTCGGCCTGAGCATCATGGAGGCCAGGATCCTGGCCGAGATCATCGCCGGCCACAGCGCCGATCGGATCGCGGAACTGAAGGGCGTCTCGGTCCTGACCGTGCGCACCCACATCAAGCACATTCACGGCAAGATGGGCGTGCGCTCGAAGGAAGAGATCCTGGCGACCGTGATCAAGATCTTCGCGTGAAGACCTAACCGGCCGCCGCGCCGCGCACGGCCCAGGCGAGCAGCCGCTCGTTCAGCGTCCTGGGCCGATCAAGGCCCAGGCGGCGCAGTTCCTCCTGCGGTGACGGCGCGCTCAGGCCCTTGAAGACATAGGCCAGCAGCGCGCGGGGATCCTCCTGGGCGGCCTTCAGGCGACCAAGCACCGGCAGCAGCCCCTCCTCCACCTCGTCGAAGTCCGAACCGAAAGGCAGCAAGGGCGCCAGCCCGGCCGCCTTGGCGGGCTTCAGCGCCTCGGCGATGCGCTCGGGCGTATTACGGCGGAAAGCCTCCGGAATGGCGTAGCCCGCCTCCAACTTGCCGGCGCTCTTGGCCGCGTCGAGCAGCGCCGGCTGGAAGCGGGAGTCCGAGACATTCAGCATGCGGACGACGGTGTCGCGATCGGTGCGTCCCCGCAGATCGGCGACGCCGTACTCAGTGACCACCACGTCCTTGAGGTGGCGCGGGATGGTGCCGTGGGCGTAGGACCACAGGATGTTCGACGCCGCCTTGCGGCCGCTGCCGCGCACCGCCGGCAGGGTGATGATCGAACGCGCCCCCTCAAGCGCAAAGGCCTGCGCCACGAAGTTGTATTGCCCGCCCACCCCGCTGACGACCCGGCCGTCGTCGAGGCCGTCGGAGATCACCGAGCCCAGCAGCGTCGCCATCATGGCGGTGTTGACGAAACGGGCGTCGACGCGGGCCGCGCGGCGGGCCGCCTCGTCGCCATAGATCTCGTTGATGCCCGAGATGGCCTGCATCTGGAACCTGGCCCGCTCGTCCTGCGGTATCTCGCGCAGGGCCCGGTAGAAGGCGCGCGGCCCCAGGAAGAAGCCGCCATGCAGCACCGCACCATCGACCTCGCGCTTGAGCACCCCGGCCCGCCGCAGGTCGAGCAGGCAGTCGACGAACATCTCGGTGGCCGCGTAGAGGCCCGTCTCGAACGGCCCGCAGTCGACGGGGGCGGTCTGGTTGGCGGACAGACGCCGAACCGTGTCGACAAAGACGTCCGGTCGCCGGTGCCGGACGATCAGCCCCTGGGCGACCGCGTCGCTGATCGCGCCGATGCCCATCTGGATCGTGCCGCCGTCACGCACCAGCGAGGCGGCGTGGAAGCCGATCGCATAGGAAGCGTCGGGGATCGGCTCCTTGGGCGGGGCGAACAGGGGAAACTGCACGTCCGGCCCGTCGAGCAGATGACTGAACATCTCGGCCGGCAGGTCGCCATCGCCCGGCATGAACGGCAGTTCGTCATTGACCTGGCCGACCAGCAGGAAGTCGGCGTCGCCCGCCTTGCGCGCCGTGAGCAGGTCCAGCGTGATGTCGGTGTTGCACGACAGGCTGAAGCGGTCGCCCCTCCCCGCCACCAGCTGGGCGACGACATTGACGCCCCGGTCGCGCAGATAGCCGGCCGCATGGGTGTAGTTGGCCGAGATATAGCTGCGCTGGGCGCTGGGAACGTTCAGGCGCGTGCCGGCCTGGAAGAAGAACTCGTCGACCTCGATGTTGGGCGGCAGGGCGTCGCGCCGCTGCAGCTCGGCATAGGCCAGCAGCGGATAGCCGCCGAGCGTGCGCTCGATAATCGGCCCCAGGAAGCGCTTTTCAAGGTCGGACCTGGGGCGCGGCGGCTCCAGGGTCAGCGCCGTGAAGATGTGTAGGTGAACCGACGGATCCCTCAGCGCTCGCGCGACCAGGGCGTTGACCACGTGGTTGGCCTTGCCCAGCCCCAGCGGCAGGCCAAGAACGATGCGGCGGCCGACGCGATCGATGATCGCATCGGCCAGCGCGTCCGGATCGGTGAAGCGCGGCGTCATCGCGTCAGCTTGGATCATCCCGCCTTCGGGTTGAAGCGCTCAAGCTCGCCACCATCACATCCGGACTTCGAAACTGCGCGCCTCGCCCTGGCCGGGCCGTTCGGGGACCTCGCCGTCGGCCTGGGCCCTGGCCCGTTTGTCGCTGACCGCATCGGCGCGCGCCTGGCCCCGCGTGGCCAGGCCATCATGGGCGAAGTCGTCGACGGCGATCACCTCGGCCACGGCCTTGTCGGCGGCCTGCAGTTCGGCGATCTCGGCGGCGGAAACCAGGCCCTGCTCGGCTGCAAGCTTCCAGTCGCGGATCTTCTGGGCCTTCAGGCGATCGTGGATCGGCTGGGTCGCCACCACGCGCTCGAAGGCGTCGATCAACTGGCCGACGGCCTGGTCCTTGCCGCCGACATAGACGTTCTCCACGAGGCGATCGCGGGCGTCGGACGGATGCAGCAGCAGTTCGGCGCAGGCCTGGGTCGTGCGATCCGACGGGCCGCGCCGGTGGACGCCGAACGGCAGGATGGCCGCACGCAGCAGCCAGGCGGCCGGGCGGTTGGGCAGGTTGGCGAACACCTCGTCGAAGCGCTGCTCGATCGTGGCGAAGGCGGTGTCGGCGCACCATTGCAGCAGCGGGAAGTCGGCATCCTGCCGCCCCTCGTCCTCCCAGCGCTTCAGCGCGCCCGACAGGAAGTAGAGTTCGGAGAGAATGTCGCCCAGGCGCGCCGACAGCATCTCCTTGCGCTTGAGGTCGCCGCCGAGCGTGAGCAGGGCGATGTCCGAGGCCAGGGCGAAGCCGGCGCTGTAGCGGCCGGCCTGGCGGTAGAAGCGCCTGGCGCGGCCGGCGGCCGGCGCCGGCGACAGGGCGCCGTTCGTCCAGCTGCGGGCGAAGGTGCGGATGCCGTTGCGCAGGGCGTGGGCCACATGGCTCCAGAACGCCTCGTCGAAGTCCGCCAGACCCTTCTCGGTATCGGCCTCGCCCAGGGCCAGGATTTCCCGAAGCATGTAGGAGTGCGCGCGGATCGCCCCCTGGCCGAAGACCATCAGGCTGCGGGTCAGGATGTTGGCGCCCTCGACGGTGATGCCGACCGGGATCGCCCGGTACTGCGCGCCCATGTAGTTGCGCGGCCCCTCGATGATCGCCTTGCCGCCGTGGACGTCCATGGCGTCGTTGACCACCACCCGCATCCGTTCGGTCGCGCCGGACTTCAGCAAGGCCGAGATCACCGATGGGTGCTTGCCCATGTCCAGGCCCGCGCAGGTCAGGCGGCGGGCGCCGTCGACGAGATAGGCGTTGCCGGCGATGCGGGCCAGGCGCTCCTGCACGCCCTCGAACTTGCCGATCGGGACGCCGAACTGCTGGCGAACCCGCGCATAGCTGCCCGTCGTCAGGGCGCTGAAGGCGGCGGCCGCGCCCGACAGCGCCGGCAGCGAGATCCCGCGCCCGGCCGCGAGCGCCGTCATCAGCATCTTCCACCCCTGCCCCACCCGTTCGGCGCCGCCGATGACGAGGTCCATGGGGATGAAGACGTCCTTGCCCCAGTTGGGACCGTTCTGGAACGTCTGGAAGGCCGGCAGGTGGCGGCGGCCGATCTCGACGCCTGGCGTGGTCGCGGGCACCAGGGCGCAGGTGATGCCGATGTCCTCCCCCTCGCCCAGAAGGCGGTCGGGGTCGCGCAGCTTGAAGGCCAGGCCCAGCACCGTGCAGACGGGCCCCAGCGTGATGTAGCGCTTGTGCCAGTTGAGGCGGATGCCCAGGACTTCACGTCCCTCCCAGGTTCCGCGGCAGACGACGCCCTCGTCGACCATGGCCGAGGCGTCGGAGCCCGCCTCGGGGCTGGTCAGGCCGAAGGCCGGAATCTCGCGCCCGTCGGCCAGGCGCGGCAGCCAGTGGTCCTGCTGGGCCTTGGTCCCGAACCGCATGATCAGTTCGCCTGGGCCGAGCGAGTTGGGGACCATCGTCGTCACCGCCGCCGAGACCGAGCGGCTGGCGATGCGGCGCACCACTTCGGCGTGGCCGTAGGCCGAGAAGCCCAGGCCGCCGTACTGTTTGGGAATGATCATCCCGAAGAACTTGTTTTCCTTCAGGAAGGTCCAGACTTCCGGCGGCAGGTCGCGGGTCTCCCAGGTCATGGTCCATTCGTCGACCATGGCGCAGAGCTTTTCGACGGGGCCGTCCATGAAGGCCTGCTCGTCGGGACGCAGCTGGGGCTTGGGGAACGACAGCAGTTCGTTCCAGTCCGGATCGCCGGTGAACAGCGCCGCGTCCCACCAGACGTCGCCGGCGTCGATGGCGTCGCGCTCGGTCTGGGACAGGGCCGGCAGCACGCCCTGGGCCCATTGGAAGATCGGTCGGGTCAGAAGATCCCGGCGCAGGGAGGAGATGGTCATGACGAGACGCCCGCCTTGTTACTGGTCGAGCGTCAAACGCGCCGGGGCTCGCATGGCTCCAGCTTCTGGGGGCCTTAAGCGTCGGTAAGACGACGCAAGCAGCGGCGCTCCGGGGGGATGGAGCGCCGCCGCCGTGCCGGTGTCAGCCGATCAGCTCATAGGCCGGAAGGGTCAGGAACTCCTCCAGCGTGTCGGACAGCACCATGCGGGTGAAGAGATGCGCGGCCTCCTCCAGCCGCGGCGAGCCGAACTCGCGTCGCAGGTCGGCCATTTCCTGGGTGAACAGGCTGACGAACAGCTCCGAGGTCAGCACCCGGCCGTCGTCGAGCTCGGCGCCCAGGCGCACCCACTGCCACAGCTGCGTGCGGCAGATCTCGGCGGTCGCCGCATCCTCCATCAGGTTGTAGAGCGGCACCGCGCCGCGGCCTTCCAGCCAGGCCTGGGTGTAGCGCACGCCGACGCGGACGGCCTCGCGGGCCCCGGCCTCGGTGCAGGCGCCGTCGTGCAACTCCAGCATCTGGGCTTGCGTGATCTCCAGGCCCTCCAGCGTCTTGTCGAGCTGGTTGGGCGTGGGCATCAGGCGGTCGAAGACCTCCATGGCCACCGGCACGAGATCGGGGTGGGCGACCCAGGTGCCGTCATGGCCGGCGCCGGCCTCGCGCTCCTTGTCGGCGCGGACCTTGGCGAAGGCGGCCTGGTTGGCGGCCTCGTCGCCCTTGACCGGGATCTGGGCGGCCATGCCGCCCATGGCGAAGGCGCCGCGACGGTGGCAGGTCTGGATCAGCTTCAGCGAATAGGCGCCGAGGAAGGCCTTGCCCATGACCATGGCCGAACGGTCCGGCGTCAGGAATTCAGGGCGGCGGCCAAGGCGCTTGATGAACGAGAAGATGTAGTCCCAGCGGCCGCAGTTGAGGCCGACGATGTGGTCCTTCAGCTCGAACAGGATCTCGTCCATCTCGAAGGCGGCCGGGATGGTCTCGATCAGCACCGTGGCCTTGAACGTGCCGACCGGCAGGCCCAGCGCCTCCTGGGCGCGGACGAAGACCTCGTTCCAGAGACGCGCCTCGAGGCAGCTCTCCAGCTTGGGCAGGTAGAAGTATGGGCCCGAGCCCCGCTCCAGGGCCGCCTTGGCGTTGTGGAACACATAGAGGCCGAAGTCGAACAGAGCGCCGGCGACAGGCGCGCCGTCGACTTCGAGGTGGCTTTCCGGAAGGTGCCAGCCACGCGGGCGGACCTTCAGGACGGCCGGGTTGGCTCCCAGCGCGTAAGCCTTTCCGGACTTCGGATCGACGTGGTCCAAGACGCCGTTCCAGCGGTCCTTCAGGTTGACCTGGCCTTCGACGACATTGGCCCAGGTGGGGGCCGTGGCGTCCTCGAAGTCGGCCATGAACACCTTCGCCCCGCAGTTCAGAGCGTTGATGATCATTTTGCGGTCGACCGGCCCGGTGATCTCGACGCGACGATCGAGCAGGTCGGCCGGGATCGGGGCGACGCGCCAGTCGGCGGCGCGGACGTGCGAGGTTTCGCTGAGGAAATCAGGCAGCTCGCCGGCGTCAAAGCGGGCCTGGCGCGCCTGGCGAGCGGCCAGCAGCTCGCGGCGGCGGCCGTCGAAGCGGCGGTGCAGGTCTGCCACGAAGGCCACGGCCTCAGGCGTGAGGATCTCTACCGCACGACCCTCGATCGGGCCGAGGATCTGAACGTTGGCGGCGATGTCGAGAGGCATGGCGTGTTCCGTGGTGTTTGGACGCGGACTTGGGGAGAGGTCTATCGGATGCGGTCTGCGCACCCAAGTCGAAGCCGGAGCCCAGGGACCGCCGTACTGCGCCGGCCACCGCGAAGAAGCCTCGACGCCGCACGACGGCCCTGGGTCCCGGATGGGGCTTGCGCGCCCTCCGGGATGACGATTGCAGTGTGGCGGGCGAGAGGAGGAAGCAGGCGCCTCCCCTCGCCCGCAGGCGCCCGAGCGTCTTTAAGCGCTCTTGGGGGCTTCGTTGGCGCGGATGGTCGGGACGATCTGGTCGCCCCAGTTGCCCGAGCCGTCATGGTGGCGCGAGGTGCGCACCAGTTCCACCGAGTAGCCGGCCTCGATGGCGCGGCGGACGGCTTCGTTGAGGCGGTGCGAGGCCTCGGCGAGGCGATCCACGGCGCGATCCTGGGCCGTCGAGTCCGGCATCGCGGCCGGAGCGAATTGCGTGACGTTGGTCATGGCGTTCTCTCCTGTAGGTTTTCGCCAGTGGGGGTGAAGCGGGTGTTTTTCGGACGCCGAACTATTCGGCGGCGAACTGGTTCATGGTGTTGGCGTGGCCACCGGCCTTCAGCGCCCGCTCGCCGCCGACCATCTCCTTGAAGGTGTCGCCGAGGTCGGAGCCGACCTCGTGCTGGTGCTTCACGGCCGAGACCCCGCGACGGATCTCCTCGCGCTGCACCGAATTGACGTAGGCCTGCATCCGCTGGTCGCCGAAGTAGCCGCGCGACAGCTCGTCGACGCTCTTGGCGGTCAGGTGGAAGGTCGGCAGGGTAATCAGGTTGTGGAACACCCCGGCGCGGGCCGAGATGTCGACCTGGAAGCGGGCCAGGCGATCGTCGGCCTCGCGGCCCAGATCGGTGGCGTCGTATTCGGCCGACATCAGGACGTTGCCGTCGGGATAGGAGTCCTCGTGGATCTTGCCCTCGGCGATCCACTGGGCACGGACCTGCTTGCGCAGGTTCAGGGTCCAGTTGAACGACGGCGAGTTGTTGTAGGTCAGCTTGGCGTTCGGCACGGCCTTGCGGACCTCGGCCACCATCGAGGCGATCTCGTCGACATTGGGCGTGTCGGTCTCGATCCAGAGGAGGTCGGCGCCGCCTTGCGTCAGGTTGGCGATGCAGTCCTCGATGACGCGGGCGCGGCCGGTGCCGTCCTGGAAGGCGAACAGGCCATTGGCCATGCGCACCGGCTTGAAGAAGGCGCCGTCCTTCATGATCGCCATCTCGCCGTCGCGCAGCGGGTTCTCGGGCGTGATGGCCTCGGTCTTCAGCCACTTGATGTATTCGGCGGCCAGATCGCCCGCGCCCTGGCTGACCGGCACCTTCTGGGTCAGGCCCGCGCCCAGGCTGTCGGTGCGGGCGACGATGACGCCCTCGTCGACGCCCAGTTCCTCGAAGGCCAGGCGGCAGGCGCGCAGCTTCTCGATGAAGTCCTCGCGCGGCACGGTGACCTTGCCGTCCTGGTGGCCGCACTGCTTGGCGTCGCTGACCTGGTTCTCGATCTGCAGGCAGCAGGCGCCGGCCTTGATCATCTCCTTGGCCAGCAGGTAGGTCGCGTGCTCGTTGCCGAAGCCGGCGTCGATGTCGGCGATGATCGGAACGACGTGGGTCTCGAAGGTGTCGATGGCCTTGATCGCGGCCTGCTCGGCGACCTGATCGCCGGCGTCGCGGGCGGTCCTCAGGGCCTTGAAGAGGTCGTTGATCGCCACTTCGTCGGCCTGGCGCAGCGAGACGTAGATCTCCTCGATCAGGTCGACGACCGAGGTCTTCTCGTGCATCGACTGGTCCGGCAGGTGGCCGAAGCGGTTGCGAAGACCCGCGACCATCCAGCCCGACAGGTAAACGTAGGCGCCCTTGGTCGTGCCGCGCAGGCGCTTGACCGACTTGATCATCTGCTGGGCGTGGAAGCCCGACCAGCAGCCCAGCGACTGGGTGAACTTGCTGGCGTCGGCGTCATAGGCGGCCATGTCGGCGCGCATGACGACGGCCATCTCGCGAGCGATGTCCAGGTGAGTATTGAAGGTGTTCTGCAGCTTCAGCTGGATGATGTCGTCGATGGCGACGCCGCCGGGCGTCACGCCTTGCGGATAGCGGGCGATAAGGTCCTGGCGGTGCTCGGCGTAGGTCTTGCGCATGGTCGTCATTCTTCCCCATCGGGGCCCGCTTGTTGGGAGGCGGGCTGTAAGCTGTGACAGGGAGCTAACGCCGATGCGGCAAGGCGGTCGAACCTATTGAAGACGATTTGTCACAAATCGACTTTGTGTATTTTGTAAATTCGTGACAACGTGACAGCCATGGTCACGACCGACAAAAAGCTGTTCCTGGGCGGCCGCCTCAAGCGCCTCCGCCGCGACCTGGGCGTCACCCAGAGCCGCATGGCCGACGAGTTGGGCGTGTCGCCCAGCTACCTGAACCTGCTGGAACGCAACCAGCGACCGGTGACGGCCCAGATGCTGCTGCGGCTGGCCGAGGCCTACGACCTGGA
The DNA here is from genome assembly GCF_057808875.1 of Caulobacter sp. FG7. Classification (NCBI taxonomy): domain Bacteria; kingdom Pseudomonadati; phylum Pseudomonadota; class Alphaproteobacteria; order Caulobacterales; family Caulobacteraceae; genus Caulobacter; species Caulobacter sp. FG7. The sequence continues at coordinate 99,819 of NZ_JBMDIW010000011.1, forward strand.
TCTGCGCACCCTGTCGGCCGACGACCCCGGCGGCGGCGCAGGCCTGGAAGAGGTGCTGGCCGACAAGATGTTCGCCGACCTGGGCGTCGGACGCCACGAGGCCGCCGAGGTGGCCGAACTGTCGCCGGGCCTGGCCGAGGCCATGGCCCGCCTTTACCGCGCCTATCTCGATCGCGGCAGGATGATCGACCTGGGCGCCTTCGAGCGTCCCGACGGCACGCCTGCGGCCTCATCCTCGCCGACCGACTGGGTGCGCGACCTGGTCGGCTCGCAGCGCAACCACTTCGCCGAGCTGGAGACGGCCGCCGAGGCCATCGTCGCCCAATTGGACGCCGACCTGCAGGACCTGGGACCGGCCGTGCGGGAGCGCCTGGTCGCCCGCCACGGCATCCAGACCCGGGTCATGCCGGCCGAGGTCATGGCCGGTTCGCTGCGCCGCTACGACCACCACCGCAAGCGCTTGATGGTGTCGGAGACCCTGGCCCCGGCCAGCCGCATCTTCGCCATGTGCTACCAGTTGGGCCTGATGGAGGCGCCCGAGGCCCTGTCGCGCCTGGCTGACCGTTTCACAGCGCCGGACCGCGCCACGCGCCAGCTCTTGAAGGTATTCCTCGACAACTACCTCGCCGCGGCGATCATGATGCCCTACGAGCCGTTCCACGCGGCCATGGAGGCCAGCGGTTACGACATCGAGCGGGTGCGACCGCGCTTCGGCGTCAGCTACGAACAGGCCGCCCAGCGGCTGACGACGCTGAGCCGCCCCGGCGCCCGCGGCATTCCGTTCTTCATGATGCGGCTGGACGCAGCGGGGAACATCTCCAAGCGCTTCGCCGCCGGCCCCTTCCCGTTCTCGCGCTTCGGCGGGGCCTGCCCGCGCTGGAACGTCCACGACAGCTTCAAGACCCCCGGCCGCATCGTCACCCAGGTGATCGAGACGCCCGACGGCGAACGCTATTTCACCCTGTCGCGCACAGTGCGGCGGACCTCGGGCCTGCAGGCGGGGCTGGAGGACGAGCTGGTCATCGGCCTGGGCTGCGAGCTGAAGTTCGCCGGCAAGCTGGCGGCCTCCCGGGGGCTCGACATCGCCTCGCCGCTGGCTGTGGAGATCGGGCCCTCGTGCCGGATCTGCGAACGGCCGGCCTGTCCGCAGCGCGCCGCCGCCCCGATCAACCGCACCCTGCTGGTGGAAGAGGCCAGCAAGTCGGTGACCCCCTTCCCGTTCGCGCGCTGAGGCTTCAGACGCGCCAACCGGCCAGCACGGCGTCGACGCTCATCGCCCTGGCCTCGGCGGCGCTCAAGGCTCGACCGCGCCGGAACGCGGCCGCGCCGGGGCCCTTGGAGCCGTACTGCGAGAAACGAGCGTCCTCCGGCTGCAGCATGGTGCGCGGATTGCCGTCCTTGCCGGTGTACCACATCTGCGTCCAGCCCTCCGGGGCCACGTGGTCGTCCATCCAGCAGTCGATGAAGGCGCTCGCTCCGACGAACCTCGGATCGCCGTAGCGCCCGTCCGGAAACTGGCTCGACGGCCGCCAGGGTCTACCCAGATAGACCGAGTGCTTGGCCGTGCCCCGGGCCCTGGTCAGACGGCAGTTCTTGAACACGAAGCCGAACGGCTGGTCGATCGGCGTGCTGGGCGCGACGACATAGCCGTCGACCGGATCGACCGGCCGCGGCAGCGAACGGATCTCGCAGCCCCGGAAGAACGCCCTGCCCGCCCCAAAGATGAAGTCGTAACTGCCGGCGATCAGGCAGCGCTCGAACAGACTGCGGCCGGCGTCCGGGAACAGGGTGTCCTGGTAGCTGAGGACGTCGACCTTGATGAACCGCGCCCGGTCGCTGCCCTTGTCGAGCATCAGGGCCACGGCCTGCGGACCGCCGCCGTCGTGCGAGTGCAGGCCGCCCGGCTTGGTCATCTCGGCCAGGCCGTCGAAGGCGTTGCGGATCGTTAGATTACGGGCCGAGAAATCCGGCGCGCGGACGAACAGGGTCGGCGTGCGGAACGTGCCCCAGCGCTTGCCGTCTGGCGCGGTCAGGCCCGAGGCGGCCAGGTGGGTGATGATCGAGCCCGTGCGGCTCTCGCCGATCAGGTGCACGAACGGCTTGTCGATGACCACCTGCTCGTCGAACGCGCCCTTGGCCACCAGGATGCGGAAGGGCCGCGCCCCACTGGCCGGCGCGGCGGCTACGGCCGCCGAAAGCTTGTCGTAGGTCGGAGCCGAAAACCGACGTGGATCGTCGGGGCGTTTGAGCACGGCGTCATAGCGCGGCGCGGCCGAGGCGACGCCAGGAAGCAGCAGGAGCCCGACCGCCACGGCCCGTCGCGAAACCATCGTCATCGAAGCCTCGAAAAGAAAAGAACGGGCGCCGGCCGGGAGGGACGGCCGACGCCCAACATTCCCCTGGGAGGAGGAAGGTTTGCTGCGGCCCTAGAAGGAGTACCTCAGGCCGAAGTTGTATTGCCGGCCGGTGTGCGAATAGACGTAGATGCTGTCGCGCACGCTGTCGGTGTATTGCTCGTTGAAGGCGTCGGTCAGGTTCAAGCCCTCGAAGGTGACCTTCAGGCGCTTGTTGATCTGGTACGAGGCCGAGGCGTCAACGGTGAAGGTGTCACGCACCCCGTCGATGTCGTTGGTCGACGTGCCGCTGGGCACGGCGGTCAGGTACTTGTCGCGATAGGCGCCGGAGACGCGGGCGCTGAACTTGCTGTCCTCGTAGTAGAGGGTGGCGTTGAAGGCGTTCTTCGACAGGCCCACCAGGTCGTTCTGCACGAAGCCGGTGGCCGAGCGCGACGAGATGTAGTCGATCTTGGAGTCGACGATCGTGACGTTGAAGATCGCGCCCGTGTGGCGCAGCGGGCCGGGCAGGAAGCTGAACGGCTGCTGGTAGCTGATCTCGATGCCCTTCAGCGGGCCGCCCTCGGTGTTGACCGGCTTGCTGAACAGGAAGGTGTCGTTGGCCGACACGCCGGCCAGGCCGTCTAGCAGGCTGGTGGGCAGGCCCGAGGCGGCGAAGGTCTGCGAGATCCGCTGCGTCTGGATGTAGCTGTCGATGTCCTTGTAGAACAGGCCGACCGACAGCAGGGCGTCCTTGGCGAAGTACCACTCGGCCGACAGGTCGTAGGTCGTGGCCCGGATCGGGTCGAGATACGGGTTGCCCGAGCTGACGCTGAACACGCCCACGACGCTGAGGCTGCCGCCCGGCGTCAGGCTGCCCAGGTTGGGACGGGTCATGACCTTGGCCGCGCCGAAGCGCAGCAGGAAGTCGGGCGTGACCTCGGCGGTCAGGTTCAGGGCCGGCAGCACGTCCTCGTAGTCGCGGTCGACCGTGGCCTGCTGGGCCGCGCCCGACACCAGCTGGTAGCCCGTCGAGCTCTGCTCGGTCTTGACGTAGCGCACGCCGACGTCGCCGCGGATCGGCCAGGCGAAGCGGTCGGAGTTGAAGTCCAGCTGCACGTAGGCGGCGGTGTCCTTCTCCTCGACGCTGCGGATGTTGCCGCGCGCGGCCGAGTTGCTGGCGCCCGACAGTTCGAACAGGCCCGTGCCGCTGTAGATGTCGAACAGCTTGGCGAAGGCGTCGAGGTTCGGCGCGGCCCAGCTGGTCGGATAGCCCGAACCGCCGAGGTTCTTGCCGAAACCGCTGACCAGGTTGGTCAGGCCGGCCAGGGTAACGCCGGCCGGCAGGGTCGGCACAATGGACTCGTTGACCCGCGCCAAGGCCCAGGAGTCGAACTCGTACTTCTTCAGGTTCACCCCGGCCTTCAGGCGGAAGGTGTCGTTCAGTTCGTAGTCGCCGTCGAGCTGGGCGGTCTGAATGGTGTTGGTCACGCCCTGCGGCCGCAGCCGGATTTCCGACCGCGCCGCACCGAAGTTGTAGGCCAGCGGGTCGTTGACATCGAAGCCGAAGTTCATCGCCGGCAGCTTGGCGTCGCCCCGATAGTCGTACGAGAAGCCGTCGGCGTTCTCGCGGTTGAGGATGACGGTCGTCTGGATCGGATTATCGAAGTCAGACTTCGAGAAGCCGACCAGGCTCGTCACCTTGAATCGGTCCGAGAAGCGGTGTTCGACCGTAAAGGTGCCTTGGGTGTATTTGGTGTCGAGCTTGTCGAAGCGGGTCTCGCTCTCGACGTCGACGTCGTCGAACAGGCCATAGACCATGTCGCCCTTGGCGTTGACCACGCCGTCGCGGACGATGATCTCCGGGCGGCCGCCCTGGGCGGCGTTACGGGCGAAGGACAGGGCTTCCAGCCAGTTCTCGGTACGGGTGGCCTTGAAGTCCGAATAGAGGAAGTCGGCCGTGACCAGGGTCTTCTCGTCGGGCCGGAACTGCAGCGAGGTGGTGACGCCGAGACGCTTCTGGTCGTGCGTCAGGCGGCCATAGCGTGGGAAGCGCGGGGTGAAGACGCTGGCGGAGCTGGCCTGGGTGAAGGTCGAGGCCGGGCTGAAGCCGCCGACCTCCGTACCGTTCAGCCAGCCGCCGGAGCCGTGCCCTTCTTCCAGCAGGTTGCGCTCGGTGTAGGCCACCGACAAGAGGGCGCCCAGCTTGCCGTCGGCCCAGGTGTTGGAAGCCAGCAAGGCAAAGCGCGGATCCCAGCTTTCCGACAGGTCATTGTAGCCCTGCTGGGCCGAGACCACGAGGGTCGCGCCCTTGTAGTCGAACGGTCGGCCGGTCTGCAGGTCGACCGTGGCGCCCAGCGAGCCCTCCTCGGTCGAGGCCGAGGCGGTCTTGCGCACGGTGATGCTGTTGAAGAGCTCCGAGGCGAAGACGTTGAAGTCGAACGAGCGGTTGCGGTTGGCGCCGCCCGAGCTGTCGGTGCCGCTGGCCGTGCTCTGGCCCTCGACGCCGTTGATGCGGACGCGGGTGAACTGCGGCCCCAGGCCCCGGACAGTGATCTGGCGGCCCTCGCCGGCGTCGCGGGCGATCGACACGCCCGGCACGCGCTGGATGGACTCGGCGAGGTTGGCGTCCGGGAAATCGGCGATGTCCTCGGCCTTGATGACGTCGACGACGCCGCTGGTGCGCTTCTTGATGTTCAGCGCGCTGCCCAGGCTGGCGCGGAAGCCGGTGACGACCACCTCCTCGACGGCGGCCGGTTCCTCGATGGTGTCGCCGACCGGATCCGACTGCTGCGGGATGGCGACCGGCGCGGTCGAGGCCAGTTGCACCGAACCCTTCTGGCCCAACACGGCGGTGCGGCCGTCGTTGGAGACGACGGTCAGGTTGGCGCCGTCGAGCAGGCGCGAAAGCCCTTCGGAGACGGTGTAGGTCCCGCGCACGGCGTTGACCCGCTTGCCCTGCACGGCCGCCTGCGGGGCCAGGATCTGCAGGTCGGCCTGCTTGCCGAATTGGGGAATGCCGGTGGCCGCGGCCTGGGCCGGCACGTCGAACTTGCGCGTCTGGGCCTGGGCCTGGCTGCTGGCCAGCACCGCGGCGGCGCCCGCCGCCAGCATCAGGGCCGATTTTCCGTAGACGTCTCGCGGATAACCCATTCCGCGCCCTCCCTATTGTTTGTTTCGCACGGCGCTTCTGGGAGCGCCTGTCTTGAGCGATGGGCGGGAAACCGGTTTCCGTCAGAGCTCGGCGAAAATTTTCGAGCGCCATCCTCCGTGGACGGCAAAATCCCTATTCCGCCAGGGGCGCGACCGACTGCACGAGGATCGCGTCGCCGCGCACCGTCACACGCGCGCCGAAGCTGGCGGCGGCGGCGCGGGCGAAGCTCTCGGGCTCGTTGGTGCGGAACCAGCCGACCAGCTTCTGGTCGGCCAGGGCAGGATCGGCGATGACGATCTTGCGGGCGTTGTAGCGGTTGAACTCCTCAGCGGCGGCGCCGAAGGCCTCGCCGTCGAGCACGATCTGGCCCTCGCGCCAGGCCAGCTCGCGGGTGATCTCCAGCGACGCCGGCACGGGCCGGGCCGCGCCGGCGCTGTCGGAGGCGAAAACCCGTTCGCCGGCGGTCACGCGACGCGGGGCCTCGCCCGCCCCTTCCGACCAGACCTCGACCACGCCCTCGGTGACCAGTACCTCGCAGCCGCCGTCGCGGCGACGCACCGAAAAGGCGGTGCCGACCGCCCTCACCCGCACCGGGCCGCTCTCGACCACGAACGGCCGCTCGGCGTCCTTGGCGACCTGGAACCAGGCCTCGCCCCGATCGAGGCGCACCTCGCGTTTGCGCGGCTTCATCGCCACTTCCAGCGCGGTGTCGGTGTTGATCGCGGCCAAAGAACCGTCGGCCAGCGGCACGCGGCGGATCTCGCCCACGGCGGTGCCATAGCGGGCGGCCAGCAGGCGCGGCGCCACGATCACGGCGACGCAGGCTGCCGCCGCCATACCAAGACCCGCGAGCAAGCTCCGGCGATCGACCCCGCGACGCTGCGGCGCCTCTTCGACGTCCAGCGCGCGACCACGATCCAGCAGGCCCCAGGCGGCCTGGGCGCGCACGAAGGCGCCCTGGCGGCGCGTGTCGCCGGCCAGCCAGGCCTCCAGCTCGGCCGGGTCCAGATCCCCGCGATCGGCGCGCACCACCCATCGGGCGGCGGCCGCCTCGATGTCAGCGGCGCTTTCGCGTTCGGTCATGCGTACTCGGCCTCCTCGCGGCCGCGGTTTCTTCGGTTTCACCCTCGGCGAGGGCGGCGAGGATGGCGCGCAGCCCCCTCACGGATTCGTTCTCGACCACGTTCTCGGTCACGCCCATGCGGCGGGCGATCTCGCGTTGAGGCAGGCCCTCGATCTTGCGCATCTCGAAGATCCGACGGCAGCGGTCGGGCAAGGCGGCGATCAGCCGCCGCACCCGCTCCAGTTCGCGCCGCCCACCGGCGATGCGCTCGGGCGAAGGCTCGTCCAGTTCGATGTTCAGCGCGTCGATTTCCGTCACCGTGTCGATGCGCACCACCCGCGCCCGCCGCAACTGCTCCAGCGCGACGCTGCGGGCGGCCTGGAACAGATAGGCCCGCGGCTCGCCGATGTGGTCCACGTGGGAGAGCCCCGCCAGGCGGCAATAGGTCTCCTGCACGATGTCGTCGACGTCGCCGGCCGTGGCGAAGGCTCGCCGCAGCCAGGCGCGCAGGTCGGCTTCGTGGGGCAGGATCTCCCGCCCTATCCAAGCCACGACGCGCGCACGCCCCTCCGACACCGTTTCCGTCCCACCACTCATTGTTCGAGTTGTTCTGGAGGGAGCGATGCACGGGCACGAAACTTCCGTCAAACCCGATGCGATTTTCTTCGGGGAAGAAACCCGAGTGGTCTTATCGACGCCTCCTGCAAAGCCTGACAAGCGTGGATGGAGGAGACGCCGATGACCGATTCCACACACGGCTTGCCCACCCGCCGCGCGGTCGCCGCCGGCGCACTGGGCCTGATGGCCGCCCAGGCGGCGCAGGCGGCCACGCGGGAAGAACGACTGGTCTATGTCGGAACCCAGGCCGACAAGGACGGCCAGGGCGTCTTCGCCGCCCGGCTGAACACCAGGACTGGCGACCTGTCTGCGATCGGCGTCGTCGCGCCCCTTCAACGACCGACCTGGCTCGTCGCCCATCCCGACCGCCCGCTTGTCTATGCGCTCAGCGAAACCGGCTACGGCCCGGGCGAGCAGGGCCAGGTCCACGCCCTGAAGGCCGATCCTGCGACGGGCGCCCTAAGCGCGATTTCAACGGTCGCCTCGGGCGGCGGCGGCCCGGCGCACATGTCGCTGGACGACAAGGCCGGCGGCCTCCTGGTCGCGCACTATGGCACGGGCCACGTCGCCGCCCTGCCCGTCCGCAGCGACGGCGGACTGGAAGCGCCGGCCTCGGTTCAAGCCAACACTGGCTCGGGACCCTCGCCGCAGCAGCAGGGACCGCACGCCCACGCGGTGATGGTCGACCCGACGGGACGGCAAGCGCTGGTCGCCGACCTCGGCGCGGACCGGGTCTTCGTCCATCCGTACGACGAGGCGACACGGACGCTGGGTCCGGCGGGCGAGGCCTCCGCCGTGCTGCCGCCGGGAACGGGCCCTCGCCACATGGCGCTGCATACCAGCGGCCGCTACCTCTACCTGCTCAGCGAAATCGTGCCGGAGATGCGCGCCTACCGCCTGCGGGGCGGCCGGCTGGAGCTGTTGCAGACCCTGCGCGCGGGCGGCGAGCCGCCGATCAACGGCGCGGAGGTGGCGGTCAGCCACGACGGCCGCTTCGTCTACGCCTCGATCCGCGTCGAGCACGTCATCGTCGTCTACCAGGTCGACGAGGTCAGGGGCGATCTGCGAGAGATCCAGCGCATCCCCACCGGCGGCAAAACGCCGTGGAGCTTCGCCCTCGATCCGACCGGCCGCTGGCTGCTGGCGGCCAACCAGGGATCGGGAACGGTGACAGTGCTTGGACGCAACAACGCGTCGGGCCGCCTGCACGCCAACGGCCAGACGATCACCGTCGATCGGCCCACCTGCGTGGTCTTCCCCGCCTGGGGCTAGAAGAGGCGCAGTTGCAGCCAGAGAATGGCCGGATAGGCCGCCAGCCAGGTCCAGAAGAAGCGATTGAGGCCGAACAGGCGGGCGTTGGCCAGGTGGAAGGTCGCCGCGACGACGAGCCCGACCATCAGCGACGGCTGCGAGATCAGGGTCAGCGGAAAGGCCAGCTCGAACAGCATCACCGCCCAGGACATCACGAGCAGCAGACGCGGCCGGTCGGCCCAGCCGCGCAGGTCCTCGGCGACGGGATAGGCCGAGAAAGCGAACACCTGGCGCAGGGCCACGCCCTTGCGCCAATCGGGGTTCACGATCTTCACCCAGCCGGAGATGAAGTAGGACAGCATCAGCTGCACGCCAAGATAGCCGAAGGCCAGCTCGCGCCACTGATCGACGGGCAGCACGCGCGCCAGGGTCACGCACCACAGGGCCAGCAGGCCCAGCCGGTCGCTGCCGCCGTTGTAGGGTCCCTGGAAACGCTGGAGGATCAGCAGCGACAGGCCCGCCAGGCCGACCAGCGGCCAGGGCGAGGCGAGACCCGCGACGACAAGACCGCAAAGCAGGATGCGCGCGCCGAACAGCAGCCGCTCGCGCCGAAAGGCCCGCAGGTGCTCCAGGCTCTGCTGAATCAGCGCCAGGACCAGAAGCACCTCGGTCAGGCGAAGGGCATGGTCGAAGCTCATCGGACGTCGATGTCCGCCAATAGCCGCGGCGCGGCCTGGTAGAGCACCTCGCGCTCGCCCGTCGGATCAATGAACAGCAGCCTGAACGACAGCCAGGGCGCGGCGTCGGGCTGGACCGCCAGATCAGCCGCGATCCGGCGGAAGACCTCGTCCTCGACGTGAGCCGTCGGCTCCTCGACCAGGCGCTCGGCGCAACTGACCAGATAGAGGCTCTCGTTCCAGCGCGGGTTCCAGAACAGCCGGCCCAGCATGGCGGCGGGCGACAGGCGCTGGGGGCGCGGACGAAATTCGGTCCAGGCGTCCAGGGCTGCATCGCGGGCGCCGGCCAGGGCGTACTCGACACGCGGCGAGGCGGCGATGACGTCGAAGAAGTTCCAGGACGGGACCAGCGCCGGCAGCAGCAGCGAGAAGGGATTGGCCATGGTCCCTCCTTCGGGCTGGGGCGAAGCGGTGGGGTACGCGGACGCTCCGATCCTGTCGAGAGCCGCCGATTTTGACTTGCGGTCGCTGGTGACGAGCGCATCTAAACGGCACGGGCGAACAGCCTCACGAAAGGTCGAGTTATGAATTTCTCGCGGTTGCGGATCACCAGCAAGGTCACTGGTGAATGGAAGTACGATCAGCCCGTCGCCAACAAGAGCGGCCTGCTGCAGGTCGACACCGCGCCCGACCACAAGCTCTACTGGGAAGAATACGGCAATCCCGACGGCGAGCCGGTGATGTTCCTGCACGGCGGCCCCGGCGGCGCCTGCGCCCCGCCGATGGCCCGCTTCTTCGATCCCAAGCGCTATCGCGTGATCCTGTTCGACCAGCGCGGCTGCGGAAAGAGCGAGCCCACCGTTGCCTCGGCCGGCCCGCAGGTGGCCCTGACCAACAACACCACCGACCACCTGGTCGACGACATCAACAAGCTGCGCGACGCGCTGGGCGTCACCGGCCGCATGCACGTGTTCGGCGGCAGCTGGGGCAGCACGCTCGCCCTCACCTACGCCATCCGCCACGCCGACAAGGTGGCCTCGCTGATCCTGCGCGGCATCTTCCTGGGCGCGACCGAAGACCTGCTCTACATGTACCAGGGCAATGCGGCGGCCTTCACCAACACGCCCTATGCCCTGACCGAGCCGGGCGCCTACATCGCCTATCCCGACGAGTGGAAGGCCTTCGTCGAGGTGATCCCGGTCGAAGAGCGCGGCAACATCATGGGCGCCTACAAGACGATCTTCGACATGACGCCGACCAGCCAGGCCGAGCGTCAGCGCCAGCTCGAGGCGGCCGTGGCCTGGTCGGTCTGGGAAGGCACGATCTCGAACATGATCCCCGACAACGCCGACGCGGGTAAGTTCGGCGAGGCCGACTTTGCTTTGTGCTTCGCCCAGATCGAGGCCCACTTCTTCGCCAACGGCCTGTTCCTCGAGCCGGACTACATCGTGAAGAACGTGGACAAGCTTCAGGACCTGGACATCCACATCGTCCATGGCCGTTTCGACCAGGTCTGCCCGCTGTCGCAGGCCTCGCGGCTGGTCGCGGCCCTGGACGAGATCGGCGCCCCGCCGGCCAGCTACGTGAAGACGGATGCGGGCCACAGCGCCATGGAGGGCCAGACCGTGCTGGCGCTCACGGCGATCATGGACGGGTTGCCGAAGATCAGCGGCTGACGGCAGAAACGAAAACCTCGCCCTTCGACAGGCTCAGGGTGAGGTTTTCTAGGTAGCCGCCGCATCAATGGCCCTCATCCTGAGCTTGTCGAAGGACGAGGGCCAAACACCTACGCCGCCCGCCTTGCCATCTCCCCGCACATCCGCCGATAGCGCTCCAGCAGCCGCTCCAGGGTCGCCTGCTTGACCGGACGACCGTCGCGCAGCTTGACCCAGGTGGTCTCGCTGATGCCGAAGGTCTCCTGCAGGCAGGCCTTGGTGGCGGCCGGCAGGGCCCGGCGCAGGGCCTGGAAGGTGTCGCGGTCGATCACCGCGTCGGCAAGGCGGGCGGCCATGTCACTTCCTCGCCATCTGGCCCGCCGACTGCGGCGTGGTGGCCTTGACCAGATCCAGCCTCGCCTTCAGCGGATCCGGCCCCGCCTTCACCCCGTCGTTGGTGAAGTCGATGATCGCATCGCCGGCCGCGTCGTACTTCGGCCAGACCGGCAGTCCCGCAGCCTCAGGCGCGCCCTTGGCCGCGAAGGCGATCCAGTAGGCGTGGGCGGCCTTGGCGGCGGCCTGGTCGGCTGGGGTCAGGGCCGCGCCGTAGCGGGCGTCGACCGTATCGAACACGAACGGGATCTCGGTGGCGTGCGGGGCGCTCCACCACTCCTTGCGCTGGCTCTCGGCCACGTAGGAGAAGCGGAACGACCACACCGGCGCGCCCTGCGCCGACAGGGTGCGCGCCACCTCACGAGCCGGCTCGATGAACATCCGGTCGCCGGCGGCCTTCCAGCCATAGACCTTGATGTCGCCGTCGCCGGTCGGGTCGTAGAGCTTCTCGGCCTCGGCCCGTTGCTCGCCGAACGGAGCGAAGACCTGGTCGCGCGTGCCGCCGAAGAAGAAGCCGTCAGCGCCGGTGGCCCCGACCATCACCGGCATCTTGGTCCATTCGCCTGCGGCGAAGGCGTCGAGCACCGGCTTGGTGACGATCCTGCCGTCGACCATCGGCCCGCCGTTCCAGGTGGGCACGCCGGAGGTGGCCATGTTGAGGCCGTCGACCACCGCGTCGGCCGGTAGCGCGCGCAGGGCGGCCAAGGCTTCGGCCCCCTCCCCGGTCACGCCGGCCTTGGCGGCGAAGGCGACGCCGACGCTCTCGGCCGAGCGCTCGCCCGGCGCGGCCTTGATCGGCAGCGACGGCAAGAGGCGCGGCCGGCCGCCGCCCGACTGGATGATGGCCTTGTGGAACAGGCCCTGCGCCAGGGGCGTGGTCAGCAGGGCGTTGACCGACATGCCGCCGGCCGACTCCCCGAAGATCGTCACGTTGCCAGGATCGCCGCCAAAGGCTTCGATATTGGCCTGCACCCATTTGAGGGCCGCGATCTGGTCCATGAACGCGTAGTTGCCGAGCAGGCCGCCGTCGGCGTTCTGCGCCGACAGCGCCGGGTGGGCGAAAAAGCCAAAGCGCCCGACGCGGTAGTTGAAGCTGACCAGCACCACGCCGTCGCGGGCGAATCTATCGCCGGCATAGACCGAGGGCGAGGAACCGCCGTTGACGAAGCCGCCGCCGTAGATCCAGACCATGACCGGCTTCTTAGCCTTGGCCTTGATCGCATCCTTCGGCGTCCAGACATTCACATAGAGGCAGTCCTCGGCCGGCTTGACGCCCAGGGGCGCGGCGTCGCCCGGGAACGGGTTCTGCGCGCAGTCGGGGCCGTATTCGGCAGCCGGACGGACGGCGGTCCAGGCCGCGGGGGCCTGGGGCGCGCGCCAGCGCAGCGGACCGACGGGAGGAGCGGCGAAGGGCACGCCCTTGAACGCCGCCACCGTCCCGCTCTCGACGCCCTCGACGGGGCCGGCGGTGGTCTTGACCACCGGGCCGGCGGCCAGGGCCGGCAGGCCGATGGCCAGCGAGAGGGCCAGGCCCGAAACCAGAGATCTCATCGCCATGCCCTTCCCTTACGGCTTCAGCGTCCGGGCCTTGACCTTGGCCCCGCCCTTGAGGGCCAGGTCCGTGGCCGAAGCGCCGACCGCCACCTGATAGTCGCCGCCCGTGACGACCCAGCGACGGCCCTTGGCGTCGAAGCTGGCCAGCAGGCGCGGATCGGCGGTCAGGGTCACGCGGCGGGTCTCGCCAGGCTTCAGCGACACCTTGTCGAAGCCGATCAGGCGCTGCAACGGCCTGCCGGCCGCGCCGGTCAGATAGACCTGCGGAGCATCCTTGCCCTCGACCTTGCCGGTGTTGGCGACGTCGAAACTGACGGTGACCGACTGGCCGCCCTCGACCTTGAGGTTCGAATAGGCGAACGAGGTGTAGGACAGGCCGTAGCCGAACGGAAACAACGGCTTGTCGCCGGTGGCGGCGAAGCGGCGGTAGCCGACGTCGGCGCCCTCGGTGTAGTTGACGTCGAACTTCGTCTTCTCCGGTACGCCGCGGCCCGGCAGGGCCTCGCGCGGGTACTGCGACAGCGAAGCCGGGAAGGTCACCGGCAGGCGCCCCGACGGATTGACCGCGCCGAACAGCACGTCGGCGATGGCCTCGCCGCCCTTGGCGCCGCCGTACCAAGCCTCGACCACCGCGCCGGCCTCGTTCAGCCACGGCATGGACACCGGTCCGCCGGTCTGCAGCACGACGATGGCGTTGGGGTTGGCGGCGACCACGGCGGCGATCAGTTCGTCCTGGCCGTTTGGCAGCGACAGGTCGAAGGCGTCCTCGCCCTCGCCCATCCACTGGTTGCCCATGACCACCACCACGTCGGCGGCTTTTGCCGCAGCGACGGCCGAGGCGACATAGCGGCCGTCGTCGAAGGTGACCTTGGCGTCCGGCGCGGCCTTGCGGATGGCGGCCAACGGCGAGGAGCCGTTGAAATACTGGCTGCGGAAGGCGCCCATCATACCCTCGCCGCCCAGCGGCACGACGCGCTTGGCGCCGCCCGGCGGCACGACCTGCGAGGAGCCGCCGCCCGACAGAACGCCGGCGTCGGCATGGCCGCCGATCACGGCGATGGTCTTGGCGCTCCTGGCCAGCGGCAGCAGGCCCTCGCGGTTCTTCAGCAGCACGATGCCTTCCGAGGCCGCCGTGCGCGAAATCTCGGCATTGGCGTCATAGTCGATGGCGCCGCCCGGGGTCACCGGCTTGTCGAACAGGCCGGCGGCGAACATCGAGCGCAGGATGCGGCGCGTGGCGTCCGACAGGCGCGCGGCCGGGATCTCGCCCTTCTCGACAGCGGCCTTCAAGGGCTCGCCGAACCAGATCTTGGCGTCCAGTTGCTCGCCCGACTGCTGGTCCAGGCCCTTGACGATGTAGTCGGTGGCATGGACCGCGCCCCAGTCCGACATCACCCAGCCCTTGTAGCCCCAGTCACCTTTCAGCACGTCGTTGAGCAGGTGGGGGTTGCCGCAGCTGTAGTCGCCATTGACGAGGTTGTAGGCGCACATCACCGAGCCCGGCTGGCTCTTTTCGATGGCGATCTGGAAGGCCAGCAGGTCGCTTTCGCGATGGGCGGCCTCATCGATCACCGAGTTGGCGAAGTGGCGGCTGGTCTCCTGGCCGTTCAGCGAGAAGTGCTTGATCGTCGAGACGATGCCCTGGGCCTGGATGCCGTTGATCTGGGCGGCGACGAGGTTGCCGGCCAGCCAGGGATCTTCGCCCAGATATTCGAAGTTGCGGCCGTTGCGCGGGTCGCGGGCCAGGTTGACGCCGCCGGCCAGCTGGACGTTGAAGCCCTTGGCGCGCGCCTCGCGGCCGACCACCGCCCCGCCGTCATAGGCCAGCTTGGTGTTGAAGGTCGCCGCCAGCGACAGGCCAGAGGCCAGGGCCGTGGCCCCGTCGCCCGGCCGCACGCCCAGCGGGTTGGTGACGCCGAGACTGGCGTCGCTCTCTTCCAGGGCCGGCACGCCCAGGCGCGGGATGCCGGGGATGTAGCCGGCCGAGCCAATGGCCCCGTCAGGCTTCTTGATGCCGAAGATCGGCATCGACATCGGGCCGTGGACCAGGCCGATGCGCTCGTCGAGCGTCATCTCCTTCTCAAGCAGGGCCGCGCGCTCGTCGGGCGAGAGCTTGGTGTTCATCCACGGCTGCTGGGCGTGGGCCGCGCCGGCGGCCAGGGAAAGCGCCGCGATGCTGGCGGCGGTCGTCATACGGATCATGGTGGCGGTCCCCCTAGTAGGTCAGGCCGTAGTGGATCGGGTAGAGCGGCTTTTCGCTGTCGTGCGGAGCGTCTTCGGCTTGCTGTTCGACGGCGGCCATCGACGAGGGCAGCTCGAACGGCAGCTTGCCGCGCGCCTTGGCCTTTCCGGTCAACGCATCAAGCAGCGCTTCGTCGCTGGAGCCGAAGTCGCCCACCAGGGCGGCGGCCTTGTCGCGGACGTTGGTCAGGATGGCCGGGCGGTCGAGATAGACGCTGACGATGGTCGGGACCTTGGCCGAGGCCGCCTTGATGGCCTCGTAGTCTGCCGCGCCGTCCTTGAACGACAGGTCGCCCTCGTGCTGACGAACGCCGAAGGTGTAGTTCGGGTGCAGGGTCTCGAACGGGGTCTCGACGCGGATGATGGCCAGGTCCGCTTGGGCCAGGTCGGTCACCGGCGTCAGGCCGTAGGCCTTGGCGACGTCGGGCGAGATGCCCTTGAGCCAGACCTTGCGGCCGGCGGCCGTCAGAGGCAGCAGGCCGTTCTTGTTCTCCAGCAGCGTCAGGGCCGCGCTCTGGGCCGCCCTGCCCTCGTCGACGAAGGCCTTGGCCCCGGCGATGGCGTCGGCCGCCTTGGGGTCGACATAGGGGTTCTCGAACAGGCCCTGCTCGAACTTGACCAGCAGAATGCGCTTCACGGACTCGTCGATGCGGCCTTCCGTGATCTTGCCGGCCTTGACGGCCTGAACCAGCTCGGCCGTGTCCTCGACGCCGCCGAACTGGTCGAGGCCTGCGTTCACGCCCTTGGCGTAACGGTCGACCTTGGCCATGTCCTCGACGCCCCAGGCGGTGGAGAAGCCCGCGAAGCTGGGCGTCACCCCGGCCGGGAAACCGTTGCGGCAGGTCTCGCCGCAGTCGTTGGTGATGGCCCAGTCCGACAGCACGATCCCCTTGAAGCCGTGCTTGCCGCGCAGCAGGTCGGTCAACAACTGCTTGGAGAAGCCGGCGGCCACCGGCTCCAGCGGCTTACCGTCCAGGGCCACGTCCTGAAGGATGGCGTAGGTCGGCATGACGCCCACAACGCCGGCCGCGAAAGCCTCGTCGAACGGCTTCACGTGCAGGTCGAATTGTCCTTTGGGGAAAACGGCATAGCGGCCGTAGCTGTTGTGGCCGTCGAAGCCCTTGGCCGAGGCGCCGTAGCCGACCCAGTGCTTGACCACGGCCGAGACGCCGCCGATCGAGAGACCCCGGTCGCCGCCCTGGAAGCCCTGGACGTAGGCCTTGGTCATCTTGCCGACGAGATCGGCGTCCTCGCCGAAGGTGCCGTTGGTGCGCGACCAGCGCGGCTCGGTCGACAGGTCGGCCATCGGCGACAGCGCCTGATGGATGCCGACGGCGCGGTACTCCTGGCGGGCGATGTCGCCGAAGCGCTTGACCAGAGCCGCATCGCCGATGGCGGCTAGGCCCGGGGCCTCGGGCCATTGCGAGAAGCCGCCGGGGGCGACGCTGGCGCCGGCCGTAAACTGGAAGTGGTGGCGCGGATCGGTGCTGATCGTCGCCGGCACGCCCAGGCGTCCCTTCTCGGCGATCGCCTGGATGGCGTTGTTCTGCTGGGCAAGGAAGCTGGGCGCGCCAGCCAGGCGGGTGATGAAGGTGGTGACGTGGCGGTCCACGACCAGGGGCGTCGCCTTGGCCATGTCGTAGCCCGAGCCGATGCCGGCCACGCCCATGGGACCGGTCGCCGGCAGGGTGCCATGCATCATCTGGCCGGCCTTTTCGTCCAGCGTCATGCGCGCGGTCAGGTCGGCGGCGCGAACCTCGGCCGACAGGCGCCAATCTTCGTAGGGCGACAGCTTTCCGTCGCGGTCGAGGTCGCGGAACTTCAGGCCGTCGACAGTGATCGTCTTGCCGTCGCGCACGCCCAGTTCGGGCTGCTTGGGCGCGGCCTGGGCGCCGCCGCCGAGCACGGTCGCGGAGGCAGCCAGGAGCAGAAGGCGTCGTGTGAGGATCATCAGCTAAACTCGCTTGGCTACACGAAAAACAAAGATGCGCCCGACGGGCAGGATCCGTCGGGCGCGAGGGGGAGTGAGGTGGTTAGAAAGTCACGCCGAGGCGCAGGCCGTAGGTGCGCGGCGGGGCGTAGAATTCGCCGGCTCCGTTGGTGGCCAGGCCCGTGGTCGAGTTCGGCGCCGAGGCGGTGCGCACGTCGTCGTCCTCGAGGTTGCGGACATAGCCCTGCAGGGTCCAGCGATCGTCGGGGCTGGCGTAGGTCAGGCTGACGTCCGTCTTGGTGAAGGCGCCTTCCTTGTTCTCGGCGAAGCCGTGGTACTCGAGGTTCTTGCTGGTCTCGTAGTGGGTCTGGATCCGGCCCGTCAGGGTGCCGCCAAAGCTTGGTTCCCAGATGTGCTGGTAGCCGAGGTTGAAGGTCCACTCGGGCGTGCGGGCCATGCGGCAGCCGGAGAAGTCGGTCGAGCGCGGAGCCGCCGCTGCGTAATTGGCCGTGTAGCAGGCCGCCACCGTGGCGTTGGCGTTGTTGTTCGAGAACGAGTCCCCGCGCGGCAGCACGAAATCGGTGTATTCGGCGTGCAGCCAGCCCAGGGAGGCGTCGATCCGGTCATGCTCGGTGAGCGCCAGGTTGGTCTCGAATTCCAGGCCGTAGATCTTGGCCTTGTCGGCGTTGAGGGTGACCGTGGCGTCCTGGCCGCCGATGGTGCCCAGGGCGCTGACCTGGAAGTCGCGGTAGTCGTAGAGGAACGCCGTGGCGTTCACCTGCAGGCGGTTGTCGAGGAAACGGTTCTTCACGCCGGCCTCGTAGGAGGTGATCTTCTCCGGCGCGTAGACGTTGTCGGCGATGCCGTCGTAGTAGCCGCCCGCCTTGTAGCCGGTGGCGACGTTGGCGTAGATCATCGAGGTCGAGGTCAGGTCGAAGTCGGCGCCGATCTTCCAGTTGGTGGCGTCCCACTTGGCGTCGGCAACGTTGGCCACCACCGTCGAGACGATCGCGCCCGCTGAGTTGGTCAGGTAGGTGCCGCCCACCCGGCCCTTCTTGTCCTCGGTGTAGCGCAGGCCGCCGGTGACGCGGAACCGGTCGGTGACCTCGTAGGTCGTCTGGCCGAACACGGCGATGCTCTCGGCGGTGATCTCGGGCTGGATGAACGACAGGTACGAGTTGTTCGCCAGGAAGACGCGGAAGTCGACGTTGTTGTCTTCGGTGAAGCGATAGAGGCCGACCACCCACTTCAGCTTGCCGGTGTCGCCGCCCAAGCGCAGTTCGTGCGACCAGGTGTAGTCCTTGCCCAGGAAGTAGTTCGGCGCGCCGGTGCTGGCGTTCTCCCCGGTGCGGTCGAGCTTGGAGAAGTTGTAGCCGACCAGATAGGTCAGGTTGGCGAAGCCCAGGTCCCAGTTGGCCTCGGCGCCGGTGCTGAAGAAGCGGTTGTTGCGATAGAGGTTAGTCGAGCAGTAGCAGGACCACGGGTCGCCGGTGACGCGCGTAGTGCCGTAGGTGCCGTCGCCGCCGCCCGCGCCGCCTTGGTGCAGGTAGTCGGCGTTGAGGATCAGCGAGAAGTTGTCGCTGGGCTTCCACAGCACGCGCACACGGGCCGACTTGTCGTCCTGGTCGTAGCGGTCGTTGCCGCCGGTGCCCGGCCCCTGGTTGATGGCGTTGACGTAGCCGTCGTGGCGGCTCTGCTGGAACGAGGCGCGCACGGCCAGGGTGTCGCCGATCGGCACGTTGATCAGGCCCGAGGTGGTGACGGCGTTGTAGTTGCCGACCTCGATCGAACCCGCGCCCTCGTACTCGCCCAGCACCGGCTTCTTGGTGATGACGTTGATGGCGCCGGCGGTGGCGTTGCGGCCGTAGAGCGTGCCCTGCGGGCCGCGCAGCACTTCGACCCGGTCGATGTCGTAGAACAGCGCGCCGACCGAGGTGGAGCGGGCTTGGTAGATGCCGTCGATGTGGTAGGCGACGGCCGGGTCGCCGACCTCGGTGGTGTTGGTGCTGCCGATGCCGCGCAGGAAGACCTGGGCCGCGCCCGAGCCGCTGGAGGTGATCTGCAGGGCCGGAACCTGGCTGGCCAGGTCGACCACGGTCTTGACCCCTTGGGATTCCAGCTTGTCGCCAGTAACGGCCGAGACGGTCAGCGGCGTCTTCTGCAGGTTCTCGCTGCGCCGCTGGGCGGTGATGACCACCTCGTCCAGCGCCACCGGAGCGTCCTGGGCGAAGGCGACGGGCGCGTTGAAGCACACGACCGCCAGGGCGGCCGACGTAAAGAGCACGGTGCGCATGTAGTTCCCCTTTCCTGCGCGGACCGGAAGGCGGCGCTGACGCGTCGCTCCAGCCAGGATCCCGGCGCCGCAGCGGACGTCGGGCGATGTTTCCTCCACCCCTTGTCCCGGGGTTTGAGCTCCGTTCCGTCTCGGAATGTCCCGACGACGACAACGTTGTCGTAGATTGACACCACGATACGACAACGTTGTCTATGCCGTTTTCAAAAGACACCGCTGTCTAGGTTTTTCACCCAAAATCAGCAGTTAAGTTGGGTCAAATTGCTGAAAATAGGCGCCAATAGAAGCACAAGCAACCTCAACCCGTCCGCGAGTTACCGCTAGCGCGAGGTCGAGGATCCGCGCTCGACGATGTGGTAGTCGAGCTGCCGAGCCGCCGTCCGGCTGCGGAAGCGGGGGTCGCCGAATCCTTCGATCAGCATCTCGGTCGCCGCCTCGGCCATCTCGGCGATCGGCTGGTGCACCGTGGTCAGGCCCGGCCAGGACGACTCCGCGAGCGGACCGTCGTCGAAGCCGACCACCGACAGGTCGCCCGGCACGGAGAGCCCGCGCTTGGAGGCGGCCGACAGCACGCCCATGGCCATGGAGTCGTTGGCCGCGAAGATCGCGGTCGGCGGTTCCGGCAAGCCCAGCAGCCGGTCGCCGGCCTCAAGACCCGACAGCGGCATGAAGTCGCCGGGCGCGATCCATTCGGGCCTCACCCGTTGGCCCCGTTCGGCCATGGCGGTCATGTAGCCTTCGCGGCGGCGGCGGGCCGAGCCGTGGTCGGCCGGCCCGTCGATGAAGCCGATGCGGCGGTGGCCGAGATCCCAGAGCCTGGCCGTCATGTCGTGGGCCGCCTGCTGGTCGTCCATGAAGACGTAGGGCGAGCGGCCGAAGTCGCGGTCGGGCGCGACGCGCACGTAGGACAGACCCTGGGCCTCGATGATCGCCAGGATCTCCGGATCGTCGCAGACCGGCGGGGTCAGGACGAGACCGTCGAAGCGGCCGGCCTTCAGGGCCTGCGCCAGGCTCGGCCCCCTCGCCTGCCCCGGATCGTCGACCTGCTCGATGACCATGTGATAGCCGGCCCGGCGGCAGGCGCGCATGGCCCCGACCTGAACCTCGCCGACATAGTGATAGGCGCCGACGCGCATGAAGACGACGCCGATCAGGTAGCTGCGGCGGCTGGACAGCGAACGGGCCGAGACGTTGGGGCGATAGCCGAGCTTCTCGATCAGGTCCTCGACCCGCGCCCGCGTGGCCGGCCCCACGCCCTCCTCGCGATTGATGACGCGCGACACCGTCTTGATCGAGACGCCCGCCTGCTTGGCGATATCGACGATGGTGATGTCGCTCATGCGCTCCGCTCGGCCCTTCGCGCCCGGTGCTTCGCGCGACGCCCTGTGGTAGCGGCCCGCCCAAGTTCCCCGCAAGCCCGACACTGCGTATCGGCGGCCGCGCCGAACGATACAAGGCGGATACATAGCGACAAATTGCAGACGCGTTACACCGGCAAAGCTGATCCATGGGCCAGGATCCGCAACGATTCCGTACTTTTCGGCGATCATCGCCGGGTGTTCGAGTCGACAAGGCATGTCCGCGCCGCAACCATGGAGCGGAACCTTGAGCCCGCCTCCCGCGCCAGTCGCCCCACCAGGCGCTCCCCAGGCGCCGCCGCGACGTCATGACGCGCGCCGCCGCCCCCTCGTCCAGCCCGCGGCAGGGACGCGGGCGCCCTCGCCATGTCATAACCGGGAGCCGATGACCCCCGACGCCTCGATCACCGAGACCGCGACCGTCCTGCTCGTGGAGGACGACGACGTCCTGCGCCGCGAGATGGCCGCCTATCTGGGCGCGCAGGGCTATGCGGTGCGCCAGGCCGGGGCCGTCGAGGCCGCCCGCGAGATCCTGGAAGCCCACGCCGTCGACGTGGTCGTGCTGGACGTCAACCTGCCCGGCGAGGACGGCCTGTCGCTGTGTCGCCAGCTGGCGCGCCCCGACGGCCCGGCGATCCTGATGCTCAGCGCCATGGGCGAGGCCGTCGACCGGATCCTGGGCCTCGAGCTGGGCGCCGACGACTACGTGGTCAAGCCGATCCCGCCGCGCGAGCTGCTGGCCCGGGTCAAGGCCCTGATGCGCCGCCGCGCGGCCGCCGGGCCGCTAGGGCGCAATCCCAAGCGCAACATCTACGCCTTCGCCGGCTTTCGCCTGGACCTGTCGGCCCGCCAGCTGACCGCGCCGGGCGGCATGCTGCTGCTGCTGACGCGCGGCGAGCTGGCAATCCTGTCGCTGCTGCTCGACAACGCCCGCTCGGTGGTTTCGCGCGAGGATCTGCTGACCGTCATCCGCGGCGAGGCCGCCGAGACCGTCGGCCGCGGCGTCGACCTGCACATCAGCCGCCTGCGCCGCAAGATCGAGGCCCAGTGCGAACAGGAACTGATCAAGACCTATCGCGGCGTCGGCTACGTGCTGGACGCCAAGGTGGTGATCGAATGAAGCGCCTGATCGCCCAGCTGCGCCGCCCCGACGCGCCGATCGCCCTGCGCATCGTCTGCCTGCTGGTCGGCAGCCTGGTCGTCGCCCAGCTGGCGACCCTGGCCCTGACCCTGCTGCTGCCGCCCAAGCCGCCCGAACAGCACAGCCTGGCCGACATCGCCGCCGGCCTGAAGGGCGCGGCCATCGACACCGGTTCCAGCCGCCCCCTGGTGCGTACGGTCGAGGACGAGCCCCCGAGCCTGAACAGCCCCGGCTGGGTGGCCTCGGAGCGGTCGAGCGCCGATCTCGCCCGGCTGCTGAACGCCGATCCCGACGACGTGCGGCTGCTGTTCTACGCCCCGCCGCCGTTCGCCGGCGCAGGCGGCGCCCCGCGCCAGCGCGCCGAAGCCGTCCCCTCGCCCCTGACCTTCCTGTTCACCTCCTACGCCCAGGCCCAGCCGATGACCGGTCCCGGCGGGTTCCAGCGCCCGCCGATGCCGGGCATGCGCCCTTCGGTCGGCCCCGGCTCGGTCGGCTTTCCGATCACCGCCACGCCCAGCGTGCCGATGTCCGGCGGGACCTGGCGCCCGGGACGCGGGCCGTCGGGCACGACGCGGACCGACTACCGCCAGCCGGGCGGCGTGATCGGCGACGCCCGCACCGGCCGACCGAACCAAGCCTTTCAAGGCGCGCCAGGGCGCCCCGACGGCGCCATGGTCGGCCCGCCGCGCGTGATGCCACGCCTGCCGCAGCGGCTGTCGGCCGATCCGCTGTTCACCGCCCCGTTCCGCACCTCGAGCTTCGTGGCCGTCTCCGAGCCGCGCGAGCCGGTAGCCGCGCCGGCGCCGCCGCCCGCGCCCGAGCCGATGGTCACCCACGCGGTCGTCACGCCGCCGCCCCTGACGCCGCGCGCCAAGCCGGTGGTCGAGGCCGTGTCCGCCGCGCCGCGCCTGGCCGCGCCGGCGGCGCCGAAGACGGTCGTCGCGCAGGCCAAGCCCCAGCCGCAGGGCCGCGCCCTGCCCGCACCCGTCGCCCGCGGCCTCTTCGGCCTGGCTCCGGCGCCCTATATCGAGGGCGACTTCGTGGCCGCCGTGCGCGTGGCCGACGGCCGCTGGGTGACCCTTCAGCCCAAGCCCGAGGGCTTCCCCAACAGCTGGCAGCGCCGGGTGCTGCTCTGGTTCCTGGTCTCGTTCGCCATCGTCGGGCCGGTCGGCTACCTCTTCGCCCGCCGCCTGGTGGCCCCGCTGGCCGGCTTCGCCGACGCCGCCGAGGCCCTGGGCCGCGACCCGTCCTCGCCGGTGCTGGCCGCCCACGGCCCGGCCGAGATCGGCCGCGCCGCCCGCGCCTTCAACCAGATGCAGGCCCGCCTGACCCGGTTCATCAACGACCGCACGGCGATGATCGGGGCCATCTCGCACGACCTGCGCACGCCCCTGACCCGCATGCGCTTCCGCCTGGAGCGCGCCTCGCCCGCGCTACGCCGCGAGATCGGCCAGGACATCGACCAGATGGAGGCGATGATCAATTCGGTGCTGGCCTTCATGCGCGAGAGCGCCGAGGCCGGGGCCCGCCAGCATGTCGACCTGCGCTCGCTGATCGAATGCGTGGTCGACGACGCCGAGATCACCGGCGGCGACGTGGTGCTCGAGCCCGGAACCGCGCCGCAGGTCGAGATCGACGTGCTGGGCCTGCAGCGGGTGTTCACCAACCTCGTGGACAATGCGGTGAAGTACGGCGACAGCGCCCGGGTGCGCCTCTATGTCGACGGCGACGAGGCCGTGACCGAAATCCGCGACCGGGGCCCGGGCATGAGCGAGGACGAGCTGGGCCGGGTGTTCACGCCGTTCTACCGCAGCGTGGCGGCCCGCACCTCGACCAAGCAGGGCGTGGGCCTTGGCCTGGCCACCTCGCGCACCACCGTCCGCGCCCATGGCGGCGAGATCAGGCTGTCCAACACCGGCGAAGGCCTGATGGCCCAGGTCCGCCTGCCCCTGGCCGTCCAGCGCGGCGGCGCGCAGGAACCGCCGGCGATGCTCGAGGCGGCGGAGTAGCAGTCGCTGAAACTCCTCCATGGAGAAGATCGTCAGGCGCTGCGGCGGCTGAGAACGTCCCCCCTCCGGCCCTCCGGGCCACCTCCCCCAGAGGGGGAGGATCTGGATGGCCGCCTTCCTAGAACGTGTCCTTGCCCAGGTCCTGGCCGCGCTTGCCGGCGGCGGGCAGGTTGGCGCGGGCCTCTTCCAGGACGTCGCCGATCAGGGCGAGGTTCTGGATGGTGGCCAGGCCCCATTGCGAGGACGCGTTGGTCGAGATGCGCGGGATCTCCTCCATCGGCTCGATGACGGCTGGACCATCGACGCGGCGCTTGGTGGCGATCGTGCCGACGCCGAGGCCGGCGTCGCCGCTGAAGTATTCGCGCCAGGCCCGCTGGGCCAGGGCCGGATCCTTGCGGTGGAAAGCGGCGTAGGCGGTCAGGCGCGAATGGCCTTCCTTGAGGTTGCGGCCCTTGGCCGGCGCGCCGGTCTTGGCCCGGAACTCGGCGTCCGAGGCATTGTAGAACTGGCAGTAGTCGAGCCAGGCCTCGCGATAGCGCGGGTTGTCGATCAGCTGGAACAGCTCGGAATGGACCTCGACCGCGCCGAACACGGCGTTGAGGTGCGAGACGCTGACGGTCTCGCCCTTGCCCAGGAACTTGCCGGTCTTCAGGTCGAAGTCCGTGCCGCCGGCGAACCACTGCTGCTTCATGGCCGCGATGGTGTCCATGCCGGCCACGATGCGGTCGCGCCAGTGCTTGTCGCCGGTGCGCTCCCACTCGGTGAGCCAGGCGGCGGCGAAGGCGCTCCAGCTGGTGCCGAAGCCCATGTCGACCACGCCCGGCGGCCGCGAGGGCTGGGCGCCCGGCAGCTTGCGGCCGATGTCGACGCGGGTCAGGCTCTCGTCGGAGTCGATCAGGGCGTGCATCAGGTCGCCCACCCGCTCGTCGGCGGTCAGGTAGTAGTAGTAGCGGCGATAGGCGGCGTTGGAGACGCGCGGCTGCTTGGAGCTGTCGGCCCAGTGCTGGACGCCATGCCGCGTACCCAGGCCCCGATAGGGGCCGATGTGACAAACGTCGACCTCGCCGGTGTGGCGGGTCATGGCCTCGGCCAGGCGGAAGACGTCGGCGCGGCCCGAGCGCACGAACGACAGCCACAGCCACAGGTCCGGCGACAGCTCGGAATTGGCCCAGGCGAAGCCGCCGATGTCGTAGCGCCAGACGTGACGGTCGCTGTCATAGGTGTGCATGACGTCGCCGTGGTTCCAGAAGCCGTACCAGCGGTGCTGCTCGACATCGAGCATGTAGAAGGCCAGCAGGCCGTCGTTCTGGTCTTCCAGCGCCCGGCGGGTCGGGGTGGAGCGATCAACGAGGCTCCAGTCGCCGAACACCTGCGC
This sequence comes from Caulobacter sp. FG7, assembly GCF_057808875.1. Taxonomy (NCBI): domain Bacteria; kingdom Pseudomonadati; phylum Pseudomonadota; class Alphaproteobacteria; order Caulobacterales; family Caulobacteraceae; genus Caulobacter; species Caulobacter sp. FG7. Next base: position 124,864 of record NZ_JBMDIW010000011.1, read on the forward strand.
CGCCTTCAGGCGGGCGGGCGTGGCGACCAGGCGCGGCGTCTGCCGCAGGCGGGCGGCCATGGCCGCGAAATCGGGGCGCGACGGCGTCGAGGGCAGAGCCCAGAGGGTGATCTCGTTGGTGCGGGCGATACCCAGCGGGCGGCCCCAGTTCTTTTCGTAGTCCTCGTAGGTGATCTCCAGGCCTTCGCGCTCGGCCGGGTGATCGTTCATGCCCAGGCCGTCGTGATAGAAGCGCAGGTCCATGGCCGCGGCGTCCGGCGACCACAGCCAGACGGTGAACTCGGCCGCATCGGTATGGGCGTTGCGGATATCCAGGCGCGTGGGGCAACGCTTCCAGAAGTCGGTCATGGCGAAGGCGACGCCGCCGCTGGCCCCGCCGATGTAGCCCAGGCCCGTGGCCCGGCCGCTGGTGATGGCGTCGATCCAGCCGTGGCCCGGCTTGGTGCGCTTCTTGATCGAGAAGCCGTCGGAATTGGGCTGGCTGAGCGTGAAGTCGCCCCAGGCCGGGATCAGGTCCAGGCGCTTGGAGACGGTCGGGGCCATGCCCTCCAGCCCCGGCGTCTTCTGGCCGGCGACCTGGGCGTCGCGCCAGGCCTTGCCCGGATCGCGACGCAGGCCGGTGAGCGGACGGATCCCCTCGCCCCAGACGCCGTCGTTCTCGCCGGCGAAGCGCACGTGGCGATCGTACAGCGGGTCGGTCATCGGCGTCTGGCCGACGAGGCCCAGGCCGCGGATAAAGTCGCGGTTCTCGTCGCCGTCGAAGACGAAGCTGTGCATGATCCGCAGCGAGCGGCTGCCGGCATAGACGTAGAGGCGCAGAGTGAAGGGCAGCCATGCGCGACCCGCGCCCCGGTGCTTGCCTTCCAGCTTCACGACCGCGCGCACCGGCCCCTTCTGCTCGACGACCAGGCTTTCGATCTCGCCCTCGAAGCGGGTCTCGGCGACCGGGCCGCTCTCGAAGTCGGGCTTGTCCTGGGTCAGGGCCACGAGGCGTACGTTGCGGACGGTCTCGCGGCCGGCCACCGTGGCGCGGGCGATGATGTCGGCGCCCTTGCGCGGGATGGTCCAGGACTGCTCGCCACTGATGATCTCGACCGCGTCGGCGGTCTCGCGCACAGAAACGGCGGCGGCGGGCGCGGCGGACTTGCCGGCGACGATCTTGAGAGTCTCGGCACGGCCGGCGTCGGCCGGAATGGCGTGGCCGGTCCACTTCAGCGAACCGTCGGGCCAGTAGGCCAGCGGCCAGGTCTGGACCGGCACGGCCTCGCCATTGGCGCTCGTGATGGCGAAGGTCGCCTTGGCCTTCTGGGCGCCGCGCGGCCAGGGCAGGCCGAAGGTCTGGCCCTCGTGGGCCGCGGGCGGCGCGCCGTCCAGCCAGCGCACGCCCTCGGCGTCGAGGTTGGCGGGCGCCTTGGGCGCGGCCTGGGCGGCTTGAACGGCGATCGGGGCGACCGCGCCGGCCAGGGCGGCGGTGCGCAGGAAATCGCGACGGTTGAAAGGATCCATGGCGGTGCGCCCTCCCGTACCGGGGCGGTCGAGACGCCGCGCGAGCAGCCGTCGCCACCCTTTCATCACCGGAACGGGTGCAGCTTTATTCTCACATAATGGATAGTCAACGCATTATCTGGAATTTCGCGACTGAGCCGCAAACCACGGTTGAATGCGATCGAGCGCTTCACGCACCTCTTGTGTCGAGACCGCGAAACTGAAGCGGATGAAGTGGCGACCTTCGACCGGATCGAAATCCAGGCCGGGCGCGGTGGCCACGCCGGTCTCGCGCAGCAGCCGCTCGCAGAAGGCCAGGCTGTCGTCCGTCAGATGGCCGATATCGGCCCAGATGTAGAACGCGCCGTCGGGCGGGGCGATCGCGGTCAGGCCCAGCGACGGCAGGGCGTCGAGCAGCAGCTGGCGATTGGCGCGATAGACGGCGACATGGCCTTCCAGCTCCTCGCGCGCGTCCATGGCGGCAAGGCCGGCGTGCTGGCTGAGCGAGGGCGCGGTCAGGAACAGGTTGCCGACGAAGGCGCGGGCGCGGCTGACGAGATCGGCCGGCGCGACCAGCCAGCCAAGCCGCCAGCCGACCATGCTGAAATACTTGGAGAAGCTGTTGACGATCAGGGCCGTCGGCTCGAACTCCAGCATCGAGTGCGTCGGACCGACATAGGACAGGCCGTGATAGATCTCGTCGGAGACGATGCGGATCCCGCGCTCGCGGCAGACGTCCGCGATGGCCTTCAGCTCTTCTGGCGGAATGATCGTTCCGGTCGGATTGGCCGGGCTGGCGATGATGACGCCGGCCGGGGCCGGCTCGAGGGCTGCCAGGGCGTCGGCGGTCAGCTGGTAGCGGCTCTCGGGGCCGCAGGCGATCTCGACCGGCGTAAGGTGCAGGGCTTTCAGACTGTTGCGATAGGCGACGTAGCCTGGCCGAGCCAAGGCGATGCGGTCGCCGGGCGTGAAGGCGCTGGAAAGGGCCAGCACCAGGGCCGGCGAGGCGCCGCAGGTCAGGATCACCTGCTCGGCCTCGATGGCGACGCCGTAGGCCTCCTGGTAGTGGCGGGCGATGCGGGCCTTCAGCGCCGGACTTTCCCAATAGCCCATGCCGTCGCTGTCGAGCACCTGATGGGCGCGGGCGATGGCGGGCGCGGGCGCGCCGGTCGAGGGCTGGCCGAATTCCATGTGGATGACCCGCGCCCCCTCCCCCTTCAGCTGGTGCGCCAGGCGGCTGATACCGATGGCGTGGAAGGGTTCGATCTCGGCTCGGGTCATCGTGAGGCGGTCCGTCGGAAAACTGCGAGCGACTGCTAGACCTGTTCTGGGCTTTGCGCCATCAACCGGCGCGCAGTCGAGGGGAAGTCAGATGTCCAAGAGCACGCCCGCCACCCTGGCGCTCACCAAGGCCGGCGTCGCCTTCGAGGTGGCGACCTACGACTATGATCCCAATGCCGAGCGCGTGGGGTTGCAGGCCGCCGAGGCGCTGGGCGTGGATCCCGGCCAGGTGCTCAAGACCCTGATGGCCCAGGTCGACGGCAAGCCGGTCTGCGTGATCGTGCCGTCCGACCGCGAAGTGAGCATGAAGAAGCTGGCGGCGGCCTTCGGCGGCAAGGCGGCGGCCATGATGAAACCGGCCGACGCCGAGCGCCTGACCGGCTTCAAGGTGGGCGGCGTCAGCCCCTTCGGCCAGCGCAAGAAGGTTCCGACCGCCATCGAGGACGAGGCCTTCGTGCTGGACCGCGTCTACATCAACGGCGGCCAGCGGGGCTTGCAGGTGCTGCTGGCCCCGGCCGACGCCATGGCGGCGGCCGGAGCGATCCGGGCGGCGCTTGTGGCCTAGAACCTGTAAGTCACCCCGACCTGCGCCACCGGGAAATACTTGAAGTCCTTGGCGTCGTCGCGAACCTCGGCCTCTTCCTCTCGCAGGCGCTGCTGGAAGGTCGGATCGTTCGACAGCGTGCCGCCCGAGGCGGTCAGGTCGACCTTCGGGCTGTCGCTGAACGACACGCCGGCCATGGCGCGGAAGCCCCAGGCGCCGTCGCGGGTGAAGGTGTTGTCCCAGCCCAGGCCGACGAACGGCTGGGCGTCCGACAGTTCGACGTCGCCGGTGATCGTGCCGATCTGCTGGGGCGTGAAGGTGACGCCGCCGATCTGCGTGTCGCGGGTGGGGGTGCCGGCCAGGTTCAGCTTGCGCTTGCCGAAGTAGCTGCCGCCCGAGACGAAGAAGCCGCCCTGCATCGGGTGCCAGTCGAGAAACACCCCGGCGGTCTTGGACTTGATCTTGCCCTTGTAGGCGACGTCGCCATAGGTCTCGTCGTGGTCGAAGTCGAGCCAGTCGCCGCCGCCGCGGACCACCAGGCTGTCGTTCAGGCGAAACTGGGCTTCGACGCCGAGGCCGGGCGTACCGACATTGGCGCCGACCGCGAAGTTGCCGCCGTCCTGGGCGTGAGCGCCGGCTGCCGCGAGCAGAGCCACGCCCGCCGTCGCCGCGAAAATCCGCATCTTCATTTCAGGAAATCCCTTGAAGTCTTCTTCGGGCGGCAAACCCGCAGAACACCGCAAGAGTTCCCACGGCTCAGCCTGCGGCGGACTCCACGGTTCTCTGCTCGCGCTCCTCGACGGCCCGGCGGACGGCCTGCAGGGCCTTGTCGACGACCTCGATCCCGGCCCCCTCGCCCACGCCCTCGACGGTGAGGATCCGCCGCCAGGCGCGCGCGCCCGGCAGGCCGTGGAACAGGCCCAGCATATGACGGGTGATCCCGGCCAGACGCCAGCCCTCGGCCAGGCTGCGCTCGATGTAGGGGCGATAGCGCTCGACGGCCTCGAAGGGCGTGATGTCGGGCACGTCGAGGCCGAACACCCGGCGATCCACTGCGCCCAGCAGGCCCGCCTCGTGATAGGCCGCGCGGCCCAGCATCACGCCATCGACGTGCTGCAGGTGCTCCAGCGCCGCGTCGACGCCCGGCACACCGCCGTTGATCGAGATGGTCAGGTCAGGCCGCTCGCGCTTCAACCGATAGACCAGCGGATAGTCCAGCGGCGGGACGTCACGATTTTCCTTCGGCGAAAGGCCCTGCAGCCAGGCCTTGCGGGCATGGACGATGAAGGTCGAGACGCCAGCGGCCGCGCACTTGTCCACGAGCGTGAACAGCGCCTCTTCCGGATCCTGGTCGTCGACACCGATGCGGCATTTGACCGTCACTGGAACCTTCACGACGGCGGCCATGGCGGCCATGCAGTCGGCGACGAGGTCGGGCTCGCGCATCAGGCAGGCGCCGAACTTGCCGCTCTGCACGCGGTCGGACGGGCAGCCGACGTTCAGATTGATCTCGTCATAGCCATAGTCCTCGCCGATCCGCGCGGCGGCGGCCAGGTCAGCGGGCTCCGAGCCCCCCAACTGCAGCGCCACCGGATGTTGGCCGGCGTCATAGCCCAGCAACCGCTCGCGATCGCCGTGCAGCACTGCGCCGGTGGTGACCATCTCGGAATAGAGCAGCGAGCGCGACGACAGTACGCGGTGCAGCGACCGACAGTGGCGATCGCTCCAGTCCATCATCGGGGCGACGGAGAACCTGTGCGGCTGGAGTTGCTGATCTTCCTGATTGGTTTCAACCTGTTGGATCATTCAGATACCCGTCGATTGCACACGCCGATACGCGCCCTTTTCGCCATTCCACGACCGCTGCCCGCACACATGGCGCACACGAAAATGGCCATTCCGACCAAGCTGCCCGCGGGAGCCTGGAAAGCCCAGGTCCGCCGGAAGGGCCGCTATATAGGCGAGACGTTCGCCAAGCGCGAGGACGCGCGGCGATGGGCCACGGCCGCACCGGCGTTGACAAGGCCTCCGGCTCACAAGGAGGCTTCAACGGCTTTGGTGATCGCCCTGCTCCAGATCATGAGCATATCGCTGGCGGACCCACTGGTCCTCGCCGCTCTCGGCGAGCTTGCGCATGGCGTAGGCGCGTGTCGTGTCGAGCAAGCGGTAGGCGATGACGCCGCCGGCCGGTTCGGCAGCCACCAGCGACTTGTCGACAAGGCTGGCCAGGGCCTCGATGGGACTGGTCAGCTCACAGCCCGTCTCGGCGATCCGACATGCCGATCTCAGCGTAAAGGCGGCGGGAAACACCGACAGCCGGCGAAGGACCGCACGCTCTTCCTCGGATAGGAGATTGTAGCTCCAGTCGATCGCCGCGGTCATGGTCTGGTGCCGATCCGGCCAGGAGCGCAGCCCGCCGAGTTGCCGAAAACGCCCGTCCAGCAAACCCAGGAGCTCACGGACCCCGAACACGCTGACGCTGTTGGCCGCCAGCTCGATCGCCAGAGCCAGGCCGTCCAGGCGCTGGCAGATCTCGGCCACGATAGGCGCATCCTCGTCCTCGACCTGGAAGGCGCGGTTCCTGGCGGCGGCGCGCTCGATGAAGAGCTGCGTGGCGGGAAAGGCCAGAAGCGCCCCGGCCTGAAGGCTCGGCGCGATGGGCGGCGCATCGAGCGGCGACAGGCGATAGACCCGCTCGCCGTTGATCCGCAAAGGCTCGCGGCTGGTGGCCAGGATCCGCACCTGCGGAGCCTCCGCGAGAAGCTGCTGCACGCACGACGCCACCGCCTCGATCAGGTGTTCGCAGTTGTCGAGAACCAGAAGCAGCTTGCGTTCATGCAGGCGTTCCAGCAGATCGGCGTGGACGGTCGGGCCTTGGCCCGAAAGGCCGATCGCCCTGGCGATCGCACCATACACCAGGGCCGGCTCGTCGATGCTCGCCAGGTCCACGAACCATGCGCCGTCGTCGACCTGCCCCGCAAAACCTTCGGCGACCGCCACGGCTACGGTCGTCTTGCCGATGCCGCCAGCGCCGACGATCGACAGCAACCGATCGGCTTCCAGGCCCTTCTGGATCTGAGCGATGTCGCCGGCGCGCCCGACGATGCCGACGGTCGCGGCAGGCAAGTTGTTCTGGTTGCCGGCGGGGCGTCCCTCGGCGGCGGCGCGCGGCGCCCGCCCCGTCCGGACCGGCGCGACAAAGCGATAGCCTCGACCGATCACCGTGGCGATATACTGCAGGCTTCCGGCCTTCTCGCCGAGCGCGCGGCGCAGCGCGGCGATGTTGACCTTCAGATTGGCTTCTTCGACCGCCAGGCCAGGCCACCCTCGCTCGAGCAATTCGCTCTTGGAGAGAACGACGCCGGGCTGCTCCACCAGCGCCGTAAGGAGGTCGAACGCTCGGCCGCCGAGCGCCACGGGGATCTGATCCTCGACAAGCATCTGCTGTTCGGGATTGAGCACGAAGGGACCGAAGGCGAACGACCTCGACTGGTCAAACTGGGTCGTCATCAGAAGGCCTCCGATCCGGGTTCGAGACGCTGCCGGCGCTTCCGACCTCGTCGACCCACACCCGGCCTGCACGAAAAGTAATCGGGGCCAGCGCGCTGATGGTCGGAGACGCAGGGCGTCCGAAAACCCGTAAGAAGTCGGCGCGTTTTACATCTCTTTACCAAGGGGCCCTCGCCGAACGCGATAAGCACCAAGCGCGGGAACCTGCCAGGTCGTCCCGCAGAGCTGTCAACTCTGACGTGGCAAGGCCTTGATATCTCGGAAGCACCTTGTCTCGAGCCTTGCCTTCGCTACGGCGCTAAGCCTGGCGTCGAACGCAGGCGCCCGAGGCCTGCTCGGCGGCGCCAGGATCGTCCTCAAGGAAGGTCGCCTGGCCGACGCCCTGAGAGATCTTTCGGTTCGCAGCGGTTCGGACCTGCTGTTTGCGCCAGACGTCGTGGGCGAACTTCGAAACAGACGCGTCGCCGGCGGCCTCAAGGTCGAGCCGATCCTGTCTCGCCTGCTGGAGGGCACCGGCCTCAACTATCGTCGGGTCGGAGATGGAACCTACATCGTCTATCGGCCCGAGCGGGAACAGCCCACGGCGCTGCCCGAGGTCCTGGTCATCGGCAGGAAGGCCCAGAACGCCGACATCCGCCGCACACAGAACGACATACAGGGCTATCGCGTCGCCACCTCGGAGGATATCCGCAGCTCGCACGTCGACAACCTCGACCAGTTCTTGCGGAGCCGCGTGTCGAACAACGCCGAGCGCTTCGGCCCGGCAAGCGATCCGCGAGAGGGATACGCCAGCAACCGATCGGAAATGAATTTCCATGGGTTGGGTCCAAACCAGACCCTGGTCCTGATCGACGGGACCCGCATGCCCAGCACGCTTTCCCAATTCTTCGCTCTGGAACTCAATCAGCCTGACGTGAACGGCCTGCCATTGCTGGCGATCGACCGGATCGAGACCCTGACGGGGACGGCTGGCGGGATCTACGGCCCAGGCGCCACGGGCGGCGTCGTCAATGTGATCCTCAAGCGCGACTATCGCGGCGCCGAGATCAGCACAGCCTACGGCGTGACAGATCGAGGCGACGGGCGTCGGCGACGGGTCGACGGCAGGCTCGGATTCACCCCGGACGACGGCGCCACCGACATCATGATCAACGTCTCGCGCGCCGAGAGCGACGGACTGCGTTTTGGCGATCGCGACTTCGTCCAACGCGCGCGGCTGGCGGACATCGCCCAGAACCCCGCCGGCCTGCGCTACACGTTCGCCGATGGCGTCATCGTCAGCAGCCTCTACGGCGAGAACCTGAAACTCAGCCCTGCCCTCGGCGGCGCCTCGCTCGGCTCGACGTTCACCTATCTGCCGCTTGGCGTCGGCGCAGGCGACGGATCCATCCTGCTTGCGAATGCGGGCAAGGTTCCAGACGCTCTTTCGCCCGACGGAAACGGCGTGCTTCGCAGCCTTACCAGTTCCACGACCGTAACTTCGCTGCTGTTCAACGCGCGCCATCGTTTCGGCCAGCATGTCGAAGCGGTCGTCGACTTCATCGGCTGGGAAAACGAAGGCCGCTCGGTCTCAGGGTTCAATATCACCGGTTGGCAGACCGGATGGCCCGCGGTGATGAAGCGGCAGGCCGGACGGCCGGTGACGGATGCGTTCCCGTTCGCCCAGCCCGTCGAGGTCGTCTTCCCGTTCCCGGGTATGGAGGCTTATGCGCGCAATCGCATGCGCACGCTGCGGGTCTCCGCCAAAGTCATCTTCGATCTGCCCGCCTCGTGGCGGGGAGAAGCCAACTACAGCATCGGCGAAACCCGCAACCGCTTCAGGGAGGAGGGTTTTGCCTTCGATCAGAATTTTCCCCTGTCGATGTTCCTGATGCAGCCGGGCGCCAACGGAGAACCTACGCCCGAGCCCCTCGGCTCCTGGGCCGATTTCGTCGCCACGATCCAGGCCTACAAGATCCCCAACACGGTGCTCTTCGAGCGGAAACTGAGGCTGGGCGACTTCGCGGTCAGGCTTGGCGGCCCGGTGCTGCGGCGCGCGGCCGGCGACGTGGCCCTGTCGCTTTCCGCTGAACGACGCGTCGAGAAGGCCAGCCTCACCCCTTGGGACGAAAACGGCTCGCTGAACACGCCGGAGGGCGTGGATCACTCGTTTTCGATCACGACGACGTCTCTCTATGGCGAGCTTCGCGCGCCGGTCCTGTCGCGAGCCTCGTCGGCCCCTCTGCTTCGCGGCCTGGAGCTGCAACTGGCCGCTCGCTACGACGCCAATCAGGCCGACATTCCATCGACGTCCTTCCTGGGGCCGCGCAGCCAATACAACAAGGCCGGCACGGTCTACACCGCCGGCCTGCGCGTCTTCCCTCTGGACTCCCTGCTCCTGCGGGCCAGCATCGCCACCGGCGTGTCGCCTCCAACCCCGGAACAGATGTCGCAGGGCCGCACCACCCTGCCGGCCTACCAGCTGACCGACCCTGCTCGCGGCGGACAACTGGTCGCCCTGAACAATCAGGTTGTTCTTCTTCAACGCGGATCGACGGACCTCCGCCCGGAGCGGGCGCAAACCGTCGCGCTCGGCGTCGTCTACAATCCCGACGAAGGACCCGGGCCGCGCTTTTCTCTGGACTACACCCGGACGCGGAAACGAGGAGAGATCAGCAACGTCGGAGCCGCCTTCGTGGTGGCCAACGAGACGCTGTATCCCGGCCGCATCGTGCGCGCCGCCTTGACGCCCGCGGACATCGCCGCCGGCTATTCGGCCGGCGCTATCACCCAGATCGACGCGACCTACATGAACGTCGGGCGGACCAATGTGGACGCGTTCGACCTGCATCTGGACGAGCTTTTCCGGCTGAGGCGCGATAGCGCCCTTCGTCTTTTCGCCGCTGTGACCTGGACGCCGCGCCTGACCCGTCAGGTCGCGCCAGACAGGCCCGTGGTGGACTACGTCGCCACCAACGACGGACCGTTGGAATGGCGCGCAGCCGCCGGCGCGGTATGGGAACGTGGCGATTTCTCGATGCGATTGGACGCTCAGTATTACGGCCCATACGTTGCGGCCGAGGCGTCCTCGGTAAGCCTGAGAAGCGCCGCCAACCTGTCGACGCGTCGTGTCCCGGCGCAGGTCTACCTGGATGCGGAGGCGGCCTGGCGGCTGCGCCTGGCCAGATGGCGGCCAGATGTCCGGGACGTCGAGATCAGGTTCGGGATCCAGAACCTTCTCGACCATGATCCGCCGGTCGACACCTCGGACTTCGGCTACAGCCTTTATGGCGACCCGCGCGGTCGCCGGTTCGAACTCAGCGCCACAGCCCGCTTCTGAGGCGAGATTATTTTACGGGTTTTCGCAGGGCTTGCGTCACGGGTGGGATCAAGGGACGCCACCCATGTTCGCCATACCCGACGGAGCCCTGGTTTTTGACGATGATCGGGCTAGCGACAAGCCAATGTCGGACGGGCATGCACAATCGACTTCGATCCATCTGGTCGCGCGGCAGTTTCGCGACGCCAGGGGCAAGCTCCTGGGCTGGATCCGGCGGCGCGTCCCTGACCCGAGCGAAGCCGAGGACCTCCTGCAGGACACTTTCCTGCGCGTCACCCAGCGCGAGGCGCCCGAGGGGGTCGTTCATTTCGAAGGCTACCTCTATCGCACCGCCGAGAGCGTCCTGGCCGATCGCTACAGACGGCGCCGCGTTCGGCGCGCGGATGCTCATATCGCCCTCGAACCCGAAATCCACCGCGCCGAAGACGCCGACGCGCTGCGCGCCTTGCTCGCCAGGGAGCGGCTTCGCGCCGTCTCGGCAAGCCTGATGACGCTCCCGGAACGAACCCGCGCCGTGTTCGTCCTGCGCCGCCTGGAAGGCCTGCGCTACGGCGAGATCGCGGTGCGCCTGAAGGTTTCGCTGAGCACCGTCGAAAAGGAGATGGCCCGCGCCATCGACCACCTGATGCTTGAGGAGGATGAAGCATGAGCGCTGATCTGCCCTCCCCCCAAGCCCTGGACGAACTTGGGCCGAAAGCGGCCGCGGCATTGTGGCTGGCGCGCCTGCAACACGACCCCTCACCCGAAGACGACGCCGCGTTCGCGCTATGGCTGGCCAAGAGCGACGCCAATCGCCTGGCCTGGGATCGCGCGCGCGACCTCTGGGACGTGTTCGAGGACCCGCAGACCGACGAACTGCTCTCTGACCTACGCAGGGACGCCCTATCCCTTCGCGCTCGACGCACGCCCTCGCCGGCCCCTTGGTATCTCGCCGCGGCTTCGATCGCCGCGGTCGTCGTCGGCGGCGTGCTGTTCTCGGGCTTGGGCGGCCAGCCCTCGCCTCGCCCGTCGACGCATGTGGCCAGCGTCAACGCACGCGACCTCACCCGGTTCGGCCAGAACGACTACGAGACCGCAGCCGGTCAGCGGCTGGATGTGAGATTGGAAGACGGTACGCGCCTGGCGCTTTCACCAGGCAGCGCCGTGGATATCGGCTATGCAGACGGCCAGCGGCTCGTCCGCATGACGCGCGGCGAGGTATTGTTCGACGTCAGGCATGACGAGGCCCATCCCTTCAGGGTGGCGGCCGGCGAGCGGGTGGTGTCGGACCTGGGCACGCGCTTCAACATCCAGGTCCAGGCCGGCGAGACGCGTGTCCGCCTCGACGAAGGCTCCCTCGGCGTCACGGTCGGCGACGACCCTCGCGTCGTCACCGGCGCCCCGAGGATTCTGGTGCCAGGCCAGGAACTGATCGCTCGCCGTGGGCAGGTCGACGAGGTGGTCCAGGCGGGGACGGCGCCGGCCGAGGCGGAGCACAAGGTGATCCAGTTCGACAACGTGACCCTGGCGCAGGCCGTGGCGCAGATGAACCTGCACGCCGACAAGAAGCTCGTGGTGCTCGACCCGAAGGTGGCGGCTCTGCGCGTCAGCGGCGCGTTCCGAACCGACGATCCGGCCCGGTTCGCCACGACCCTGACCACGCTCTATCCTGTTCGGCTGGTTCCCTTGCCGGACGGCCGGATCGAGATCGCGCCGCGGGGCAAGACCAAGCGTTAGTCGCCATCTTCCGCCGCAGCTTCGTTGCGCCTTTTTGCAAGAAGACGGGCGGAGGAACCGCAACGATGGCCGGATCATCCCGTCGAGCCCCTTTTGGAAGAACTCCATGTCCCGACCTCCGCTCCCGCCGTTCTCTCGCGAAAGCGCCATCGAGAAGGTTCGCCTGGCCGAGGACGGCTGGAACAGCCGCGACCCCGCCAAGGTCTCCCTGGCCTATACGACCGACACCCGCTGGCGAAATCGCGCCGAGTTCCTGACCGGCCGTGACCAGGCCCAGGCTTTCCTCGAGAGGAAGTGGGCGAAGGAGCTGGACTACCGCCTGATCAAGGAGCTGTGGGCTTTCGAGGGCGCCCGCATCGCCGTCCGCTACGCCTATGAGTATCGCGACGACAGCGGCAACTGGTTTCGCGCCTATGGCAACGAGAACTGGGAGTTCGACACCGACGGCCTGATGCGCAACCGTCACGCCAGCATCAACGAGCACCCGATCAGCGAGACCGACCGCAAGTTTCGCTGGGCGCTCGGCCGCCGGCCGGACGACCATCCAGGCCTGAGCGACCTGGGCTTCTAGCCCGCGCTCTCCGCCAGCCCCTGCGATGAAGGACCCGTCATGAGCCGATACAGCTTTCTGGACCTCGCCAGCTCGGCGAGCGTGAAATCGGCCCAGGCCGAGATGGGCGTCGACCATCTGTGGACGCCCGGTCAGGTCGACCGGCAGATGGAGGCGTTCACGGAGAACGAGGAAGCCTTCATCGCCGAGCGCGACAGCTTCTACATGGCCAGCGTTTCAGAGACGGGCTGGCCCTACGTGCAGCACCGGGGCGGACCGCCCGGCTTCCTGAAGGTCATCGACGAGACCACGCTGGCGTTCGCCGATTTCCGCGGCAATCGCCAATACATCAGCGTCGGCAACCTCGACGCCAATGACCGCGTGGCGCTGATCCTGGTCGACTATCCCCGGCGCGCCAGGCTGAAGATCCTGGCCCATGCCGAGCGCCTGGCGCTGGACGCCGAACCTGGTCTGCTGGAGCGCGTCTCCGATCCCGGCTACCGGGCCAGGCCCGAGCGGATCTTCCGCCTGAAACTGTCGGCGTTCGACTGGAACTGCCCCCAGCACATCGTTCCACGCTTCACCGAAGCCGAGGTCTCGCGGGCGGTCCAGCCGCTTCGCGACAAGCTCGAGACGCTCGAAGCCGAGAACCGCGCCCTTCGCGAGCGCCTGGATCAGGCGCGGGGCTAAGGCGCGGCCAAGGTCGCGTTCAGGTCGGAAGCCGCTCAATGAAGTCGAGGATGTAATCGGCGATCACGCCCGCATGGGTCTCGAGGGCGAAATGACCCGCGTCGAGGAAATGCACCTCGGCCTCAGGCAGATCGCGCCTGAAGGCTTCGGCCCCGGCCGGCAGGAAGAAGGGATCGTGGGCGCCCCAGACGGCCAGGAGCGGCGGCTGGCGTTCTCGGAAGTATTGGTGAATGCGCGGATAGAGCGCGACGTTGTCGGCGTAGTCGGCGATCAGCCCCAGCTGGATGTCCGCATTGCCCGGTCGCGACATCAGGGCGTAGTCCAGCCAGTAGCCCTCCGGCGCCACCAGGGCCTCGTCGGGCGCGCCGTGGGTGTATTGCCAGCGTGTCGTCTCCAGGGTGAACATCGCCCGCATGGCCTCGCGATTGGCCGGCGACGGATCGGCCCAATAGGCCTTGGTCTGCGCCCAGCCGTCGCTGAGCCCCTCTTCGTAGGCGTTGCCGTTCTGGGAGATGATCGCCGTAATGGCGCCCGGCCGGGCCAGCGCCAGGCGAAGCCCCACCGGAGCGCCGTAGTCGAAGACGTAGATGGCGTAGCGGGTGATCCCGATCGCGTCGGTGAAGGCCTCCACGGCCTTGGCCAGGCTGGCGAAGCTGTAGTCGAAGCCTTCCGGCGCGGTCGTGAAGCCAAAGCCGGGAAGGTCCGGGGCGACCACGTGATGGCGATCCGCCAGGCGCGGGATCAGTTGGCGAAACTGGTGGGACGAGGTCGGAAAGCCGTGAAGCAGCAGGATCGTCGGATGCTCCCGGCTTCCGGCCTCGCGATAGAAGATCGAGACGTCGCCGACTTCGGCGCGCCGCAAGGCGATCTCGGGCTGAACAGGTCTTGGCATCGAGGACCCTTCGCTATGAACGGGCGTGACGGAGAGCGAGCGGCTTCCTGGCGGCGGACTTGAACGCACGCCGCCAGGAACGAACCTTGGACGTCAGGCGCCGGCCCTGGCCACCGCCTGGGCCTTCTGGAAGCTTTCCATCACCGCGGCGTAGTTGGGGGCCGCCAGGCCGTAGAGCTTGGCCAGTTCGGCGGCTTCGGGACGCGCCCAGGTGCGATGCAGCTCGCTCAGCAGTGCGTTGGTCGAGGTCGGCTTGACCCCGCCCTGGACGAACCGCGCCAGGCTGGTGCGCGAGGCCATCTCGCTGGGGTCGCCCGAGGCGTCGACGACGGCGTAAACCTCGTAGCCGGCCGCCACCGCGTCGAGAGCCGGGAACATCACGCAGACGCTGGTCCAGACGCCGGCCATGATGAGGGTCTTGCGGCCCGTGGCCTCGACCTGCGCGACGAAGTCGCCGTTGTCCCAGGCGTTCACCTCGCCCTTGCGCGGCACGTAGACGGCGTGGGGCGCCAGTTCGTGAATCTCGGGCATCAGCGGGCCGTTGGAGCCGGACGGCTCGGACGCGGTCGTGATGACCGGAATGCTCAGCAGGGTCGCAAGGCGAGCGATCATCTCGACGTTTCGCCGAAGGTCCGCCACGGCGATGTCCTTGACGGTCTGGAACAGGCCCGACTGGTGATCCAGCAGCAGGATCGCCGCATCGGCGGGATCAAGAAGAGCCGCGCCGCCGCCCGTGGGCAGGACGCTCGATTTTTGCTTGAGCGACGTGGTCATGGAATTTCCTCGAATGGTCCGCGCAGGGTCGGCATCCTCGAGGACGCCCGCGCAAATCGACCATTCTCGGATCAGCCCGCCCGAGCCAGTAAAACCACGTAAAATCCCGTATAGTCCCACGCGCCTAAAATTTCGAATTCATATTCACAGCTGCCACTTCAGAAAGTTTCGACCACACCACCTCACAAACAAACCCGATCATTCCAGTCTTGACCGACCTTTACCACACCTAACCCCGCGATCGCCTCCAAGGGACTATTCCTATTGACCAACGCCCACCCAGGGCTCGGTCGCCCGATGGAGAACACGATGAAGCGCGCCGTAGTTGGAATGATCGCGGCCATGGCCGCCGCTGCGCCGGCCGGCACGGCCTTCGCCGCCGAAAAGCCGGTGTCCATCGTCCTTGTCCATGGGGCCTTCGTCGACGCCTCGGGCTGGCGGCCGGTCTATGACCTTCTGTCGAAGAAGGGCTACGAGGTCCTGATCGTCCAGAACCCGACCATCACGCTGGACGGAGACGCCACGGCGACCCGGCAGGCCATCGCCCAGGCCAGGCACCCCGTCATCCTGGTGGGCCACTCCTACGGCGGCGCGGTGATTGCCGAAGCCGGCGCCGACCCCAAGGTCAGGAGCCTGGTCTATCTGGCCGCCTTCGCACCCGACGCGGGCGAGTCTGTCCTGGAACTGGCCAGCACGCCGGTCCCCGGCGCGCCGCCCGCGCCGCTCCTGCCGCCCAAGGACGGCTTCATCCAGGTCGATCCGGCCAAGTTCGCCTCGGCCTTCGCCGCCGACGTCGATCCCAAGGTCACCCACTTCATGGCCGCCTCCCAAG
Source organism: Caulobacter sp. FG7 (assembly GCF_057808875.1). Classification (NCBI taxonomy): domain Bacteria; kingdom Pseudomonadati; phylum Pseudomonadota; class Alphaproteobacteria; order Caulobacterales; family Caulobacteraceae; genus Caulobacter; species Caulobacter sp. FG7. The sequence continues at coordinate 140,457 of NZ_JBMDIW010000011.1, forward strand.
TGCCGTGGGGCCTGGGCGCGGTCGGCGCCAAGATCACAGCCCCGGCCTGGAAGGCCAAGCCCAGCTACTACCTGCTGGCGACGCAGGACCTGATGATCCCGCCGGCGGCCCAGCGCGCGATGGCGGTGCGAGCCAAGGCCACGCTCGTCGAAACCCCGAGCAGCCACGCCGTGATGCTCTCCAAGCCGGCCTACGTCGCCGACTTCATCGCGATGGCGGCCGACGCGACCAAGTAGTCGGCCCTCCAGACGATCTCGCCGCGCGCAGTACGCGGGGCGAGGCCCCCTCCTCCCCGAAAACGTACCGAAAAACCAAGGAGACTTCGATGACTCGACTGTTCACGTCCCTGGCGCTCGCCGCCGCCACGCTGTCGGCCGCCACCCTGGCCAGCGCGCCGCACGCCCTGGCCGCCCCGGCGCCGAAGGCGGCCGCCACCCGGCCCGCGCCTCCGGTGATCCACTACAGGACCGCCACCGTCGACGGCGTGAAGGTGTTCTATCGCGAGGCCGGGCCAGCCGACGGTCCGGTGGTGCTGCTCCTGCACGGCTTCCCGACCTCGTCGCACATGTTCCGCGACCTGATCCCGCTGCTGGCCGACAAGTACCGCGTCATCGCGCCGGACTATCCGGGCTATGGCCAGAGCGACGCGCCGGACCACACGAAGTTCGCCTACACCTTCGCCAACCAAGCCGATGTCGTCGACAAGCTGGTCGGCCAGCTGGGCCTCAAGCGCTACACCATGTACGTCATGGATTACGGCGCGCCGATCGGCTACCGCCTTGCGCTCAAGCACCCCGAGCGGGTCAGCGGCCTGATCGTCCAGAACGGGAACGCCTACGACGAAGGCCTGCAGTCGCCGTTCTGGGATCCGATCAAGGTCTACTGGAAGGACCGCTCGCAGAAGAACCGCGACGCCCTGAACGGCCTGGTCACGCTGGACATCACCAAGTTCCAATACACCGACGGCATGGGCGACGTCTCCCGCATCAGCCCCGACAACTGGGTGCACGACCAGGCGCTGCTCGATCGTCCGGGCAACCGCGACGTTCAGCTGGACATGCTCGGCGACTACGGCTCGAACGTGCCGTTCTATCCCGACTTCCAGAAGTTCTTCCGCGACAACCAGCCGCCGACGCTGATCGTCTGGGGCAAGAACGACAAGATCTTCCCCGAGGAAGGCGCCCATCCCTACCTGCGCGACCTGCCCAAGGCCGAGATCCACATCCTCGACTCCGGCCACTTCGCCCTGGAAGATCGCCTCACCGAGATGGCGCCGCTGATCCACGACTTCCTCGACCGCAACCTCAAGAAATAAGCCCGGCTCGATAGCCGGAGATATCCGCGACGCTCAACGCGTCGCGGACATCGTGCGCAGGCGCTGGGCGAACACATCCTCGACCCACGCCTCGTCTCGGGGCGTAAGCTCTATGAACAGGACCCGGCGCGCGGCCCCCTCCACCATCTCCTTGTCGGCATCACCGGGCATCTCGATGACCATCGACCGGAGGGTGCGAACCAGCAGCGCCAGGGCTTCTTCGAAACTCCCGTGCGTCGGGCCGGCGGCGCTGAGCCCGACCTCACCGGCCGGGATAGCTGGCGAGACCGCGCCCGCGGTCAACGCCTCGCCGACCTCGACAGGCGAAATGAAGCGATAGCCACGTCCGTTGACGGTGGCGATGTACCGGGCGGCGTCGACGTCATCGTCCAGCGCCCGGCGCAGGGCGGCGATGTGGACCTTCAGGTTGCCTTCGACGACGGTGGTGCTGGGCCAGGCCTCTGCCAGAAGCTCACGCTTGGTCAGGAGTTCACCAGGGCGCTGGACGAAGGCGGTCAGCAGGTCCAGGGCACGGCAGCCGACGCGTACGACCTCTCCGCCCCTCAGGAGGAGCTGGCGCCCTGGGACGAAGAGGTAGTCTCCGAACGCGAAGGTCGGCGCGGGCGTCATGAGCCGGCTCTCGCCGCGGGCCGACAGGTGGAATTCGAACGGTTCGACACGCCACCCTCCTTTGATCTGGATGACCAAAGGTACCGCTCCCCGCCGTAGGGCTTCAATTCGCCCATGGTCGCGCTGTCGTCGCCACAAGGCATGTCGAACTAGACCTTCGTCGAGCCGCCACCTGGCGCTTCGACGATCCGCGCCGCGTCCAGAGGCCTCGAGGCTCCGTCGCGCGGCAGGCGCCGGCGGCCGGTTTGGCCCGCCCCGCCCCGGGCGCTCCCTAGCCTATCGTCGAACCCGGCTCGACCTTGGTCGAGGTGGAAGCGGCGCTTCGATCACGATAGGCTGCGGCTGCGTCGGAGAGACAAGACAAAGGGCTCCTTGTGGCACCTCCGCACGTCATGCCGCTGACGGCCGAAAGTCGGATTCTGGAACAGCTCGAACACGATCTTGAGCGCCTGGGCCGCCTGCCCGAGGCGTGGATCGGCCTAGACCCCACGTCCATCGCCGAAAGCGTGCTGGAGACCTTGCTCGACATGCTCGGGCTGGACTTCGTGGGCCTGCGCTTCAACGACACCACGCACGTCTTTCTTCGGGTGGCTTCGGACTTTGCGCCGACCTGCGCGCCGGACGACCTTCGCGCCGCGCTGGAAGCCTGGTCGGACCACGGCGCAACCGAGACCCGACTGTCCCTGGGCGGCCAGCCCGTATCGGTGGCCGCGTGCGCGCTTGGCGTCAGCGCCGGCATCGGCGTGATCCTCGCCGGCGCGCGCCGCGAAGGCTTTCCGAACAGTCAGGAGCGCTCGAAACTGAAGATCGCCGCCGCGCAGACCAGCCTGGCCTGCCGCGAGATGCGTGAACTGAGTGATCGCCAGCCGCCTGAGGACCAGCGCGCCGATCCACCATCCGCCCAAGCGCTGGCGGAAAGCGAATGGCGCCTGCACCTGACCATCAACACCATCCCGACCATGGCCTGGTCGACGACGCCGGACGGCCTGATCGACTTCTGCAACCAGAACTTCGTCGACTTCGTCGGCTGGACCGCCGAGGAGATCAGCGGCCAGGGCTTCTGGCCGATCTTCCATCCGGACGACACCGCCCATCTGCTGGCCTCCTGGCAGGAGATCATGGCCACCAAGCGCCCGCGCGACGTCGAGGGCCGCATCCGCCGGGCCGATGGCGAGTATCGCTGGTTCGTCCTGCGACAGAACCCGCTGTTCGACGCGGACGGCAACGTCATCAAATGGTATGGCGCGGGCGCCGACATCGAGGATCGCAAGCGCGCCGAAACGGCGCTCGAGGAAGCTCAGGCCGCCCTGCTGGCCAGCGAGCAGAACCTGGATCTGATCGTCAACTCCCTGCCGGTGCTGGTCTGGTCGGCGCGCCCCGACGGCAGCGCCGACTTCATCAACCAGAGCTGGCGCGACTATGCCGGCGAGCCGGCGGACAAGATCCTGGAATGGGGGTTCCTGGATCTCTACCACCCCGACGATGTCCCGGGCATGATGGAGACCTGGACCCGGGACATCACCTACAACGACCAGACCGCGCTCAAGGGGCGTATTCGCGGCGCGGACGGCCTGTACCGCTGGTTCTACTTCGCGGGCCGCAAGATCACCGACGCCAACGGGGCTGTCCGCTGGTTCGGATGCAATGTCGACATCGAGGATCTGCAGCGCGCCGAGAACGCGCTGCGGGAAAGCGAAGCCGCGCTCAGGGAAAGCGAGCGGGCGCTGAGCCTCACGATCAGCACCATCCCGGCGATGGTCTGGTCGACAAAGCCCGACGGCATGCTGGATTCGTGGAATCAGCCTTTCCTGGATTTTGCGGGCGTCGCCTTCGAAGAGATCGAGGGCGATGGCTTCTATCGGCTCTTTCACCCCGAAGACGTGGAGCGCCTGCGCTCGACCTGGAACGAGGTCGTCGGTTCAGTACGGCCCCAGGAGACCGAAGGCCGCATGAGGGGCCGTGACGGCGAATACAGATGGTTCGCCCTTCGCCAGAACCCGCTGCTGGACGACGATGGCAACGTTCTCAAATGGTACGGCATCGTCGTCGATATCGAGGACAGGAAGCGAGCAGAGGACGCCTTGCGGACCAGCGAGGCCGCGCTGCGTGATAACGAGCGGCGGCTCGAGCACATCATCAACGCCGTTCCCGGCCTCGTCTGGTCGGCGGCCCCGGACGGTGAGATCACCTTCCTGAGCCAGCAGTACCTCGACTACATAGGTCTCGACGCCGAGCACGCCCTGGCGGGCGCGTGGCGCGACGCCATCCACCCCCAGGACGCCGAGGACCTCTTCGCGGCCTGGGAGAATGCTTTCGCCCAAGGCCGCGCCAACGAGCACGAGGCCCGTCTTCGCCGAGCGGACGGCAGCTACCGCTGGATGCTGTTTCGCGCGAGCCCCTCGTTCGACAGCGCCGGACATCTGGCCGAGTGGTTCGGGGTCAATATCGACATCGAGGACCGCAAGGTCGCGCAGGACACGGTTCGCGCCAGCGAGGCGGCGCTGCGCGACAGCGAGCGTGAACTGCAGCAGATCATCTCCTCGATCCCGGGCCTGACCTGGTCGTCCGACGCCAAAGGCGCCACGCGGTTCTGGAGCCAGCAGTACCTGGACTATGCAGGCGCAAGGCTAGAGGACGTCCTGGGCTTCAAGTTCGCCGACTACATCCACCCCCACGACCGCGACCACATCCTGGAAATGTGGACGGACATCATCGCCGCCGGCACGCCCGGCGAAGCCGAGCTGCGCCTGCGGCGGGCCGACGGCGAGTATCGCTGGTTCCTGATCCGGGCCTGCCCGTTCTTCGACGAGCAGGGCAACCTGACCCGGTGGTTCGGGGTCAATGTCGACATCGAAAACCGCAAGCGCGCCGAAGAGGATCTGCGCCAGAGCCAGAGCGATCTGGCCCACGTCACGCGGATGACCACGATCGGCGAGCTGGCCGTATCGATCGCCCATGAAGTCAATCAGCCGCTGATGGGCGTGGTCACCAATGCCAGCGCCTGCCTGCGCTGGCTGAGCGGCGCCCAGACCGACATCGCCATGGCGCGTCAGGCGGCCGAGCGCATTGTCCGGGACGGCCACCGGGCCGGCGACATCATCACCAGCCTGCGCAGCCTGGCCCGCAAGTCCGCGCCTCGAATGGACCGCGTCAGCCTGGACGATGTCGTTCAGCCGGTCCTCGACCTGCTGCGCGGTGAGTTCAAGCGCCACGACGTGATCGCCAGGGCCGAGCTGGACGACGGCGCGACCGCCATCCTCGGCGACACGACGCAGTTGCAGCAGGTGATCCTCAACCTGATCATGAACGGCGTTGAAGCCATGGCCGGCTCGGCGGCGGGCCCCAGGTTGCTGACCGTGCGCGCCCAGACACGTGAGGGCGAGGCCCTCGTGACCGTGACGGATACGGGCCCCGGCCTCGCCCCCGACGACCCTGACCGCCTGTTCGAGGCGTTCTTCAGCACCAAGCCGGAAGGTATCGGGATGGGCCTTGCCATCTGCCGCTCGATCCTCGAGGCCCATGGGGGCAGGATCTGGGCGGCCAACCATGGCGCCCGCGGCGGCGTCTTCAGCTTCACCCTGCCCTTGGCGGAAGGACACGGCGTTCATGTTTCCCAGCGCTAAGGACAGCGACGCGCTCGTCGTGGTCATCGACGACGACGAGAGCGTCCGCGAGGCGCTGCGGGCGCTCTTCCAGTCGGTGGGCCTGATGACCGAGATCTATGGATCGGTCCAGGCGTTCCTCGACGCCGGCCAACTGGAACGCGCCGGCTGCATCGTGCTCGACATTCGGCTTCCCGGTCGCAGCGGCCTCGAATTCCAGGAAGCCCTGGCCCGAAGCGGGGCGGCCCAGTCGGTCGTGCTGATCAGCGCCCATGTCGACGTCCAGATGGCTGTGCGGGCGATGAAGGCAGGCGCGATCGACGTGCTGACCAAGCCGGTGCGCGAGCAGGATCTGCTGGAGGCGGTGAACCGCGCCCTGGCCAAGGACCAGCAACGCCGAGGTGAAGCCAGGCTCGACCAGGCGCTGGCCGCCCGCCACGCCACCCTCTCCGAGCGCGAACGGCAGGTCTTCGTGCTGGTCGCGGCCGGCCTGCTCAACAAGCAGATCGCCGAGCGGGTCGCCATCACCGAAGCCACGGTCAAACTCCATCGCAGCCAGGTGATGAAGAAGATGGAGGCTGAATCCCTGCCCGAACTCGTGCGCATGGCCGATCGGCTGGCCAAGGTCGAAGCGGGCCCGCAGCTTTGAACGCCAGGTCGACGAGGGAACTCTCCCCCTCGCCGACCTCGACGCTTCTAGGCTTCGTTCAGGAAACCGCGCAGCAGGGCGTTATACTGAGCCGGCTTCTCGTTCATCGTCAGGTGCGAGCAGCCGGTCATCACGGCCAGGCGCGCCTTGCCGGCGATGCCGTCGCGAAGGGTCTCGTGACAGTCGAGGGTGACCTCGTCGAACTCGCCGGTGGTGATCAGGGTCTTCTGGGTGATCGCCTTGAGGTCCTTGCGGCGATCCCAGTCCTTCATCTTGCCGACGATGGTGAACTCGTTGGGGCCGTTGAGCACGCGGTAGGCCGGCGACCTTGAAAGCGCCTCCAGGGTCGCCAGGACCTCGGGACTTGGCGGAACACGCAGCACGAAGGTGTCGTAGAACTTCTGGACGAGCTCGGCGTACTCGGGCGTGCCCGTCCTGCCGGCCTTTTCCAGGGCGTGGATCTTGCCGCCCCAGTCGTCGGGCATGGTGGCGAACAGGCGCTCGAAGCCGGCCACGACCTGCGGAATGCTGGCCATGGCGCCGCTCAGGATCAGACGGTCGACGCCCCTGCCCCGCCCTTGGCAAAGATATTCCACGGCCAGCAGCGCGCCCCACGAGTGCCCCAGCAACACCACCTGATCCAGGCCTAGGGCGGCGCGGACCGCGTCCACCTCGTCGACCGAGCGCTGGATCGAATACGCACTGTCCTCGTCCGGCGCGTCCGACCGTCCGCATCCGAGCTGATCGTAGAAGATGACCGGACGCTCGTCGGCCAGCGCCTGAAGGGGAAGCAGATAGCTGTGCGATGAACCGGGTCCGCCATGCAGGGTCAGCAGCGGCGTCTTGTTCCCGCCCCCGAACTTTCGCCAATAGACCTTGCCGCCCGGGACGTTCGCAAAGCCCTCGGCCTGGGGAATCTCCGCCAGCGCGCGGCTCGCCGTGGCGGCAAGGCCCGCGCCCAGGACCCCCGCCGAGGCCTTCAAGGTCTCGCGACGGGTAAAGCCCGTGCTCGTCATGTTCGATGTTCCTTTCATCAGACCGCCCAGCAGCCGCAGCCCATCACGCCCCAGAAGGCGCTTGCGTCGGCGGTCGGGGCCTCGGCGCCCAGGGCGGCGGCGTGGTCGTGACCGTGGACGTTGCAGGCGCTGGCGCAGCCGCAGGCGCTGGCCAGGGCGCGGGCGTGCTGGCGGGAACGGTCCTGGTAGCCGCCGAAGATCCGCACCGGCGACCAGTCGGGCATCGGCGGCGGCAGGGCCGGCGCCAGCTTGCCAAAGCCGCCTTCGCCGTGGACCACCTTCCCCCCCAGCAGGGTGAGCACCGACGACAGGTGCGGGATCTGGTCCTCGGACACGGTCATGTAGTCGTCGCTGAGCACCGCCAGATCCGCCAGCTGGCCGACCGCGATCTGGCCCTTCTTGCCCTCCTCGTTCGAGAACCAGGTGTTGGCGGTGGTCCACAGCCGCAGGGCCTCCTCGCGGTCCAGGCGGTTGGCCGGCGGGTAGAGGCGCGTTCCGCCCACCGTCTTGCCGGTGACCAGCCAGTTCAGCGACACCCAAGGATTGTAGCTGGCCACGCGGGTCGCATCCGTGCCGGCGCCCACCGGGATCCCGGCCCTCAGCATCTTGCCGATCGGAGGCGTCGCCTCGGCGGCCTTGGCCCCATAGCGCTCAATGAAGTCCTCGCCCTGATAGGCCATCCGATGCTGCACGGCGATGCCGCCGCCCAGGGCCGCGATACGGTCGATGTTGCGCTCGCTGATCGTCTCGGCGTGGTCGAAGAACCAGTGCAGACCGTCGAACGGCATGTCGCGGTTGACCTTCTCGTAGACGTCCAGCGCCCGACTGATCGTCTCGTCATAGGTGGCGTGCAGCCGCCAGGGCCATCGGTTCTCGACCAGATGGCGGATCACCGGCTCCAGGTCGGCCTCCATGTTGGCCGGCATCTCGGGCCGGGCGACGCGGAAGTCCTCGAAGTCGGCGGCGCTGTAGACCAGCATCTCGCCCGCGCCGTTGTGGCGATACTTGTCGTCGCCCTGGCCGGGTTTGACCTGCCTGGACCAGCTCTGGAAGTCGGCCAGTTCGGCCTTCGGCTTCTGGGTGAAGAGATTGTAGCTGATCCTCAGGGTCAGCTGGTCGTCGATGTGCAGCTTCTCGATGATCGCGTAGTCGTCGGGATAGTTCTGAAAACCACCGCCCGCGTCGATCACGCTGGTCACGCCCAGGCGGTTCATCTCGCGCATGAAGTGACGGGTGGAGTTCAGCTGATATTCGGGCGGAAGCTTGGGGCCCTTGGCCAGGGTGGCGTAGAGGATCGTCGCGTTCGGCTGGGCCAGCAGCAGCCCTGTGGGATTGCCGGCCGCGTCGCGCTGAATCTCGCCGCCGGGCGGGTTGGGCGTGTCCTTGGTGTAGCCTACCGCACGCAGGGCCGCCGCGTTCAACAATGCGCGGTCGTAGAGGTGCAGAATGAACACCGGCGTCTGCGGCGCGGCGGCGTTCAGTTCGTCCAGGGTCGGCAGGCGCTTCTCGACGAACTGGTGCTCGGTGAAACCGCCGACCACGCGCACCCATTGCGGCGGCGGGGTGTTGGCCGCCTGCCTCTTCAGCATGGCCATGGCGTCAGCCAGGGTCGGCACGCCGTCCCAGCGCAGCTCCATATTGTAGTTCAAGCCGCCACGGATGATGTGCATGTGGCTGTCGATCAGGCCCGGAATGACGCGACGGCCGCCCAGGTCGATCACCTGGGCGTCGGCCTGGGCGGCGGCGCGCACCTCGCCCTCCTCGCCGACGGCGACGAACCGCCCGTCGCGGATCAGCACGGCCGCGGCGGTGGGATTGCCGCGATCTAGGGTCGTGATCTTGGCGTTGACGAGAATGAGGTCGGGCATGGAGCCCCTTTCGGCGAAAGCGGAACTGGAAAGAAGAGCGGCGCCCAGCGACAGGGTCTGCCGACGGCTGAGGTTCATGCCTGAACCGGGGGATCCCCCGCCTCCCCCGGCTTGGCCGCCTGTGGGCCAAGGACGTGGACGGCGCAGTCGGACTTGATGAAGGCCACGACCGAAGCGCCGGCGACCAGCCGCTTGACGATCGGCACGGCCTGTTCGCCGATCAGAATGCCCATCAGGCCGATCAGCGCGATGACCGGCGGCGCGGGCGAGCGCACGCCCAGCAAGGCGTAGATCACGCCCACCAGGAGTCCGGCGCCGAGCGAAAGAAGGTAGGGCTTCACGAGAACGCTCCATCTGGATGGCGGACCGCGGCCAGGCGACGCGCGGCGAGCAGGATGGCGGCGATGCACTAGGCGTCCGCTGATCGGCTCGAACCTTGGCTTTCCTGGGCGTGACGGCTTGAATGAAATGGTCGATGACGCGCGCCGCTGCGCGGCGCCCTGCAAAAACTCGCACATTCCGCGGATGGACCACGCCATGCGCTGGAGCGCGCGACCGGGAAAACCGACGCTTCACTAGCCTTTACTGCGCTTTACTCCTGCAGCTCCCTCCCCAGGCCTAGGGTCATTTGCGAACACCTTAGTCCGTGGAGAAAGCGCGTGGCGCAGATTGAAATCAACGCAGGCCAAGGCGCAGACCCTGTCCGCCAAGCGCCCGTCCGCGCCGAACACCCTTTGGTCCCGGTTGAGGCCTCCCGATGGGAAGGGCTTCTGCCCTGGCAGGCTCGACGGGTGCGCGACTACGTCGATGACGGGCTGGGGGGCCGGCTGTCGATCAAGACCGCCGCCGCACGCGCCAAGCTCAGCCCGAGCTATTTCTCTCGTCGGTTTCGCCAATCCTTCGGCGTGACCTTCTCGCGGTTCGTGGCCCACCGCCGGATCGAACACGCCCAATCGATGATGGTCCGGAGCACTACGAGTCTTTGCCAGATAGCCTTGGCCTGCGGCTTCACCGACCAAGCCCATTTTACCCGCACGTTCGGCGGGCTGACGGGCGCGACGCCTTCGCAATGGCGGCGGGCGGCAGTGCTCCAGACCAGACGATCCGAGGCGATGGGCTCGTGCTGACAAGGCCGGCCGGGAACGAGATCGGCATGACCGCTGGATTGCCGCCGCGTCGGGGCGCCGGCTGACGGACGCCCAAGCCGACGACGCTCTCGCCCATTGTGGAGCCTCCAAGGCACGACTATGCGTTGCGGCCTAGTGCGAGAGGCAGGAACCATGGATGGCGTCACGCCCCTTCGTATAGTGGGCCTGGGCGTCTATGCGCCGCGAGAGCTGACGCCTTCCGACATGCTGGACGCCCGCTACGGCCGGGAGATCGGCTGGACGCAGAGCCAGTTCGGCATTGCGTCACGCCGCTATGCCGCGCCCGACGAGACCGCCTCGATGATGGGGGCGGCCGCTGCGCGTGAGGCCCTGGCGGCGGCCGGATGGGGCCACGGCGATTTCGACGTGCTGATCGGCGCCGGCGGCGTCATGGAGCAACCGATCCCCGGAACCTCGCTTCTCATTCAGCAGGCCTTGGGACTGGGGCGGTCGGGAATCCCGGCCTTCGACGTCAATCAGACCTGCCTGTCCCTTCCTGACGGCTCTGGACGTGGCCGCCATGGGCTTTGCGACCGGTCGCTGGCGGCGGGCCCTGGTGGTGTCCAGCGACATCGCCTCGGCCGGGCTGGATTGGCGCGACCCGGCCGCCAGCGCGATCTTCGGCGATGGTGCGGCGGCGGCCTGCCTCGAGGCGGGCGAGACCGCCGAAGGATCGGCCCAGTTGGCCTGGGGCCTGGAGAGTTATGGCGAAGGTCGGAACCTGGCCATGTTGCGCGCCGGCGGTTCACGCGTACGCCTCGCCGACGGGCTGGAGGCCTTCCATGACGCGGCCACCTTCCAGATGGACGCTTTCGGCGTCTTCAAGGCGGCCGCCCGACACTTGCCGCCGCTGATCGACCGGGTGCTGGCCAAGGCCGGACTCGACCGCGCCGGCGTCGACCTCGTCGTTCCCCACCAGGCCAGCCGACCGGGCCTGGAGCACCTGCGGCGGCTCATGGGCGGCGATCCCGGGCGGGTGGTCGACATCTTCGCCGACCACGGCAACCAGATCGCGGCCTCCCTGCCAACGGCCCTGCACCAGGCCTGGACCGATGGACGCCTGACGCCTGGCGCGACGGTGCTGCTGCTCGGTTCGGCCGCGGGCGTCAGCGTCGGCGCCATGGTGCTGCGCGTCTGATGCGTCGCGCGCTGGTCACAGGCGCGACGGGCGGGCTTGGCCTGGCCCTGACCGCGGCTCTCCTGGCCGAGGGCTACAAGGTGCGGGCGACCGGGCGCGACCGCGTGGCGGCCGACCGTCTGCGGGCTCTGGGGACCGATATGGTCGAGGCCGACCTGGTCGAGGATCCGGGCCGGGCCGCGGCGCTGTGCGCCGGCGTCGACGTGGTCTTCCACGCTGCAGCGCTGTCCAGTCCCTGGGGCCCCGCGGAGGCCTTCGAGTTGGCCAATGTCGGGATGACGCGCACCCTGCTGGAGGCCGCGCGACACGCCGGCTGCCAGGGCATGGTGTTCGTCTCTTCGCCCTCGATCTATGCCGAGACGCGCGATCGCATCGCGCTGACCGAAGCCGATGCGCCGGCCCCGCGCCCCCTGAACGACTATGCGCGGACCAAGCTGGCCGCCGAACGCCTGGTGTTGGCCGCCAACACGCCAGACTTCTTCACCGTGGCCCTGCGCCCCCGCGCCCTGGTGGGAGCGGACGACAAGGTCCTGCTGCCGCGCCTGCTGGCCCTCGTCTCGCGCGGCTGGGCGCCATTGCCGCGCGACGGGCGGGCGCTGGTGGAGTTGACCGACGTCCGCGACGCCGCCCGCGCGCTGATCCTGGCCGACCGCAGGGGAGCCGCCGTCGGCGGCAGGGCGTTCAACGTCTCCGGCGGCGCGCCGGTCAGCGTCCGCGACTTCGCCCTGTCGCTGGCGGCCGCGACAGGGCGGTCCCTGCGGCTTGCGCCGGCGCCTTGGCCGCTGCTCCACGCCGGCGCCGCCCTGGCCGAGATCGTCGCCCGCCTGACCCCGGGACGTCCCGAACCGCGCCTGACGGTCTACGGCGCGGCCACCCTGGCCTTCTCCCAGACCTTCGACCTGACCGCGGCCCGCCGGGACCTGGGCTATGCGCCGCTTCACGACGCTCGCGCGACGGCGCTTGATCTTGCACGACGCCAGGCGGAAGGGTCATGGCCATGATCGCCACGCGCTGTGAGATTCATCTGCTGCAGGCCGGTTCCTGCCTGCACCCCGAGGCGGCGGCCCTGCGCGGCGGCAGCCTCTGTCCGGTCGACTTCCCGGCGCTGAGCGCACTGATCCTGCACCCGACCGAAGGCCCGCTGCTGTGGGACACCGGCTATGATCCGGCCTTCATGCGCGCCACGCGCCGCTGGCCAGAGCGTCTCTATGCCCTGGCCACGCCGGTGAAGCTGGCCGAGGGCGAGGCCGTCGCCCGCCAGATCGACCGCTTTGGCCTGAAGCCGGACGACATCCGCGGCGTCATCATCTCGCACTTCCACGGCGACCACATCGCCGGCCTGCCCGCCTTTCCGCGCGCGAAGATCTATTGCAGCCGCGCCGGACTGGACCAGATCCATCGCGTCAAGCGGTTCTCCGGCGTTCGCCAGGGCCTGCTGCCGGGCCTTGTGCCGCCGGACGCCGAAGCGCGCGCCGTGTTCTTCGAGGAGCGGCCGAGAACCGCCCTGCCCTCCGCCCTCGCTCCGTTCGAAACCGGCGTCGACCTCCTGGGCGACGGCAGCCTGCTGGCCGTCGAACTGCCGGGGCACTGCGTCGGCCATTGGGGGCTGGCCGCGCGCGGCCGCGACGACCGCCTGCATCTTTTCGTCGGCGACGCGGCCTGGTCGCTGCGGGCGATCCGCGAAAACCGTCCGCCGCCTGCGCTGACGACCGCGCTTCTGGGCCGCACCGACCGCTACCGGCGCACCTTGGCCGACCTGCACCTGCTGCATGCCCGGGCCGGTGAAGAGGTGGCGCTGGCGCCGTCGCATTGTCGGGAAGCGGCTGCCGCCGCGGCCGTGGTCGCTTGAGCCTGCTGCGCGCGGGCCGGATCGCCGCGGCCTATGTCGCCGGTCGCCGCAACGACGCCAGGCTGCGCGACCGCGTGGCTCTTCAAGCGCACCAGCAACGCCTCTGGCGCGCGCTCGCGCCGGCCCTGGCCCGCACGCCAGCCCTGTCGGCGCTCGCCGGCCGGCCGCTGGAGGCGTTTCCGGTGCGCGAGCCAGCCGATCTGCGCATCGACCTTGGCGCCTGGAACAGCCTGGGCCTCGGCGCCGCGGAGATCCACGCCGCAGCCCAGGCCGCCGAGGACGGCCGCCCAGTCGCCCTGCCCGACGGCGTTCAGGCCGGCTTCTCGACCGGGAGCGAAGGCCTGCGCGGCGTCTTCCTGACCACCCCCGCCGAACGCGATCACTATATCGGGACGCTGCTGGCGCGGCTGATCGCCCCGGCCGGCCTGCTGCGTCCCATCCGCGCCGCCCTGATCCTGCGCGCCAACAACAAGCTCTATGAAGACATCCAGGCCGCCGGAGCGGCCTTCGCCTTCATCGGCCTGGACGAGCAGCCGCAAGCCCAGCTGAGGGCGCTCGAAGCCTTCGCGCCGACCCATCTGGTGGCGCCGCCCCACGTCCTGGCGGCCCTGGCCGAGCAGATCGAGGCCGGCGGCCGGCGGCCGCGACTGGAAGGTCTGTTCTATGGCGCCGAACCGATGGCCCAGGCCGAGAGCCTGCGCCTGGCCGAGGTCTTCGGCCTGAAGCCCACACCGCTCTACCAGGCCACGGAAGGCTTCCTGGGCGCGCCCTGCCGCCTGGGGACCCTGCACCTCAACGAAGAGGGGCTGATCGTCGAGCGCGATCCGATCCCCGGCTCGCAGCGGTTCGCCCCGATCATCACCGACCTGCGCCGCAAGGGCCAGCCGATGGTCAGGGTGCGGCTGGATGACCTGATCGAGCCCGCCCCTCCTTGCGCATGCGGTTCGCCGCGCCTGGCGATCCTGCCGGTCGAGGGCCGTGTCGGCGACGTCTGGCGGCGCGGCGCGACCCTGATCTTTCCGCGCGAGGTCGAAACGGCGGTAGACGCCGTCGCCCCGCCGTTCAACCGCTGGCGCGCCGAGGCCTCGTCGGCCGGCGTTCGCGCCTTCGTCGCCGACAGTCGGCATCGAGAGGTCGTCGGCGCCGCGCTGCAGGCCCTGCTGGCGGCGCGCGGCGTCGACTGGCCGGTCAAGGTCGAGGCGGTCGATACGGTGGACACCTGGCCCAAGCGGCGACGCGTCCGGTGGCTGGCATGAACGGCGGCTCCGTCGTCCTGATCACCGGCGCGCGCGCACCGGCGGCCCTGGACCTGGCCCGCGCCTTTCGCGCCGCCGGCCACAAGGTGCATATGGCCGACTGCAGCCCATGCCGCACGGCTCTATGGTCGCGGACGCCGGCCACAGTGGGGCGCTACGCCTCGCCCGTCCGCCGGCCCGCCGCCTTCGCGACCGACATCGACCGTTTGCTCGAAACCCTGCGGCCGGCCTTGGTGGTTCCGGCCTGCGAGGAGGTCTTTCACCTGGCCGCCCTGGCCGAGCATCGCCCCGCCCTGGCCCGCGTGCTGTTCGCGCCGCCGATCGCGCGATTGCGGACCCTGCATTCCAAGCGACTGTTCGCCAAGGCCTGCGCCGAGCTGGAACTGCCCGCACCGGAGACCTGGACGCTGAACGATCCGGGCGACCTGGCCAACCTACCACCGGCCGAGACCCTGGTGTTCAAGCCGGAGTATTCCCGCTTCGGCGTCCATGCCCTGATCCGCCCGCCGTCCGCCCGCCTAGCGACCCTGGCGATCTCAGCGCAGCGTCCCTGGGTAGCCCAACGCCACGTCGCCGGGACCGAGATGTCGTTCTACGCGCTCGCCCGGGGCGGACGCCTGACGGCCTTCAGCGCCTACGGCTCCGGATGGCGCGAGCGCGGCGGCGCCAGCTACGCCTTCGTCGCGCCGGATGCGCCCGCCGTGGCCGCTCTGCGCGCGCTGGCCCAAACCCTGGCTTCGCGGCTCGTGGTCGACGGACAGTTCGCCTGCGACGTGATCCTTGACGCCGACCGCCGGCCCTGGCTGCTCGAATGCAATCCGCGAGCGACGAGCGGGGTGCACCTGTTCCAGCGCGACGCGGCCCTCGCCCGCGCTTTCCTCGACAATGCGCCCTGCATCGAGCCCCAGGCGCCGCCCTTCCTCTATCTTGGGCCGGCGTTCGGATTGTTCGGCCTGCCCGCGGCCCTCGGCTCGGGCGGCTTGACCGAGTGGCTGGCCCTGCGCCGCGCGGGACGCGACGTGATCGGCGCGCCCGGGGATCGACTGCCGCTGCTCGGGGCCTTGGTCGACAGCCTGGCATTCGGCCTGGACGCGCTGGTCTCGGGCTGCAGCCTGGCCTCGGCCATGACCGCCGACATCGAATGGAACGGAGCCGCGCCTTGACCGCCGTCCGGGTCGCGGCCGTCGACGATCCCGACCTCGTCTGGGGAGACCCGGCCGTCGGGCGCTATGCGCGCGCGTTGGCCGCGCTGGGCCCGTCCG
Organism: Caulobacter sp. FG7; assembly: GCF_057808875.1. NCBI lineage: Bacteria > Pseudomonadati > Pseudomonadota > Alphaproteobacteria > Caulobacterales > Caulobacteraceae > Caulobacter > Caulobacter sp. FG7. The sequence goes on from NZ_JBMDIW010000011.1 coordinate 156,190, forward strand.
GGGCGCTACGCAACGCCCGCTTCGAGCTGGCGGCGCTGCAACTTGGCGACCGCGCCGTCATGCTGGTGCTGCCGGAAGGTCCCCAGGGCTGCTGGCTGACCTCGCCGGTCGTCACCTACGGCCGGACGCTCCGCGACGAGATCGACCGTGAGCTGCGAGGCGGCCAGGCCCTGCTCGCGCGGCTGGCCGCCCATGTCGCCGAAGCCGTCCTGCGCGCGACCCGCGCCGACAAGGTGGTCTACGTGAACCACATGCTGTTCTCGACCAGCCTGCATGGCCGCTGGCCTGGCGAGGATCTCGACGACGCCCTGGCCGCCCTGCGCGCGGCCTTCCCAGACCGGGCGATCGTCTGGCGGTCCTTGAACCTGGCCGACCACGCCGCCCTGCTCGACCGGATGCGGGCGGCCGGCGGACGGGCCCTGCTCAGCCGCGTCGTCTGGCGACTGGCCGATCCGGCCCGGCAATGGGCGCCGCGCACCGACGTCAGGGCCGACCTCGAGCTGGCGAGGACCCAAGCCCTGACGGTCGAGACCGCGCAGACCGCCACGCCAGAGGAAATCGATCGCCTGCTCGCGCTCTATGCCGACATCTACCTGGCCAAGTATTCGCGCACCAATCCGGACTACAGCCACGCGGCGCTGGCGGTCGCCGTCGCCGCCGGAGCGCTGCGGCTGGCCCTAGTGCGCGCGCCGTCCGGCGAGATCGTCGCCTTCGCCGGCGATCACGCTTGCGGACACGAGCTTGCGAGCCCGCTCCTGGGTCACGACCGCACGCGTCCGCAAGCGCAGGGCCTCTATCGGATCGCCATGGCCTTGTCGGTGCGGCACGCCTTGGCGCAGGGTCTGGCGGTGAACTACTCGGCCGGCGCCGCTGTCTTCAAACGCAACCGCGGGGCCACCCCGGCGCTGGAGCACCAGATGGTGTTCGACCGCCATCTCCCCCGCTGGCGCCGATCGGGCTACGCCCTGCTGGCCAAGACCCTCGACGCCATGACCCCAACCCTGCAAAGGATGGCCGCCGGATGACGCCCTACCCGGCCCAATTGAACCGGACATGGCTGCCCGTCTGCCTGTCGGCGGACCTGAAATCCAAGCCCCTCGCCCGCCAGGTCGCCGGGCGTCCGATCGTCGTGTTCAGGGGAAAGGACGGCGTGGCGGCGGTCCTGGAAGATCGCTGCCCGCATCGCAACTATCCGCTGTCCGACGGCAAGGTGGTGCAGGGCGCGCTGCGATGCCCCTACCACGGCTGGCGGTTCGACGGGTCTGGGGCCTGCATAGAGGTTCCGGGCGTGGACGGCGAGGCGTCGCTCGATCGGCTGAGCGCCCACCCGATCGAGGCTATCGAACGGCACGGCGCGGTGTTCGTGCGCCTGGAACGCGACGAGGCCGCGCCCGATCTCGTTCTGCCACCGCTGATCGGCGACCCCGACCACGATCATTTCTGGTGGACCCAGCCGCCCTGGCGCGGGAGGGCCCTCGACGCGCTCGAGAACATTCTCGATCCATTCCATACCAACTTCGTCCACGACGGGCTGATCCGGGTCAGCCATCGCCGCCAGCCGGTGCGCCAGACGCTGACCGTGAGCCCCCGCGGCTTCGAGGTCGCCTATGACCAGGACCAGCCCGACACAGGCTGGATGTCCCGGCTGCTCGAAGGCGACCGCCAGCGCAGCGTCGGCCGCTACCTTCCACCGGTCGCCTTCCAGGGGCGCTGGGAGAAGAAAGACCGCCTCACCCTGTGCGCCACGGCGTTCTTCGTACCCGAAACACCCGAACGATTTCGCGCCTTCGGGTGCTGGACCACGCCCAAGGGTCGCGCGCCGGCATGGCTGAAGCGCCAGGCGATCCTGGCCTTCGTGCGCCCGGTCGCCGAACAGGATCGGCGCGCGCTCGACAAACAGCACGCCGCCATCACCGCCTTCGGCCGGCCGATGTTCAAGTCGGGTCCGACCGATCGAGTCGCCTTGCCGCTGCAGCGGCTCTATCAAGGCGAAGCGCTCGAGCCCTCGATCGACGGCCCGCACACGATCTGGCTTTGAAGGACGCTAGGCGCCGATCCTTGGAAGCGATTGCTCGAGCGCCGCGACGAACATGCGGACCTTGGGCGGGATCATGCGGGCGCTGGGATAGACGGCCCAGATCGCGAGCGGCTCCGGTTCGGCGTCCTCAAGGACGACCTGCTCGAAATCGGCGGGATCGACATACCAGCGTGACAGGTTGGCGATGCCGAGCCCTCCCCGGCAAGCCTCGTACACAGCTTCGATCGAACTGGCCGAGAAGCGGCCCGAGACCTTCTGTTTGACCGGTTTTCCGTCACGGATGAACGCCCAGTGCGACGCGCCGCTGGCGACCAGGCACTCGTGCGATGCGAGGTCGGCCAGGGTGCGGGGACGCCCGAACGTTTCCAGATAGGCCGGCGAGGCGCACAGCGCTCTTGGATTGTCGGCGAGCCGCTTGGCCGCGAGCCGATTGTCCCTGAGCGGCGCGATGCGGATCGCCACGTCGACGCCCTGCCCCACGATGTCCACCTGGTCATCGGTCGCCAGAAGATCGACCTGAAGCGCGGGATGGTCACGCATGAAGGACGGCAGCATAGGAGCGACGATCTTGCGGCCAAAGGCCGTCGAGGCGGTGATCCGCAGATGGCCCGTCAAGCCCTTCCCGTCAGGCCGCAGGTCCGCCAGCGCACTGGCGCGTCCCTCCAGCAAGGCCACGGCGTGCGGCAGGAATATCTCGCCGTCGGTGGTTGGCGACAGCGAGCGCGTCGTCCGGTGGATCAGCCGCGCGCCCAGCTCCGTCTCCAGGTTGCTGAGGCTGCGGGACGCGGCCATGGCGCTGAGCCCCAGGCGTCGCGCGGCGCCGGCCAGGCTCCCGACGCGCACGGCTTCCACGAAGATCTCGATCGCGGCAAAGTCCATTATCTCGAATTCCGTTGGGCCGACGTGACGACACCTGCGTCTAGAAGCGACGCCAGATATAGTTCCATATCGCCTTCAACGTCACACCCGCGGCGTTCGCTGGTGACTGAGCCCGCGGCGCAGGCAGCAGGACTCGATGCGAACCAGGGCGCGCAACGCCCATCCGGCCGTCTCAATCTCGTTTCTTGTCGGCGCCCCATCGGCGTCGACCCGCCCCGTCATCCTGACGGAGCGGGTCGATCCGGGATCAGGCGCGAGCGGCCTTGAAGCCTCCCGCCGCCACGACGCCGCGATGCAGCACCACCTGGCGGGGCGTCAGCCTAGCCACCGCCTCGGCCGAACTGGCGGCGTCGACGAACACGCAATCGGCCGCATCGCCAGCCTTGGGCCACTGCTGCTCGCCCGTGGGCGACAGCGGCGTGATCCCCCCGGTGGGGATCTTCAAGGCCTGGCCGATCGCCTGCTCGTCCGACCAGCCGTAGAGCTGGCAGGCCAGCTTGGCCTTCTCCAGAACGTCGCCGCTGCCGAACACCGACCAGTGGTCGATGACGCTGTCGGTGCCGGTGAACACCTTGACCCCCGCCGCCTGCAAGGCCGGGATCGGCATCACCCGGCCGCCGAACGGCACGGTAGAGGCCACCGAAACGCCGGCCGCGGCCATGCGACCGGCAAGCTCGGTCAGGGCCGGCTTTTCCAGCGACATCAGCGAGAAGCCGTGGCTGATCGTCACCAGGTCCTTCAGCGCCGGATTGCGAGCGGTGATGTCGGTGATGCGCGAGATGGCGGCCACGCCGCTCTCGCCCGGCTCGTGGATGTGGATGTCCACGCCGGCCTTCTCGTCCAGCGCCATCTGCATCATCAGGTCGACCGAGCGCTCCATGCCACCGTCGACGGTGGTGGGATCGATGCCGCCGACATAGGCCGCGCCCGCCCGCACCGCCTGGCGCATCTGCTGCTCCAGGCCGATGCTGGCGAAGCCGTGCTGCGGGAAGGCGACGATCTCGTAGCCGAAGTCGGGCTGGTGGCGGTCGAGCGCGGCCTTGAGCTTCTCGACGTGCTTGGTCCCGATCACCGGGTCGACGTTGCACTGGCTGCGGGCGAAGGTCGTGCCATAGCCTTGCAGCAGCGCCACCAGGGCCTCGGCGCGCGGCTCCAGCGTCGGCAACAGTTCGGGCAGCAGCTTCTGCTCCAGCTTGATCTGGCCGGCGATGCCTCCCTTGCGCTTGCGCGGCGCCTGCCAGGGACCGCCGTAGAAGGTCTTGTCGAGATGGATGTGCATGTCGCGGAACGACGGCAGCATCAGAAGGCCGCCAGCGTCGTACACCACCGCGCCGGGCGGGATCGCCGCGCCGGCCGGCAGGACGGCGGCGATGGCCCCCTTTTCGATCTTGACGGTCTTCAGCTCGGTGCGGGTGGCGACAATCTCGTCGCCCTCGCGCTCGTAGCCGGTCTCCAGGCGGACGTTGCGCAGGAAGTACGTCGCGCCCGCCGCCGGTCCCTTGGCCGGCGCGGCGGCGGAAGCCGATTGGGCCGAGGCGGCGAGGCCCAGGGCCCCCGCCGCCAGGCCGCCGGCGCCCAGCAGGGCGCGGCGGGAGAGATCGGCCGTCGGGGCGGCGGAAACGGTGGGGGAGTTGAACATGGGATCGCTCATATCGGCCTCTAGAACTTGTAGCGGACACCGAGCTTCACCTGCCAGACGGACTGGGTGTTGAAGCTGGTGGCGGCCTTCGACGTGAACTTGTCGAACTGGTAGAAATTCCCCTGCCCCGCGGCGCAGCCGACGCCGGCGAACTGGCAGTTGCGAGCCACGATGTTCGACGAGACGTAGGGGTTGGGCACCTGCTGGATCACGCCCCACTTGTTGTTGAGCATGTTCCCCAGGTTCTCGATGTCGACATAGATCTCGGCCTTGGCCGCGTGCGGGAAGAAGGCCGGAGCCTCCTGGCTGAGGCGCACGTCGATCGTGGTGACCTCGGGCGACTTGAAGGCGTTGCGCGGGGTGATCTTGCCGGCGTAGTCGATCAGGCCGGTCTTCTGCAGGAAGGCGTTGAAGGCGGCGAAGTCGAAGCCCGGGGCGTAGGAGATGATCGGGTCGCTGGTCGCGGTGACCAGGCCGTTCTGGGTCTTGGGCACGTAGAGCAGCTGGCGATTGCGCGAGGCGTTCGAGCCGTTCTCGCCCACCAGCACGTCGCCTGGCTGGGCGGCGTTGGCGCCGACGTCGAAGGTATAGCTGAACGGCAGGCCCGAGCGGCGCTGGGCGAACAGGCTGATCCCGGTGCGATAGCCCGAGAAGAACTCGCGGCGATAGCTCAGCGACAGCTTGGAGAGATTGCGGAACTCGTAGTTCGAGGTCGCCAGGGCCGGGTCGTTGGGATCGTCGGTCGCCACGCCGTTGTAGTTGGCCGCCGCCACCGTGCTGATGCCCGGATTGACGTCCTTGGAGTTGATGTAGGTGTGCGACAGCTGGGCGTCCAAGCCGTCCAGCCAACCGTCGGACCAGCGCTTGCCCAGCGCCACGCCCAGCTGGTCGGTGTGACCCTTGCCGGTGTTGGTGACGAAGATGTCGTAGCGGTTGTCGCGGCCGCGCAGGAAGGTCGGGCGGCCGTCGGGCGCCGCCGGGCCGGGATTGGCCTCGCTGTAGAGGTCGCGCCAGGTGACGGCGTCCTTGACCTCGGTGCGGATGTATTCGGCGCTGACCCGCCAGTCGTCGCCGCCGAACCGGCCCAGGTCGAAATACTTCTGGACGCCGATCGAGGCCTTCCACGACGACTGCGGCTTGAAGTCCGGATCGAGGATGTTGGTCAGCCCCTGCCCTGTCGCCGCGCTGGCGGTGTTGAGCTGCTGGACGGCGGGATTGACGAGCTTGGCGTCGACATTGTTCAGGCCGGCCAGGCAGGCGGCGCTGGTCGCGGCGGTGCGGGCGCAGTTGACGTTACCGAGCACGATGCCGGTGTTGTAGAAGGTGTTGGCCGTCCACACGGTGGGCGAGCCGCCGCCGAACAGGCCCACGCCGCCATAGACCGTCAGGGTCGGATCGGGCTGCCAGTTGAATCCGAAGCGCGGTTGCAAGAGGTGCTTGCCGTCGAGGTTGGCGCTGTTGTCCAGGCCGTAGCGGGCCAGGATCACGGGATTGGCCTGCGGGCTGTCGCTCTGCTCGAACCAGTCGTAGCGCAGGCCCGCCTTCAGGGTCAGGTTCGACAGGATCGCCCACTCGTCCTGCAGGTAGACGGTGTTCATGGCCGAGTGGATCGTGGCCCCGCCGTGCGCCTTGATGTTGTCGCCGGCGTTGGCGTAGGCCAGCGACGAGGCCCGCCTGGCCTCCAGGTCGGCGATGGAGTCGAAGACATAGGCGCCGTTGGCGTTCTGGACGAAGACGTCCCAGATCTTCAGCGCCTCGCGCTCGTAACCGCCGGTGATCTTGTGGGCGCCCAGGGTGTAGACGCCCTTGGCGCGATACTGCTGCAGATAGGTGGTCAGCTCGTTGGCCTGGTAGGAGGCGTCGGTGCCGGCATAGATGCTGGGGCCAATGCCCGCGCCGTTCACGAACACCCGGAACTGGGCGTAGTCCGTGCCCGCCAGCGGCGTCGAGGGGTTGTCCATCTTCTTGTACGAGGCCGACAGCTCGGTGGTGAAGTTGTCGGTCCAGTTCGAGAACAGCTGGGCCTTGTAGACGTCGAGATTGTTCTCGCGCTCGATCCACTTCGACAGCAGGCCAAGCGAGGTCGAGGCGCCCGTCAGGGTGTTGCCCGAGGCGTTGAGGTTGGAGCCGTAGGTGCGCTGGTAGGAGACGGTGGCGCGGTGGCGCTCGCTGATGTTCCAGTCCAGCTTGATGAAGTATTTCTCGTCGAGATTGCGGAACTGCGAGGCCGAATAGCCCAGCGGGTCGTAGCCGTAGACGCGCTTTATGATCTCGCGCACCTGCTCGGCCTGGGCCACGGTGATCCCCGGAACTTCGTTGGGCATGCCCGAGCCGACGGGGCCCGTCAGCGACGGCTCGACCCGCTCGAACTTCTCGTAGTTGGCGGTGAAGAACAGTCGGTCCTTGATGATCGGGCCGGTCAGGGTGGCGCCCCAGGTCTTTTCCGAGAACTTGCCGCCCAGGGTGCGCTTCTGGCGCGAACCGTCCTGGAAGTCGTCGTACTCGAACTTCTTGCCCTGCAGGTTCTGGTTGGTGTTCTCGAAGAACACCATGCCGTGGAAGGCGTTGCCGCCCGACTTGGTGGTGGCGTTCATGGTGCAGCCGCCGAACGAGCCGTAGTTGACGTCGTAGGGCGCCAGCTCGACGCCCAGGGTCTCGACAACGTCCATCGAGATCGGCGAGCGCTGGGTCGGATAGCCGTTTGCCTGCAGGCCGAAGTCGTCGTTCTGGCGCACGCCGTCGATGGTCAGCGAGTTGGAGCGGTTGTTGGCCCCGCCGCAGATCAGCGCCTTGCTGTTGGTGGAGTCGATGGCCACGAACGGGTTCATCCGCGCCAGGTCCTTGAGGTCGCGGCTGATCGACGGGGCCAGCTGGATCTGGGCGGCGCTGAAGTTGGAACTGGGACCGGTCTTGAGGTCCTTGGCGCCGACCGAAGCGGCGGTGACCACCACCGCGTCGACCGAGCCGCCGTCGAGCGCGAAGTTCAGCTGGAAGGCGTCGCCGGTGTTGACCGCCGGCACCTCGACGGTCTTGGCGCCGTAGGTCTCGGAATTGGCCGTCACCCGGTAGGGGCCGCCCGGACGCAGGTTGCGGGCCGAGAAGACGCCGTCGGCGCTGGTGGTCGCCGTGGTGGTCGTGCCCGAGGGGGTATGGACGATGGTGACCTGGGCGCCGGCCACGGGCGCCCCGGCCTCGTCGGTCAGCCGCCCCTGGATCGCGCCGGTGATCACCTGCGCCTGGACCACCGCGGGCGCGACCACCATCGCGATCACCCCGATCGCGGCGCCGGCCGAAAGCCTTCTCATGAACGTCATCGCCATATCCCCTGTTGCGAGTGCGGCGCGCGTATCCCCACGCGGCCGTGTCCTCGGCGGCGGATCGGCACGGTCGCCGGGCCGCCAGGGACGACTTCAGGGAAACTGGAATTTCGTCGATGATCTAAAATTAAATCGTCGACGATTTGATAAATCAGTGTCGACGTTATGTCTGCCGGTTTTTTTGGCCATGCGGCGCGGTGAGGCGCCCGGCCTTGGGGCGCCGCGGGTCGTCGAATGAAGTTCTGGGGCGAATGCGGAGTCGACGGATCGTCGACGATCGTCCGGTCGCGGAACAGCCAGGCTGGATCGCCGCCAGGCAACTCCGGCCACTATCGCCGTCCTCCCCCGCCTATGCGGAGAAGGACGATTTGGGGAATGGCAGGGATATAAGAGCCCAGCCCCGCCCTAGATCCGGTCGATCTCGGTCTCGCGCACCTTGCCCGCTTCGTCCTCGAGCGAGAACCGGTCGCGGGTGGTGACGTAGAAGCTGGCCCCAAAGCGGCCGACGGGGAAGTAGTCCTGCAGGCTCACCCGCCAGGCCTGGGTGTCGATCAGGCCCTCGCGGGCGTGCAGGTGCAGCACCTTGCCGAAGAAGATCAGCCGGCTGTCGGTGCGGATCGTCTCCCACAGGGCGCATTCGAAGGCGACCGGGGCCTCGGCGATGCGCGGCGGGGCGATCTCGACGGACGGCGCGGTCGTCAGGCCCACCTTGTCGAGCTCGCTCTGGTGGGCGGGCAGCGCCTCGCCGCAGGCGTGCATCTTGGCGGCGATGGCCTCGTCGGCCAGGTGCACGACGAACTGGCCGGACGAGACGATGTTGGCGGCCGTGTCCTTCAGCCCGCCCGAGGCCAGCAGGTTGATGCTGATCATCACCAGCGGCGGCTCTTCGCCCAGCATGTTGAACATGCTGAACGGGGCGGCGTTGACCACGCCGTCGGCGTTGATCGTGGTCACCAGGGCGATCGGCCGCGGCACGATCAGGCTCGCCATCAGCTTGTAGCGTTGATAGGCGGTGATGCTGGCGAAATCGACGTGCATGGCGCGGCTCAGGCCAGGTTCAGCATCTGGGCCAGGGTCTTCACCGAAGACGGCCGCTCCAGGCAGATCCGCTCCTCCAACCCCACCAGGTGGGCGTTCATCGCCGCCACGGCGCGCTTGGCGTCGCCCTTGGAAATGGCGTCGACGATGTCGCAGTGCTCCTCGTGCTCGCAGGCGGCGTTGCCGGCCGGCTCGTACAACGCCACGATCAGCGAGCAGCGCGAGATCAGTTCGGTCAGGTAGGCCAAGAGGATCGGGTTGCCGCCCAGGGCCGCCACCCGCAGGTGGAAGTTGCGCGCCGTCTGGGCCCAGGCCGGCTGGTAGGCGTTGGCCATGGCCTCTTCCTCCTGGTGCAGCAGGGCGTGCAGTTCCTCGATGTCCTTGCCGCTGTGGCGCTGGACGGCCAGTTCCACGAGGGCGGCTTCCAGCGCGCGGCGGGCCTCGAAGATCTTGCGGGTCTCTTCCGGCGTCGGGGCGGCCACGACCGCGCCACGGTTGGGACGCAGCTCGACGATGCGGTCGTGCTCCAGCCGTTGCAACACCTTGCGCACCACCGCCCGGCTGACGCCGAACAGCGAGCACAGGGCCGGTTCCGGCAGCTTGGTGCCCGGCGGCAGGCGCTGGTTCAGCACGCCGTCGAACACCGACTGATAGATCCGCTGCTCCACGTCGGCCCCGCCGTCGACGGCGGCAATGCCGGCCATGTCGGTCTTGGCCGGACCACGGCCAGCCTTGCGCGCGCCGGCGGCGGTCTTCGAGGCGTTGCGCGGCTTGGCCGAGGGCGTCTGGGTCATGAAATCCGCCGAAACTGGTGATTGCGGTTGTAGGCGCCCGCATCGAGCCCGATGCAACCAGGGACCCGCGCCAACCGACCGCCTTGAGGCCACGATGCCGCGATCGCGAGCAGATTTGCAATGACGAATGTCGACTTTCTGCACAGTCAGAATGTCGACGCATAATTATTCAGATCGTTGACGATTTTATGGGCCGATGAGCGAGCGACGCGATTAACTCGCCTTCGAACACGGCCCGGCGCCCACGCCGCCGCGCCAGCTCAAGAGGTGTCTCGTGTCGAATCCGTCCCGCCGCATGTTCGCCGTAGGAAGCCTCGCCGTCCTCCTGGCCGCCTGCAAGGGCCAGGGCGGCGCGGGGCCGGTGAAGATCGGCCTGGTCACCGCCCTTTCCGGGCAGTCGGCGCGCTCGGGCGAGGCCATCACCCGCGGCCTCACCGTCGCCATCGACGAGATCAACGCCGCCGGCGGCGTGCTGGGCGGGCGCAAGCTGGAACTGGTCCGCCGCGACGACGAGAGCAACCCGGCCCGCGGCGTCACCGCCGCCCGCGAACTGATCCACCGCGAGAAGGTGGCGGTGCTGTTCGGCGGGCTCGACACGCCGGTGGCCCGCGCCATCGTGCCGATCGCCAGCCAGGCCAAGGTTCCCTTCATGGTGCCGTGGGCGGCCGGCACGGCCATCACCCAGAACGGCACCAGCCCCAACTTCGTGTTCCGCGTCTCGGCCGTCGACGAGGAGGTCGACAAGGCCATGGTCGCCTATGCCCGCGAGACCTTCGCCGCCAAGCGCCCCGGCCTGATCCTGCTCAACAATCCCTGGGGCGAATCCAACGAGAAGGGCCTGAAGGCGGCGCTGGCGGCGGCCGGCGCTCCCCTCGCCGGCGCCGAGCGGTTCGAGCCGTCGGACGTCGACGTCACGCCCCAGCTTGGCCGCCTTCGCGCAGCCGGCGCCGACGCCCTGCTGCTGGTCGGCACGGTCGGCCCGTCGGCCCAGGTGGTGCGCTCGCTCGACCGCATGGGCTGGACCGTACCGGTGGTCTCGCACTGGGGCCCCGCCGGCGGACGCTTCGGCGAACTGGCCGGCCCCAACGCCGGCCGCGTGACCTTCGTCCAGACCTACAGCTTCGCGGGCCCCATCACCCCCGCCCGCGACAAGGTGCTGGCCGCCCTGATGGCCAAGTACCCCGACATCAAGTCGCCGGCCGACATCTCGCCGGCCGTGGGCGTGGCCAACGCTTACGACGCCCTGCGCCTGACCGCGCTGGCCATCGACAAGGCCGGCTCGACCGACGGCGACGCCGTGCGCAGGGGCTTCGCCGCCATCGATCGCTACGAGGGCCTGATCAAGACCTACGAGCGCCCCTTCGCCGACGGCCGCCACGACGCCCTGACGGAAAAGGACTATGTCTGGGCCCGCTTCGAGGGCGACGCCATCGTGCCGGTCCAGCGCGGCTAGGCCATGGACCTTCTGGCTCCCCTCCTCAGCGGCCTGGCGCTCGGCAGCATGTACGGGCTGATCGCGCTGGGCTTCCACATCACATTCTCGGTCTGCGGGGCGCTGAACTTCGCGCAAGGCACCAGCGCCATGCTGGGCGCGGTGCTGCTGTTCACGCTGGAGCGCACCCTGGGCTGGCCGATGCTGCTGGCCGCGCCCGCCACGATCGCGCTGTGCGGCCTCTACGGCCTGCTGGTCGAGGGGCTGGCGGTGCGGCCGTTCCTCAAGCGCAAGTCCGACGCCTGGCTGATGGCCACCGTCGCCCTGGGCCTGGTCACCGACAACGCCACGCTGTTCCTGTTCGGCACCGAGCCGCGCAGCCTCAGTTCCATCCTGACCGCCTCGTCCGTCAGCGTAGGAGAGGCGTCTCTGGGCGTCTATCCGCTGCACCTGCTGATCCCCGTCGTCGGCCTGGCGACCGCCGCCGCGCTGCACTGGATCAGCCGCAAGACCCTGCTGGGCACTGCGATCCTGGCCGTGGCCCAGAACCGCGACGCCGCCAGCCTGATGGGCATTCCCGTGAGCGCGATGATCGCTGCGGCCTTCGCGGTCTCCTCGGCCCTGGCCGGCATGGCCGGCGCCCTGGTCGCGCCTCTGTTCACCATCCAGCCCGACATGGGCGTCGTCCTGGGCCTGAAGGCCTTCGCCGTGGCCATTCTCGGCGGCCTCAAGAACCCGTGGGGGATCATGACCGCCGGCGTGCTGTTCGGCGTGGTCGAGGCCGCGTGCGCCAGCGTGCTGGGCTCGGGCTACACCCAGATGCTGACCTTCGGCCTGGTGATCCTGGCCCTGGCCCTGCGCCCCGACGGCCTGCTGGGCCGCGCCGAGGTGCGAAAGGTATGAGCATGCGTTCCCTCGGCTCCACCCTGGCCGCGCTGAGCGCGGTCGTCGTCGCCCTGGTCCTGGCCGGCGTGCTCGACAGCTACTACGCCTTCGTGCTGGGCCAGATCGCCCTGCTGACCATCGTCGGCGTGGGCCTCAACATCCTGATCGGCCTTGGCGGGCAGATGTCGTTCGGTCACGCCGGGGTCTACGCCATCGGGGCCTATGCCGTGGCGGTGCTGACCACGCGGCTTGGCCTCAGCTTCTGGATCGCCTGGCCGCTGGGCGCCCTGCTGGCCGGCGGCGTCGGCGCCCTGATGGCGATCCCGGCCCTGCGCCTGAAAGGCCCGTACCTGGCCATGGTCACCATCGCCTTCGGCCTGATCGTCGAGCACGGCCTCGTCGAACTGCGCGACGTCACCGGCGGCCAGAACGGCATCCTCGACATCCCCGCCCCCGGCCTCTTCGGCCAGACCCTCGACGCCAACGGTCTGGCCGTGCTGGCCGTCGCCGTGGCGGCCGCCTCGCTGCTGGCCTTCCAGCGCCTGTCGGCCGGCGGCTGGGGCGCGGCCATGCGGGCCGTCCGCGACACCGACGTCGCCGCCGCCTCGGTGGGCCTGAACCCCACCGTCGTGCGCACCCTGGCCTTCGCGCTGTCGGCCCTGTTCGCGGGCGCGGCCGGCGGCCTGTTCGCCCCGATGGCCGGCTTCGTCACGCCCCAGACCTTCAACCTGACCCAGTCGATCCTGTTCGTGCTGGTGGTGGTGCTGGGCGGGTCCGGAACTCGCATGGGACCATTGCTGGGCGCCCTGGTCGTGGGCCTGCTGCCCGAGCTGCTGGCCGGCTTCGAGGCCTATCGCATCCTGGTGTTCGGCGCCCTCCTGATGGTGGTGCTGTGGCTCGCGCCGCGCGGGCTGGCCGGCCTGTGGGAGGCCCTGCCCTTCAAGCGCAAGGCTTCGCACCCGCAAGCCGAAGAGATCACACCGGCCCTCGCCGAACTGCTGACCGCCCGCCCTCGCGCCGCCCTCACGGCCGAGGACCTGGGCATGCGCTTTGGCGGCCTGCGCGCCCTGGACGGCGCCCGCTTCACGCTGCCGCCCGGACGGGTGACGGCCCTGATCGGTCCCAACGGCGCGGGCAAGTCGACGGTGATGAACCTGCTCAGCGGCTTCTACCGCCCGACCGATGGCCGCTGCCTGCTGGGCGATGCGCCCCTGCCCCGCCAGGCCTTCGCCGCCGCGCGGGCCGGGGTGGCGCGCGCCTACCAGACCTCGCAGGTCTTTCAGAGCCTCAGCGTCGAGGACAACGTCCTGCTGGCCGATCGCCGGGGAAAGCTGGGCGCACCGCTCGCCCGGTTCGCCGCCAAGGCGCAGCGTGAACGCGCCCGCGCCCTGCTGGCCGCCTGCGGCTATGTCGGCGACCCGATGCTTGCGGCCGGGGATCTCGCCCATGTCGACCGCCGCCTGGTCGAGATCGCCCGCGCCCTGGCGCTGGATCCCGACGTCCTGCTGCTGGACGAGCCGGCCGCCGGCCTGTCGCAAGAGGACAAGCGACGCCTCGCCGCCCTGTTGACCGAGATCGCGCAAGCCGGCGTCGCCGTCGGCCTGATCGAGCACGACATGGGCCTGGTCATGGGCGTCTCCGACGCCGTCGTAGTGCTGAACGCCGGCGTGCAGATCGCGCAAGGGACGCCGGAAGAAATCCAGGCCGATCCGGCCGTCCGCGCGGCCTATCTGGGCGCGGCCCCGGCCTCGGCGCCCGTCGATCGCGGACCGGTCAGCCGTCTGGACGCCCTGCGGGTGGTCAACCTGACCACCGGCTATGGCGCCGCGCCCGTGCTGTCTGGCGTCGAGATCGAGGTCCGCCAGGGCGAGGCCGTGGCCCTGCTGGGCGCCAACGGCGCGGGCAAGTCGACCCTGATGCGGGTCATCGCCGGCCTGCATCCGGCCGCCGAGGGCCAGGTCGCCTTCGAGGGCGGCCTGCTGAACGGCCTCTCGGCCAACGAGCGCGTGCGCAGGGGCGTGGTGCTGTCGCCCGAGGGCCGGCAGGTGTTTCCGGAACTGACCGTGCGCGACAACATCCGCCTGGGCGCCTTCCTCGACCGTCGCGACCTCGAGCCCCGCACCCAGGAGATGCTGAGGCGCTTTCCCCGCCTCTCCGAGCGCCTGCACCAGCGGGCCGGCCTCCTGTCAGGCGGCGAGCAGCAGATGCTGGCCCTGGCCCGCGCCCTGATGAGCCGGCCCAAGGTGCTGCTGCTGGACGAGCCGTCGTTGGGCCTGGCCCCGCGCGTGATCGACGAGATTTTCGGCGCCTTCCGCGACCTGCGCGACCAGGACCTGACGCTGCTGATCGTCGACCAGATGGCAGGCCTGGCGCTGTCGGTCTCCGACCGGGCCTATGTGCTCAGCGGCGGCCAGATCGTAGCCCACGGGACCTCGGCGCAGATCGCCGCCGATCCGGCGGTGAACGCGGCCTATCTCGGCGGCTGAACAGGGTCACGGTCACGCCATCGCGCAAGATTAGTTCTATCGGCGCAAAACGAATCCGCGCGAAACCGCCCCATGCCGTCCAGCACCGTCGCCAGTTCCTCGCTCGTCTTCGGCCCGTTCACGCTCGACCGCGAGCGCCGCCTGCTGAGCGCGGGCGGCGAGCCGGTGGCGATCGGCAGCCGGGCGCTGGACATCCTGCTGGCCCTGATCGACGCCAACGGCGAGCTCCTGAGCAAGGATCAGTTGCTGGGGCGGGTATGGGCCGACGTGACGGTCGACGAGAGCACCCTGCGCGTCCACATCGCCGGCCTGCGCAAGGCGCTGGGCGACGGCCGCGACGGCGCCCGCTACGTGCTGAACGAACAGGGCCGCGGCTACCGCTTCGTCGCCCCCGTCACGCGCCCCGACGATCCGCCGGCCGTTCCGCAGCCCGCACCGTTCGCCCCGGCGCGTACTCGCCCGACCGCCCGGCGGATCGTCGGCCGCGACGCCATCGTCGATAGTCTGGTCCAACTGCTGCCCGAGCGGGGCTTCATGACCGTGATCGGCCCCGGCGGCATCGGCAAGACCACCGTCGCCGCCGCTGTGGCCGAGCGCGTGGCCCAGGCGCAGGGACTGCCCTGGGTGTTCGTCGACCTGGCCCCCGTCGCCCAGTCGGAGCTGGTCGCGGGAACCGCCGCCGCCGCGCTCGACCTGCCAGGCTCCGGCCGCGACGCCCTGACCGCCGTGGTCGCGCGCCTCGCCCAGGTCCCGACCGTGCTGGTGCTCGACAACTGCGAACACGTGGTCGACGCCGCCGCCGATCTCGCCCAGGCCATCCACCAGGGCGCGCCGGCGACCCTGGTGCTGGCCACCAGCCGCGAGGCCCTGCGCGCCGAAGGCGAGTGGGTGCACCGGCTACAGACCCTGCCGACGCCGGAGGACGGCGCGATCGACGCGCAGGCCGCCGCCGGCTACCCGGCCGTGCAGCTGTTCGTCGAGCGCGCCCGGGCCAGCGACGACGCCTTCGCCCTGACCGACGCCAACGCCGCCGCCGTCGCCGAAATCTGCCGCCGGCTGGACGGCATGCCGTTGGCGCTCGAACTGGCCGCCGCCCGCATCGACATGATGAGCGCCGCCGAGCTGGCGGCCAATCTCGACGACCGTTTCGACCTCCTGACCAAGGGCCGCCGCACCGCCCTGCCCCGCCAGCAGACCCTGCGCGCCACGCTGGACTGGAGCTACGGCCTGCTGCCGGCCGAGGGCCGCGCGGTGCTGGATCGCCTCAGCCTGTTCGCCGGCGCGTTTCCGATGGACGCCGCCCGGGCGGTCGCCGCCGACCAGGACCTGGGCCGACACGCGGTGCTCGACATCGTCACCGCCCTGGCCCGCAAGTCGCTGCTGTCGGTCGACGCCTCTGGACCGGCCACGCTGTATCGCCTGCTCGACACCACCCGCGCCTATGCCCGCGAGACCCTGGCCACGCGTCCCGACGCCGGCGAGACCGCCCGTCGCCACGCCGAATACTGCTGCGCGCAGTTGGCCGACACTGAAAGCGCCTGGGAAGGCCGCGCCCGCCGCGAATGGCTGGCCGAGAAGAGCCGCCTGGTCGACGACGTGCGCGCGGCCCTCTCCTGGGCGTTCTCACCAGCCGGCGACCTGCCGCTGGCCATCCGCCTGACCGTCGCCTCAGCGCCGCTGTGGTTCCACCTCAGCCTGCCCAGCGAGTTCCTGGCCCTGGTCGGAAAGGCCTTGAAGAGCATCACCGACACCGACCTGGCCGGCTCGGCCGACGAGGTCGAACTGCTGAGCGCCCAGGGCCACGCCCTGTGGCACACCCACGGCCCCACCACGGCCATGGAGACCGCCTTCGCCCGCGCTCTGGAGATCGCCGAAGCCCTGGACGACCCGGCGCTGCGGCTGCGGGCGGGCTGGGGCCGCTGGGCTCATGCCATCCTGGCCGGGCGCTACGCCGACTGCGCCGTCTTCGCCGACGCCTTCCAGGCCATCGCCCAGGCCGTCGGCGATCCTGCCGCCTTGCAGACGGCCGACCACATGCAGGCCCTGCGGCATCATTTCTCGGGCGACCAGGACGAGGCCTTGAAGCTGGTCGATCGGGTGATCGCCACCCATACCGGCCCGGTGGTCGCCAACCAGGCCAACCACGCCCAGGTCAACGACACGGTCGCGGCCAACGCGCTGAAGATGCGAATCCTGTGGCTGCGCGGCGAGTCCGCCCAGGCCCTGCGCCTGGCGCAGGAGACGGCCGACGCCGCCCTGGCCACCGACCACGACCTGACCATCTGCTACGGCCTGGCGGTCGGCGCGATCCCCGTCGCCCTATGGACCGGCCGCGCGGACCTCGCCCGCCACTGGGTGGATCGCCTGCTGGAGCGGGCGCGCGGTCGCGGCGTGCGGTTCTGGGAGCTGTGGGGCCTGGGCTATCTGGCCGCCCTCGATCCTTCGGTGCGCGCGCCCGCCGAGGCCTTCCCGATGCAGGTCGAGTGCTTCGCCGCCGCGGATGCGGGCCTCGTCGATGCGGACATGCTGGCCCGCCTGGACCAGGAGCCGTCGACCTGGGTCGGTCCCGAGCTGCTGCGCCTTGCGGCCCTGGCCGGTCATCCGGTCGAGCGTAATGCCCGCCTGCACGCCGCCCTGGATCTGGCCAAGGTCCAGACGGCAGGCGCCTGGAGCCTGCGGACCGCCATCACCCTGGCCGAGCCTGGCCGGGTTCGCGAGGCGCTGGAGGCCCTGCCGGACGTTCCGGGCTGCCCTGATCGCCAGGCCGCGCGGGCGCTGCTCGACGCGGGCTGAACACTGCGCCGCGCGTCGCGCAACAACCACTCAAGCGACTGCATTTACTCGCCTTTTCAAACTACACAACTCTACACAAGGCTTAACTCACGCTCGGCGGAGGACCTTGGCATCGTAGTTTCACACCGGCGGCGAGCCGGGCGCTGAAAGGAACGCTGCCATGTCTTTCGAACCCATCTCTCCCGTCGCCGCCTCCGGCTTCGATCGCGTGATCGACCTGAACGCCGCCGCCCTGCCCGACCTGATCGCCGGCCTGCTGGCCGACGCCCGCGCCGCCGCCCGCGACGACCGCCTGGCCGCCGAACGCCGGGTGCGCGAGGCGATCGAACTGGTGCAACGCGAGGGCAAGCGGCTGCTGGACGACGCCCGCCCCGCGCCCGTCACCGGCGGTCTCGCCCCCTGGCAGGTCCGCCGGGTCGACGCCCACCTCGCCGCCAATCTCGACGCACCGGTGAAGGTGTCGGAGCTGGCCGCTCAGGTCCGCCTCAGCGTCAGCCACTTCTCGCGCGCCTTCGCCGTCAGCTACGGCGGCGGGGCCCGAGAACACATCATCCAGCAACGCCTGGAGCGCGCCCGCCAGATGATGGTCGAGACGGACGAGCCCCTGGGCCAGATCGCCGCCGCCTGCGGCTTCGCCGATCAGGCCCACTTCTCCAACCGGTTCCGCCGCGCCTTCGAGACCAGCCCGCTGGCCTGGCGGCGCCTGCACCAGCGCGACCAGGAAACCTCGATCGGCCTGGCCGACGCGGCCCTGGCCTGAAGGATCCCGCTTTGTCCCGCAACGACCCCGCCGCCGGCCCGGTGCTGACCCCCGCCTCGGCCCATCCGGTGCTCGACCCCGTCACCCAGCAGTTCGTCGACGAGCGCCTGGACCGCGCCCCAGCGCCCCTGCGCGACCAGCCGCTGGACCAGGCGCGCGCGGCTTTCGCCGAAGCCCAGGCCCCCCAGTCGGACCTGCCCAGGGTGGCGGTGCTCGACCTTGCCCTGGACCTGGCCGGCGGCGGTCGCCTGCCGCTGCGCGTCCTGCGGCCGCCGGGCGGCTCATCTCCCCTGCCGATCGTGCTCTACCTGCATGGCGGCGGCTGGATCATGGGCGGCGGCGGCACGCACGAGCGGCTGATGCGAAGCCTGGCCCTGGGCGCGGGTGCGGCAGTCGTCGATGTCGGCTACGCCCTGGCGCCCGAGGCGCGGCATCCCGCCCAGATCGACCAGGCCCACCTGGCCCTGCTGACGCTCGTCGAGCGCGCGGCGAGCCTGGACCTCGACCCGAGCCGCATCGCCGTGGCCGGCGACGGCGCCGGCGGCGCGATCGCCGCGGCCCTGGCGCTCCGGCTCGCGATCGCCGACGGCCCGGCGCTGGCCGGCCAGGTCCTGCTGTGCCCGATCACCGCGCCCGTGGGCCAGAGCCGCTCCAGCCAGGCCTTCGCCGAGGGCCCCGGCCCCACCGCCGACGACCTGCGCTACTGCCTGGCCTGCCTGGGCGCGACGCCGGACGACGACACGCCCGTCTTCGTGCTCGACACGCCGCTGCGCCGCCTCTCGGCCCTGCCGCCGACCCTGATCGTCACCGCCGAGGCCGACGTCACCCGCGACGACGCCGAGGCCTACGCCCGCAAGCTGATGCGCGCCGGGGTTAAGGTCACGGCGCAGCGCATGATCGGCGCCATCCACGACTTCATGATGCTGGAGGCCCTGCGCGACACGCCGCCCACGCAAGCGGCTGTGCAAGCGGCAGCGCTCTTCCTGCGGACGGTGCTGGAGACCGCCCGCTAGAACTCCAGCTGTAACCGCGCCTGGGCCACGGTGACGTCGGCGTCGAGCTGCGCACCGGCGATCGGCCGGTTGTCGATCCTGGCCCGCGTCAGGTTCCCGCTCAGCCGGACATAGGCGTACGGGTACCAGTTGGCGCCCAGCGTCACGGCGCGGTAGGTCCCCGCCGTGGCCAGCCCCGCCTGCGATGCGACGGGAGCGACGCCGTTGGCGGCCATGTCGCTGAAGTCGGCGTAGTCGTAGCGGGCGGCGAACTCCAGGGCGCCGAAGCCGCCCCGGTCAAGCGGATGAGCCACCCGGATCCGGCCGAACGAGCCGTTGGGATTGTAGGGCCTGGTCTCGCCGGTCGCGAACCAGCTGGCCGAGGCGTAGGCCGTGACGATGTCGAAGTTGGGCCCGCCCAGCGCCGCGCTGACGTCGGTCCCGATGCGGTCGACCCGGATCCGCGCCGCCTCGCCCTGCAGCGACACGGCGCGATGCACCCACGCCGCCTCCAGGCCCAGCGTGGTGTCGCCGTCGCCGACCGCGCCCGTCGAGAACAGGGTCGCCCCGCTCGGGGCCTGCGGCCGGAAGGCGGTGTTGGCCGCCGCCGAATAGGTGAAGCCGGTCTCCCCGCCCCGGTCGCGCCGCCGAACCCAGGCGCCCAGGTGCAGGCGATCGCTTTCCGACAGTTGCGGCGACCATGTCCCCCGCACGGTCACGCCCATGCGCTCGACCGCCTGGTTGGGGTCATAGCCCCCGACGGCGTCGGTGCGGTTGATGTTGTCGCCCTGCAAAGCCCCCCACAGCGACCAGTTGATCCCCGTGCGCACAGCCTGCAGCGCAAGCACGTAGCCGGCGTCGATCACGTCGCCATAGGCGCCGCGCTCCATGAAGGTGATCGACTTGAACGAGGTCAGCCCCTCCAGCGAGGCGGCCTTCTGGTTGCCGACCAGCAGGCTGGTCTGCTTGTCGAGACGATAGTCGATGATGGCGTCGTCCCAGCCCCAGGCGCCGCCGCTGACCGCGCCGCCCTCCAGCCGATAGCCCCAGCGGCCGTTCTGGCCCTCGACGCCGAGGAACAGCTGCCGGGCCCGAAGCTCGCGGGCGTGATAATCGGCCAGTCCGTCGCGCTGGGCCACGGCGTCGACGGCGTCCAGCAGGATCCGCCCGCGCAGCTTGAAGGTGGCCCCCGAGGCGTCGGTGAAGCGCGGCGAGTTCTCCCAGCGCATCGGCTCGGGCGCGGGCTTGGGCGGCGTGGTCTGGATGACCGGGGCCGCTGCGGCGACCGGCGCGGATACCGGCTGTGGAGCGGTCGGGACCGGCGCCTGGCGCTCCAGCACGTCGATGCGCGCCTGCAAGGCCTGGATCTGGGCTTTCAGCAGGGCGAGGTCGGCGTCCTGGGCCTGGGCCGCGCCCGCGGCGCTGGCGGCCACAAGGGCCGTGGTGGCGAAAAGCATGCGCATGGCTGCGTTCTCCCCGCCTCCCGCGCGGGGGCGCGGGAGGAGACGACGAGGGATGGAAAGGCCGCCGCGAAGGCGGCCCAGGTTGCGGGAAGGTGGAGCGGCCTACTCGGCGGGCGCCGGCAGCGGCTCGGCGTCGATCGGCGCGGCGCGACCGGCCAGGGCGGCGTCAAGCTGCTCCTTGTCCAACGCCTTGTCCCAGCGTGCGACGACGACGGTGGCCACCGCGTTGCCGATGAAGTTGGTCAGCGACCGGCACTCGCTCATGAAGCGGTCGACGCCGAGGATCAGGGCCATGCCGGCGACGGGGACGCTGGGCACCACCGAGAGGGTGGCGGCCAGGGTGATGAAGCCCGCGCCGGTGACGCCCGCCGCGCCCTTGGACGACAGCATGGCCACGCCCAGCAGGGCCAGCTGGTCGCCCAGCGACAGGTGCACGCCGGTGGCCTGGGCGATGAACAGCGCCGCCAGGGTCATGTAGATGTTGGTGCCGTCCAGATTGAACGAATAGCCCAGCGGCACGACGAGACCCACGACCGGCTTGGCGCAGCCGGCCTTCTCCATCTTCTCCATCAGGCTGGGCAGGGCCGATTCCGAGGAGCTGGTGCCCAGGACCAGCAGCAGTTCGCTCTTGAGGTAGCGCAGCAGCTTGAGGATCGAGAAGCCGTTGAAGCGGGCCACCGCCCCCAGCACCACCAGCACGAAGATCGCCGAGGTGGCGTAGAAG
>NZ_JBMDIW010000012.1:0-161070 GCF_057808875.1 Caulobacter sp. FG7
CGCCGGACGCACCAGCGTCCGCCCCCTTTCCGTTCAAGCCATGCGCGATGCCAGGGGCTATGGCTGGGTCATCCACCCGACGCTTTCCACTCCGCCCCCACACGCTCTAGTCTGCTCCCATGCGCGCCCCGCTTCTCGCCCTGGCCCTGACGCTAGCGACCGCCGCCTCGGCGCGGGCCGGCGAGACCGCCTGCTGGTTCGAGAACGGCGCGGTCGTCGCGCCCGCCGCGATCGGCGACATGAGCGGCGACTTCGTCATCGACCTGTCGGCGCCCCACACCCTGCTGCACGACACCAAGGCCCAGGCCGGCGGCTTCGAGGCGACCGATCTTTCACTGCCCGTCCGCGTGGCCGGCCAGGCCCTGCCGGCCCAGCCGGTGACGGTGGTCGACCTCGACTATCGCGGCGTCGGCTTCGTGGCCCCGATCGCAGGCGTCATCGGCGCCGACATCCTGGCCCGCTACACGGTGGTGATCGACTTCGCCCCCTGCCGGCTGCGGCTGGAGCCCGCCGACGGCCTCTCGCGCCCCTCAGGGCCCTCCCTGCCGGTCGAGATGGTCGGCGGGGTGCCCACGGTGCGCGCCAGCGCCTCCGACGGCTTCTCGAGCGTCCAGGGGGCCTTCGCCCTCGACACCGCCTCCGGCGGCGCCCTGCGCGCCCGCGGACCGGCCGACGGACCGCGCCAGGCTCCGGCCGGCACGGTGGCGGGCCTGGCCTTCGACGGCCGGCTCTATCCCCGCGCCCGCGCGGTGAAAGCCGGCGACCTGCCGCCCGGCGTCGTCGGCGCCCTGGGCGTCGAGGTGCTGGCACGGGGCCGCCTGCGGCTGGACCCGGCCGCCCACGCCCTGTGGCTGACGCCCTAGATCAGATCATCCCTACACGGAGTTTACCCATGGCCTCGCGCGTTCACGCCGTCACCGTCGACCCGCGCCACACGATCGAGCTCGACGTCAACGGCCACAAGCTGGTCGGCGACGAGCCTCCGGCCCTGGGCGGACAGGACGCCGGCCCGCCGCCCTTCGGCTTCGTCCTGGCGGGCCTGGCGGCCTGCACCGCCACGACGCTGCGCATGTACGCCGACCGCAAGGGCTGGGGAGAGGTGACGATCACCGTCGACCTGGTGCTCGACAACAGCGGCGACAAGCCCCGCATCGATCGCAAGGTCTCAGCCACGGGCGACCTCGACGAAGCCGCCATCGCCCGCCTGCGCGACGTGGTCGAACGGACGCCGGTGACGCTGGCGCTGAAGAGCGGGTTTGGGATCGATACAGTGCTGGATCGGGGGTGAGCGACAAGATGCTCCCCCTGAAGGGGGAGCTGTCGCGGAGCGACTGAGGGGGAAGTGGCTGCGGCCCGTTGGGTGAACAGCCCTCATCAGGAACTCCCCCCTCCGGCCCTCCGGGCCACCTCCACCTTCACCTTCAGGGGGAGGATCTTGGAAAACAAAAAAGGGCCCGGCGTCGCCGCCGGGCCCTTCTTCATTTCCGGTCCGAACGCGCCGCTCAGTGCGACTCGTTCTTCCAGACCTTGCGGTAGCTCGCATAGAGCAGGCCGGCGAAGAGGATCAGGTAGATCATCACCGCGAAGCCCGTCTGCTTGCGCTCTTCCAGCTTGGGCTCGGCGGCCCACATCAGGAAGGCCGAAACGTCGCGGGCCTGCTGGTCGACAGTGGCCTTGGTCCCGTCGTCGAAGGTCACGCCGCCCTCGGTCAGCGGCGGGGCCATGGCGATGAAACCGCCCGGCGGAACGTGGGCGTGGTCGCCGCTCCAGTAAGCCGCCAGGTCGCCCGGCATGTACGGGTTGTAGTGCTGGCCCGGACCGACCTTCAGGCCCGCCGGCGGGTTCTTGTAGCCCGTGACGATGGCGTGGATGTAGTCGGGACCGCCGGTGCGGGCCTTGGCCAGCAGCGACATGTCCGGCGGGAACGCGCCGCCGTTGCTGGCGCGGGCCGCGGCCTCGTTCGGGAACGGCGAGGGGAAGCGGTCGGCGCTGGTGGCCGGACGCTTGATGGCGTCGCCGGTCTCGGAGTCGATGTCGGCGACCTCGAACTCCTTGGCGATCGCCTTGACCCACGGGTTGTCGTTCGAGTTCGGATACTTCTCGTTATAGAACGGGCCGCCCTTGTCGCCGAGGTTCCGGAAGCTGACCAGCTTCATGGAGTGGCACGACGAGCAGACCTCGCGATAGACCTTGTAGCCGCGTTGCAGCTGGGCCTGGTCGAACTTGCCGAACGGGCCGTTGAACGACCAGTGGATCTTTTCCGGTTCCAGCGGATGACCGGCGGCCAGGGCCGGGGCGGCGGCGAACGACGCCATCAGACCCGCGACCGCTGCGATGACGGAGAGTTTGCGCAGCATCGGGATCAGCCCTTCATTTCAGGCGCGGCGGTCGCTTGCTCCGGCGCGGACGCCGGGTGCGACAGGACGGGCGAGGCGATGGAGTCCGGAACCGGCAGGGTCTTCTCGACCAGGCCCAGCACCGGCAGGATCACCAGGAAGAACGCGAAGTAGTAGAGCGATGCGAACCGGCTCAGCCACACGAAGCTGTTCAGGTCGGAGTCGATCAGGATGAAGGTCTTGAAGTGACCCAGCACCGGATCGTCCGGCAGCTTGGCGCCGCAGAGGCCCAGGATGCAGCAGACCACCACGAAGATGATGAAATACAGCTTGGCGGTCGGGCGGTAGCGCATCGAGCGCACCTTCGAGGTGTCCAGCCACGGCAGGGCGAACAGGCAGGCGATGGCGCCGAACATGGCCAGCACGCCCGCCAGCTTGTCCGGAACGGCGCGCAGGATCGCGTAGAACGGCAGGAAGTACCATTCGGGCACGATGTGCGCCGGCGTCACCAGCGGGTTGGCCTCGACGTAGTTGTCGGCGTGGCCGAGGGCGTTGGGCAGATAGAAGACGAAGGTCGCGAAGAGGATCAGGAAGACGCTCATCGCAAAGCCGTCCTTCACCGTCGCGTACGGCGTGAAGGGCAGGGTGTCGGCCTTCGACTTGGGCTCGACGCCGGTCGGGTTGTTCTGGCCGACCACGTGCAGGGCCCAGATGTGCAGGATCACGACGCCCGCGATCATGAACGGCAGCAGGTAGTGCAGCGAGAAGAAGCGGTTCAGCGTGGCGTTGTCGACGGCGAAGCCGCCCCACAGCCAGGTGGTGATCGACGGGCCGACCAGCGGCAGGGCGCCGAACAGGTTGGTGATCACGACGGCGCCGTGGAAGCTCATCTGGCCCCAGGGCAGCACGTAGCCCATGAAGGCCGTGGCCATCATCAGCAGGTAGATCACGCAGCCCAGGATCCACAGCACCTCGCGGGGCGCCTTGTACGAGCCATAGTAGAGGCCGCGCAGCATGTGGACGTAGACGGCGATGAAGAACATCGACGCGCCGTTGGCGTGCATGTAGCGGATCAGCCAACCGTAGTTCACGTCGCGCATGATGTGCTCGACGCTGGCGAAGGCGTGGTCGGCGCTGGGGGTGTAGTGCATCACCAGGATGATGCCGGTGATCAGCTGGCTGGCCAGGCACAGCGACAGGATGCCGCCGAAGGTCCACCAGTAGTTCAGGTTACGCGGGGTGGGGTAGTCGACGAAGCTGTCGTAGCCCAGGCGCACGATCGGGAGACGGGCGTCGAGCCAGCGCTCGAAACCGGTCTTCGGCTGGTAGGTCGAATGTCCGCTCATCTGGCTTACCCGATCTTGACCTTGGTGTCGGACAGGAACTCGTACTCCGGAACCGCGAGGTTCAGCGGGGCCGGCCCCTTACGGATGCGGCCCGACGTGTCGTAGTGCGAGCCGTGGCACGGGCAGAACCAGCCGCCGTAGTCGCCGCCGCCGAAGGTGGGCACGCAGCCCAGGTGCGTGCACGAGCCGATCAGCACCAGCCATTGGGCCTTGCCCGGCTTCACGCGGTCGGCGTCCTTCTGGGGATCCTTCATCGACGCGCCGTCGTCGGCGACCGCCTTCTGGATCTCGGCCGGGGTGCGGTTGCGCACGAAGAGCGGCTTACCCCGCCACTTCAGCGTCACCTGCTGTCCGTCGGCGACCTTGGTCAGGTCGAACTCGGTCGAAGCCAGAGCCAGCGTATCGGCCGAAGGGTTCATCTGGTCGATGAACGGCCAGGCAAGCGCCGCTGCGCCGCCGGCTGCGGCGGTGATCGCGGCAATGTAAATGAAATCGCGTCGGCTGGGATCGGACCCAGGCCCTTTCGTTGCGCCCTCGGCGGTGTCGGCCACCTTGTTCCACCCTTTGAAATCCGTCCGACCGCGAACGGCCAGACCAGGAAATGCGCCATTCGGCGCGATATCTTTACCTCGACCCGCGAGCGGATCTTCGCCACAAGGGGCACG
The DNA here is from genome assembly GCF_057808875.1 of Caulobacter sp. FG7. Taxonomy (NCBI): domain Bacteria; kingdom Pseudomonadati; phylum Pseudomonadota; class Alphaproteobacteria; order Caulobacterales; family Caulobacteraceae; genus Caulobacter; species Caulobacter sp. FG7. Next base: position 4,348 of record NZ_JBMDIW010000012.1, read on the forward strand.
CTCCCTATCGGATGGGCGAACAGAGTTCGCAAGCCCTATTCGATGTGCAGCAATGCCCCTACTAGCCCCATGGTTGGTTTCGTTAGAATGCGTCTCGCGCTTTTTCAACCCGGCATTCCCCAGAACGTGGGCGCGGCGATTCGGCTTTCGGCTTGCCTGGATGTCGGGCTCGACGTCATCGAGCCCTGTAGTTTTCCCTTGGACGACAAGAGCTTGAAGCGCGCGGCCCTCGACTACGGCCCGCTCGCGCACCTCACGCGGCATGATTCGTGGGAGACCTTTCTGAAGGCGCCCGAGCGCGCCCACGGGCGCCTGGTGCTTTTCACGACCCGCGGCGAGCAAAGCTTCCACGACTTCGCCTTCCAGGCCGGCGACACCCTGCTGTTCGGCAACGAGAGTCGCGGCGCGCCGCAGGAGGTGCACGACGCCGTCGGCGCCCGTGTGGTGATCCCGCTGCGGTCGCAGGCCCGCTCGCTGAACGTCTCGGTGACCGCCGGCATGGCCCTGGCCGAGGCCCTGCGCCAGACGGGCGGGTTCCCGTCGCTGAGCACGCTGCAGACGTAAAAAAGGCGGCCCCGTTTCCGGGACCGCCCAAGTTGAACCATCGGCGCTCGGATGCGAGCGGCGGGCAAGGTGTGGAGTCTTCGCCCGCGCTCGGCGTCCGTAGCGGCCAAGCCTCGCGGCTTAGGCCAGCACCATGATCACGACCCGGCGGTTCTGCGCCCGGCCTTCCTTGGTCTCGTTCGGGGCCACGGGATCTTCCGCGCCGTACGAGATGGTCGCCATGCGGTTCAGGGCGACGCCCTGACGCGACAGGAACTTGCGCACCGCGTCGGCGCGACGTTGGCCCAGCTTTTCGTTGTAGCCTTCCTCGCCGGTGGCGTCGGTGTAGCCCTGGATTTCCAGGTACACGTTCTTGTTCTCTTCCTTCAGCTTCGCCGCGAAGTCCGCCAGGCGCTGTTCGGCCTCGGGAGACAGGGCGTCCTGGTCGGTCGGGAACTTCACGGAGTCGTCCGACAGAACCATCGAATACATGAACTTGCCTTCGGCGAGCTTGCCGGCGGCGGTGGCGCGATCGAGGGCTTCGCGGGACGTCTTGTCGAGTTCGGAGATCTGGGTGTCGTGACCGTCCACCCGCGTGTTCACCGCTCCGACCTGAGTGTTGACGTACTTCTTCGTCGCGCAGCCGCTGACCGCCAGGCCCCCAGCCACCAGCGCGACGACCGTCGCCATCTTCAAGCTGCCTTTGACTTGGCCGATCATTGTTCGCATCTTCTCCTATTGATCCAAAGAAAGCTTGACCTTGGACCTACACACTCATCCGGGTCGTTCAGCTTTCGCATTACGAAACCGTCAGGTGACAGAGGCGAAAAATAGGCGTGTTCTTGTCGCGATTGGCGCCGCTTGCAGCCTATGCTTATGGTCACTCTATTGACCGCGCGCGATCGCTCGAACCGCGATTTGGTTCCATAAATTATTTTCAGTTCGAAGAGGATTTTTGAGGGGGCCTGACGGCCTTGGAGCCCTCGACTCGGGCTCCGGGCGCGTCCTGCAAGAATCGAGGAAACAGCGCCGGCGGCCAGGAAACACGCCCGGCTCACCCTCCAGATGTAGGGAGCTTTCGCGCCACCGCAAACAAAAAACGCGCCCCGGAGGACCGGAGCGCGCTTCTCGTCGAATTCAGGCCGGAGCCTATTGCAGCGTCGCCTTGCCGAAGGACAGGCCGGCGTCGTCGGCCCCGACGGCTATGACGCCGCCGTCCTCCAGCTCACCCGCCAGCAGCCTGCGGGCGATCGGGTCGACCAGCTCCTTCTGGATCACGCGCTTGAGGGGGCGCGCGCCATAGACCGGGTCGTAGCCCTTGTCGGCCAGCCACTGCAGGGCCTCCGGCGCCAGAGCCAGGGTCATGCGGCGATCGGCCAGCAGCTTCTCGACCCGCCCGAGCTGGATACGGACGATGTCGCTCATGTTCGAGCGGTCCAGCCGCTTGAACAGGATGATCTCGTCGATCCGGTTCAGGAACTCCGGACGGAAGTGACCGCGCACCGTGGCCATGACCAGCGGGCGCACCTCCTCCACGTCGGCCCCGTCCTCCTGGTTGGCCAGGAACTCGGCGCCCAGGTTGGAGGTCATGATGATGAGGGTGTTGCGGAAGTCGACCGTCCGCCCCTGCCCGTCCGTCAGACGGCCGTCATCCAGCACCTGCAGCAGCACGTTGAAGACGTCCGGGTGGGCCTTCTCGATCTCGTCGAACAGCACGACCTGGTAGGGACGCCTGCGCACGGCCTCGGTCAGCGCCCCGCCCTCGTCGTAGCCGACATAGCCGGGAGGCGCGCCAATCAGGCGGCTGACCGAGTGCTTCTCCATGTATTCCGACATGTCCATGCGGGTGATCGCATGCTCGTCGGCGAACATGAACTCGGCCAGGGCCTTGGTCAGCTCGGTCTTGCCCACGCCGGTCGGGCCCAGGAACAGGAACGAGCCGATCGGGCGCGTGGGATCGTGCAGGCCGGCGCGGGCGCGGCGGACGGCGTCGGACACGGCCTCCAGGGCCTCGTCCTGGCCGACCACGCGCGAGCGCAGCGCGACCTCCATCTGCAAGAGTTTCTCGCGCTCGCCTTCCAGCATCTTCTCGACCGGCACGCCGGTCCAGCGGCTGACGACGGCGGCGATCTGCTCGGCGTCGACCACCTCGGGGGTCAGGGCCTTGTCGCCGTTCTCGCCGGCCTCGGCGTCGGCCAGGCGCTTTTCGAGCGCCGGGATCTCGCCGTACTGGATCTGGCCGGCGCGGGCGAAGTCGCCGGCGCGCTGGGCGTTGGCGAGGTCGGCCCGCAGGCGGTCGAGGGCTTCACGGGCTTGCGCCGCGCCGCCGACCTTGTCCTTCTCGGCCTTCCAGCGGGCGGTCATCTCGTCCGAGCGGAACTGCAGGTCGTCGATCTCGACCTCCAGGTTCTCCAGGCGCTGCTTGGAGGCGGCGTCGGTTTCCTTCGACAGGGCCTCGCGCTCGATCTTCAGCTGCACCAGGCGGCGGTCGATCTCGTCGAGCTCCTCGGGCTTTGAGTCGATCGCCATGCGCACGCGGCTGGCCGCCTCGTCCACCAGGTCGATGGCCTTGTCGGGCAGGAAGCGGTCGGCGATGTAGCGGTTGCTCAGCGTCGCGGCGGCCACGATGGCGCTGTCGCTGATACGCACCCCGTGGTGGACCTCGTACTTCTCCTTCAGGCCGCGCAGGATCGAGACGGTGTCTTCCACCGTCGGCTCCTGCACGAACACCGGCTGGAACCGGCGAGCCAGGGCCGCGTCCTTCTCGACGTGCTTGCGGTACTCGTCCAGCGTGGTGGCGCCCACGCAGTGCAGTTCGCCGCGCGCCAGGGCCGGCTTGAGCAGGTTGGAGGCGTCCATCGCCCCGTCGCCCTTGCCCGCGCCGACCAGCGTGTGCATCTCGTCGATGAACAGGATGATCGAACCTTCGGCCGCGGTCACCTCGGCCAGCACGGCCTTCAGGCGCTCCTCGAACTCGCCGCGATACTTCGCGCCGGCGATCAGGCTGCCCATGTCGAGCGACAGGAGCTTCTTGTCCTTCAGGCTCTCGGGCACGTCGCCGTTGACGATGCGCTGGGCCAGGCCTTCGACGATGGCGGTCTTGCCCACGCCGGGTTCGCCGATCAGCACCGGGTTGTTCTTGGTGCGGCGCGACAGGACCTGGATGGTGCGGCGGATCTCTTCGTCACGGCCGATCACAGGGTCGATCTTGCCGTCGCGGGCGGCCGCCGTCAGGTCGCGGGCGTAGCGCTTGAGGGCGTCATAGCCTTCCTCGGCGGTGGCGCTGTCGGCGGTGCGGCCCTTGCGCAGGGCCGCGGCGGCGGTCTCCAGGCTCTGGGCCGAGACACCGGCGTCCTTCAGCGCCTTGGCGCTCTCGGCGCCGTCCTTGGCAATGGCCACGAGCAGGCGCTCGGTGGTGACGAAGGCGTCGCCGGCCTTCTTGGCGCCGTCCTCGGCGGCCGCGAAGACCCGGGCGGTGTCGGGCTTCATGTAGAGCTGGCCGCCGGCACCGTCGACGCGCGGGTTCTTGGCCAGGATCGCGTCCACGGCGGCGTCGGCCGCGTCGGGGCGGCCGCCGGCGTTGGCGATGATGGTGCGCGAAAGCCCGTCCTTTTCTTCCAGCAGCACCTTCAGCAGGTGCTCGGGCCCAAGTTGCTGGTGACCGCGGGCCAGGGCCAGGCTCTGCGCGGATTGCACGGCCTGCTTGGCGCGGTCGGAATAGATGTCGATCTTCAAGTTGGCGTCCCCTTCACTAGGCGGATCAGATCGGGTCGCCTCAGATGAGCACGGCCCGACCTGTCAGGGGATGTAGTGTGGCCCTAGAGCCACACAAGGCTCACCAGCCCTGGCTCGCCAGATAGTTTTCCAGCGCCTGGATGCGCGTGGCGTCCGAGGGGTGGGTCGAGGCGAACTCGGGCCGGCCCGAGCCCCCCTGGGCCTGCATCTTGCGCCACAGGGCCACGGCCTCGCGCGGCCGGTAGCCGGCGCGCTGCATGATGTCGACGCCGATGCGGTCGGCCTCCAGTTCGTGCTTGCGCGAGAACGGCAGCAGGAAGCCCATCTGCGCGCCCGCCCCGCCCAGCGAGGCCACCGCCCGGCCGCCGTCGCTGCCTCCGCCGCCGGCCGCGGCCTGGGCGATGGCCAGGACCAGCTGGGTGCTCATCTGCTGCGAATAGCGCTCGGCGGCGTGGCGGCCCAGCACGTGGGCGGCCTCGTGGCCCAGCACGGCGGCCAACTGGTCGTCGTTGTCGACCAGGCGCACCAGACCCGAATTGACGCCGATATGGCCGCCCGGCAGCACGAAGGCGTTGGGGGTGTCGTTGTCGAACACCACGTAGTCCCACGGCCGGTTGGCCAGGCCCGCGGCCTCGATGATCCGCTGGCCCACGGTGGTGACCCGGGCGTTCATCCGCGCGTCCTTCGAAATCTTGCTGGTCCGCAGCGTCTGCTCCCAGGCCTGCTCACCAGACCGCGCCAGGCTGGCCTCGTCGACCATGGCGAACTGGTCGCGGCCGAGCTCGGCGTTATAGGCGCAGCCCGAAAGCATCAGGCCGGCGATCAGGACCAGCGACGGACGAAGGCGCATGAACGGCTCGCGTTATTGTTGTCGACGGCCCGACTTAAGGCGCGGCGACGGGGGCTGGCAACAAGATCCTCCCCCTCTGGGGGGAGGTGGCCCGGAGGGCCGGAGGGGGGAAGTTCTCAGCTTGCTGGACGCCGGAAGTTCATCAGCGCCCTCCCCTCTCCGTCCGCTTCGCGGACACCTCTCCGACAGGGAGAGGATCTTGAGGTCAGCGCTTCAGTTCGAGGATGTCGAGCTTCGACTCCTGCTTGGGCCAGGGCATGACCAGGCGATAGCGGTTGGGACCGATGCGCTCGAACACGCCGGCCTGGTCGCGCTCGGGATCGCGGCGGTAGGTCGCCCGGCCCTCGCGGTCGCCCCAGGCGACAGCGCCCAGGAACACGAGGCGCCGGTCGCTGTCGGGATAGAGGTTGCCGGCCTGGCGCTGCGAACCCGTGGTCTTTTCCAGCACGAGATCCCCACCCGGCGTCAGCTGCACCCGGCAGCGGAACCAGCCGTAGGCGACGTAGGGCAGCCCCCGGCCGCCCGGGCTGCCCAGCTTGATCGTGCGGCACTGATAGTTCCCAGGCGTCGGCTGCGGGCGCGGCAGGGCCGCGCGCGGTTCGACCAGCGCGCCCAGCGCCCGCAGGTCGCGGGCATGGCCGCCGCGCCGGGCCTCGGACAGCGCGCCTTCCCAGGCCGAGTTCAGCCGCTCGATCCGCTGCATGTCCTCGCGCGTCGCATCGCGCCGCCAGTCGCCGGAGGCGGCCAGCACGGGCGTTGCGGCGATGAGGGACAGGACGAGAGCGGTGGCGGCGCGCATGGGCGGCTCCTCGGGAACGTCGAAGGAGCACGGATAACTCGCCAGCGGCCGGAGGGTTCGCCTCAGCGGGCGGCGGCGATGGTGCGGGCCAGTTGCCGGGGATCGACCGGCTTGCTGAGGATCGGGGCGTCGCGCAGGTCGGGACGCACGCCCTGGTCGCCATAGCCGGTGACGAAGGCGAAGGGCACGCCGCGCTCGCGCAGCACGTCGGCGGCCGCGAAAGAGGTGCCGCCGTCGAGGTTCACGTCCAGCAGGGCGAAGTCCACGAGCTCTCGCCGGGCCGCCTCGACCGCCGACTCGGCGGATACCGCCGGGCCGGTGACGTCGCAGCCCAGGTCTGTCAGCAGGTCCTCGACCAGCATGGCGACCATGATCTCGTCCTCGACGATCAGCACGCGCATCAGGCGGCTCCCCTGGCCTGCGCCGGCTGGGCGGCCGGGCGGCGGCGGATGCGGGCGACGATGGTGCAGACCACGCCCTCGGGCGGGTAGTCCAGCGCCGCCTCGCCGTCGAGCTCCAGGGCCAGGCCCCGGGTGATCAGGCGGCTGCCGAAGCCCTGGCGCTCGGGCGGCAACACCGGCGGGCCGCCGGCCTCCTGCCAGAGCAGGCGCAGCCGCTCGTCGTCGCCCTCGCCTTCCCGGCTCCAGCCCACCCGCACCAGCCCCGTCGATTGCGACAGCGCCCCGTACTTGGCGGCGTTGGTGGTCAGTTCGTGCAGGGCCAGCGACAGCGACAGCGCGGTCTTTGGCGACAGCCGCACCGGCGGCCCGGCCAGTTCGAAGCGAGAGGCGTCGCCGTAGGAGTCCACCAGCCCCGCCATGATGTCGTGCAGGTCCGCGCCGTCCCAGCTCTCGCGGGTGAGGATGTCGTGGGTGCGGGCCAGGGCCAGCAGGCGGGTGGTCAGCGACTCGCGCGCGTCGCCCAGGTCGGCAGCGTTGCGCAGCGTCTGGCCGGCCACCGACTGCACGGTGGCCAGGGTGTTCTTGACCCGGTGATTGAGCTCGTTGACCAGCAGCCGTTGCAGCTCCTCGGTCCGCTTGCGCTCGGTGACGTCGCGCATCACGCCGGTGAAGAAACGCCGTCCGCCCGACCGCCATTCGGCGATGGAAAGCTCCAGGGGAAAGGTCGTGCCGTCCTGCCGCCGGCCGAACACCTCGCGGCCGATGCCGATGATCCGGCGCTCGCCGGTGCGGCGGTAGGTGTCGAGATAACCGTCGTGGGCCGCGTGATGCGGCTCGGGCATCAGGCCATTGACGTTGGATCCGATCATGTCGGACGCCGCATAGCCGAACAGGCGCTCGGCGGCGGGATTGAAGGCTTCGATACGGCCGTGCTCGTCGATGACGACGATGGCGTCCACCGCCGTGTCGACGATGGCGCGATAGCGGGCCTCTTCGCCCGCGCCGCCGGACTGTGCTCCACGCCCGCCCATGGCTGGCTCCCCTGTGGTCCAAGGGAGCCTAGCCTATGGGTTGATCCGACGCCAAGTCCTCGCGGCGGATGATCTCATGCAGAGCTTCAGGCGTCTTCCGACTCGGGCGCCGGGGAGTCGCCGCCTTCGAAGCTGCGCGGGGCGCGGCGACGACGGGGCTTCTTGACCTCTTCGCCGGCGGCCTCGGGGGCCGGAGCGGCAGGCGCCTCGGCCGCCGGAGCGGCTTCGGCCTTGGGTTCGGCCGCCGGCTTGGGCTCGGACTTGCGACCCAGGAACGCCGGCGCATGGCTGACGGCGCCATCCTGGCCGCGCAGCACCGGCGAGCTTTCGGTCGCCTGCGCCTCGCCGCCCAGCGGGGCGGCTTCCGGCTCGATCACGGCCAGCGGATCGCGGTCGCTGCGGTCGCGATCGCGGTTGCGGTCACGATCCCGGTCGCGGCGCGAGCGGCGGCCTTCGCGGGCCTCGCCCTGGAACTCGCCGCCTTCGGCCGCCGGGCGGTCCTCGCGCGGCTGGCGCTCTTCGCGCGGACGGTCGTCACGCGCCCGGTCGTCTCTGGGGCGGTCGTCCCTGGGGCGATCATCCCGGGGGCGATCATCCCGGGGGCGATCATCACGGTCGCGGAAGCGGTCTTCGCGCGGGCGATCATCACGAGGACGATCGTCGCGGGGACGGTCATCACGGTTGCGGTCGCGGTCGTCGCGGTCACGCCAGCGGTCACGGCGGCCTTCGCCCTGCTGACCATCGCGGTCACGATCGCGGTTGCGGTCGCGATCACGGTTCTCGAAGCGGTCGCGGTTGCGGTCGCGGCGTTGCTCGCCCTGACCTTCGCCGCCCTCGCCGCCTTCAGCGCCCTCGGCGGGCGTCTCGGCGGCCGGCGGGGCCTCGGGGGCCTCTTCCGGTTCGGCCTCGAAGTCGATCTCGTAGGCCGAGTAGGCGTCCTTGCCGATGATGTCGCTGACCGGACGATTCGGCTGGATGGCGCGCAGGACGCGGAAATAGTGCTCGGCGTGCTGCAGGTAGTTCTCGGCCAGCACCCGGTCGCCGGACGACGAGGCGTCGCGAGCCAGCTGCTGGTACTTTTCGTAGACGCTCTGGGCCGCGCCGCGGACCTTCACGCCGTCGGGACCGTTCGAATCGAAGGCCCGGTTGGCGTTGTGCTGCTGCGGCTTGCCACCACCGCCCCCGCGGTTGTTGCGGCCACGCTGGCGCTTCATGCCCTTGAAATCTCTCATCTTCTTCTAAACCTGTCCGATCTGGACACTTTAGCCCGATCGGTATTCGGTCTCTTGAGACTGGGTGCGCCCGTCTCGGGCTCGCCTTCGATGTTCTTGAGACCTGGGTTTCCGTAGAGTCTCCGTCCGGATCGGGCGCGGCTTTCGGCCTCGTCGGCCGTTCGCGCCTGCCGGATGCGTCTAGCGGCCGTCGAAACGACCGCTCTTCCCGTCACCCGGCGATTTGGAAGGAGACCCTTTCCGTCTACCGCCTCACGCCGGCGTTTCCAAGGGGTTTTTGAAGCCCGTGACAACACGGTCGTGGGTGGACAGATCCTTGACCGTCCGCACGTTCTGGGCGCCGGCCGCCTTGAACAGGATCTCGACGTCGGCCGACTGGTCGAAACCGATCTCGACGCAGAACAGGCCGCCGGGCTTGAGCACCCGCAGGATCTCCGGCGCCAGGGCGCGATAGGCGGTCAGGCCGTCGGCGCCGCCGTCCAGGGCCAGGCGCGGCTCGTGGTCGCGCACTTCCGGCTCCAGGGTGTCGATGTCGGCGGTGGGGATGTAGGGCGGGTTGGAGACCACCACGTCGAACGAGGCGTCGCCCAGGCCCGTCGTCCAGTCGCCGCGCATCAGCGCCAGGCGATTGTCGAGATCCAGGTTGGCGGCGTTCTCACGCGCGACGGCCAGCGCCTCTTCGGAGATGTCGATGCCCAGGCCCTTGGCGGCCGGACGCTCGGCCAGGATGGCCATCAGCATCGAGCCCGAGCCGACGCCCAGGTCCAGCATGTTGAAGGCCATGGTCTCGGGGAAGGCCTTGAGCACCTCGTCGACGATGACCTCGGTCTCCGGGCGCGGGGTCAGGACGTCCTTGGTCACCGACAGCAGGATCTTCCAGAAGCCCTTGCGGCCGATGATGTGGCTGACCGGCTCGCGGCGGGCGCGGCGCTCCAGGTACTCGTCCAGCGTGGCGACCTGCTCGGCGGTCAGCTCGCGATAGGGGTCGGTGATGATGTCGGTGCGGCTGACGCCGGCGGCGACTTCCAGCATCAGGCGCGCGTCGATGGCGGGCTGATCGATGCCGGCTTCCTTCAGGCGCTCCTTGGCGCCGTTCCAGGCTTTGACGAGAGTGAGGGTCATGGCGGCTCCAATAACGTGTCGCGGCCCGCAATGCGAGATCGGGGACGACATTGCAGATGGATACCAAGAATTGGTATGCTGGGTCTTGGAGGAGCCTGCTATGAGCAAGAACACCTCGGTAAGCCTCGGGCCTCACTTTCAGGACTTCATCGAAACACAGGTCGCCCAAGGCCGCTACGGCTCGGCCAGCGACGTGATCCGCGCCGGCCTGCGCTTGCTGGAAGAGCATGAGGCGAAGCTGGAGGCGCTGCGCAATGCGTTGGCCGAGGGCGAGGCCAGCGGCTTCGCCGAAGAGTTCGACGTCGAGGACTTCCTGTCGGACATCCATGACGAACAGACGCAAAGCGGCCGCCTGAAGCCATGACGCGCCTAACGATCCGTCCGCTGGCCCGGAAGGATCTTCGGGACATCTGGCTCTATTCTCACGACCATTGGGGCGCGAGACGCGCTGACGCCTATATTCGCGAACTGGACAGAGCCATGAAGCGGCTGGCGTCAGATCCTTCAACCGGAGAGGCTTGCGACCAGATCCGGAGCGGCTACAGGCGACGCGCTAGCGGATCGCACATGATCTACTACCGGCTCGTGGACCGGGGCATCGAAGTCGCGCGCGTCCTCCACCAGCAGATGGACGCTGCTTCGAACCTCTAGTCCTCGACCGCCACCGCATCGCCCTGCCCCACCGCGCCGCCGGCGGTGACGTTCAGATAGATGCCGCAGAAGGTGTGGCCGTAGTTGTCGAACAGGGCCTTCACCACCTCGATGTCGCGCTCGGCGGTGACCGGGTCGACGTGGGTGGCCGCGCAGCGGACGATGGGTTTCAGCACCTGCGCCGTCGCATCGCCAATCCGCACCGTCCTGCCCGTCCAGCCGTTCTCGACCCAGGCCGGCCAACCCTCGACATAGAGGTTGGCCCGGAAGCGCAGCGGATCGACCGGATGGCCGATCTTTTCGGCGAGGTCGCGCACGCTGGCCAGGTTCACGATCGAGACGAAGCCCTGCTTGCTGTCCATGAACCGGTGCGCGCCCTGCCCCTCCAGCACCCGCAACGGACCTTTCGCCTCTTCGCCGAGCAGGGCCGCCAGCCAGGCCTCGAAACCGCGCCGCCCCTCGTCGCTGGAAAGATCGCCTAAGAACGGCGCCAGCCCCTCGGCCGAGGCGGTCAGCACGCCGCTGGCCTCGTCATAGGCCGTGCGAGCCTTGGCGACCGCCGGGATCTTGGCCAGCACCGTGAACTTCATCTTCGACAGGTGCGACGGCGCGTCGGTGTCGAAGCCGCTGGGGCCGTCCTCGACCGCATAGAGACGGTCGCAGGGAAAGCAGGCGCCGGCCTCCAGCGTCGCCGTCGAAAGCCGCTCGGGCGTGAACCCCTTGACGGGATGGCGGTAGAGCGAGGCGACCTGGGCTTGCATGGCGGCAAGGTGGTCGCGGCAGGCGAGCTTGGCAAGGCGGGAACACCCTGCGAGCTGACGGATTTGACCTACAGGGAGGCCTGTTCATGACCGACACCACGCCGCGACGCCCTGTAAGGTCGTGGCTGGCCTCGCGGCCCTATCACCTGGCGCCCTGGATCCTGCTGCTGGCGGTCGCTCCCTTCGCCTTTCCCAAGCGCCTGGAGCCCCAGGTCGAACCGCACGCGCCGCCGCCCGGCCTGTCGGAAGACCGGACCATGCCGCCGCACGAGTTCGACCAGGCCGAGCCCCGCCGCGGCCGGGCCGCCCGCCATCCGCACGGCATCCCCCTGCTCGGTTGGCGCGACATCCTCTGGCGCACGGCGCGCGAGATCAGCGTCGACAAGCTGCCGTCGGTGGCCGGGGGCGTGACCTTCTACACCCTGCTGGCCCTGTTCCCCGCCATCGGCGCCTTCGTCTCGCTGTACGGCCTGTTCGCCGACGTGGCGGCGGTGGAAAAGCAGCTGCAGGAGATGGCCACGGTCTTTCCGGCCAGCGTAGTCCAGATCGTCGGCGAGCAGATGCTGCGCCTGGCCAGCCAGGAGGGCGGCAAGCTGGGCGTGGCGTTCGTGGTCAGCCTGCTGCTGTCGATCTGGAGCGCCAACGCCAGCATGAAGGCTCTCTTCGACGGGCTGAACGTCGCCTATGACGAGGACGAGAAGCGCAACTTCGTCGGCAAGACCCTGCTGACCTACGGCTTCACACTCTGCGCCCTGCTCTATGCGGTGTTCATCGCCGCGGTGCTGATCGCCATGCCGATCGTTCTGGAGCGGGTGGGCCTGGGCGCGATCTCGGCCTTCTGGATCCCGCTGCGCTGGCTGGCCGTCTGGCTGGTCACGGCGCTGGCTTTCGCCATGCTCTACCGCTTCGCCCCCTGCAGGGCCCGCCCGCGCTGGCGCTGGGTGGTGCTGGGGGCGCTGTTCGGCGCGGCGGCGTGGCTGGTCGGTTCCCTGGGCTTTTCGATCTACGTCAACCGCATCGCCCACTACGACGCCACCTACGGACCGCTGGGCGCGGTGATCGCCTTCATGGTCTGGGTGTGGTTCTCGATCATGACCGTGCTGGTCGGCGCCGAGCTCAACGCCGAGATCGAGCACCAGACCGCCCACGACTCCACCACCGGCCCCGAAAAGCCGATGGGCGCACGCGGCGCGGCCATGGCCGACACCGTGGGTCTCGCCTTCCATCCCTGGGAGATGATCAAGCGCGAGGCCGGCACGGTGAAGCGGATCGGCGGCCGCTACTGGGGGCATGCGACGCGGCTGGGCAAGAAGGCGCCGCCAGAAGCCTGACCGCTTGGCGCCGCGCGCGACGCATGGCTTAGCTCGCCGCCATGATCTTCGCTCCCGCCGCCCCGTCCGAACACGAAGCCCTCGTCGCCCTGGTCAATTCCGCCTATCGCGGCCAGGGCGCCCAGGCCGGCTGGACCACCGAGGCCGGCTATATCGACGGCCAGCGCATCGACCTTGAAAGCCTGCGCGCCGACCTGGCCGCAGCGCCCCAAGCGCTGATCCTGACCGCCCGCGACGATGCGGACGGCCCCATTCTCGGCTGCGTCTGGCTGGAACCGGCGAAGGCCGGCGTCTGGTACCTAGGCATGCTGACCATCCGCCCCGACCTGCAGGACCGGCAGATGGGCCGCACCCTGCTGGCGGCCGGCGAGGCCTATGCCCGCGAGAGCGGCGCAAGCCGCATGCAAATGACCGTGGTCCACATCCGCGACACCCTGATCGCCTGGTACGAACGCCGCGGCTACGCCCTGACCGGCGAGACCCGCCCCTTCCCCCACGGCGACGACCGCTTCGGCAAGCCGCTGCGGGAAGATCTGGCGTTCGTGGTGATGGAGAAGGCGCTCTGACAAGATCCTCCCCCTCTGGGGGAGGTGTCGCCGAAGGCGACGGAGGGGGGTGTGGTCGCGAGTCGGGAAACTTCAGCGAAAGCTGAAAACGTCCCCCCTCCGGCCCTTCGGGCCACCTCCCCCAGAGGGGGAGGATCTCAGACCTCAGTCTTCCAGGCTCGCAAGCCTCGCCGCCTGGTCCTCGGCGATCAGCGGGTTGATGACGTCGTCCAGGGCCTCGCCTTCGATCACCTTGGACAGGTTGTAGAGGGTCAGGTTGATCCGGTGGTCGGTGACCCGGCCCTGCGGGAAGTTGTAGGTGCGGATGCGCTCGGAACGGTCGCCGCTGCCGACCTGGCTCTTGCGGGCGTCGGAACGGGCGGTGTCCAGGGCCTCGCGCTGCATGTCGTAGAGCCGGGCCTTCAGGTTCTTCATCGCCCGGGCGCGGTTCTGGTGCTGGCTCTTTTCCGACGAGGTCACCACCACGCCCGTGGGCAAGTGGGTGATGCGCACGGCAGAGTCGGTCTTGTTGACGTGCTGGCCGCCGGCGCCCGACGAGCGGTAGGTGTCGATCCGCAGATCACTTTCCTTGATCTCGATCTCGACGTCCTCGGCCTCGGGCAGCACGGCCACGGTGGCGGCCGAGGTGTGGATGCGCCCCTGCGCCTCGGTTTCCGGCACGCGCTGCACGCGGTGCACGCCGCTCTCGAACTTCAGCCGGCCGAACACGCCGTCGCCGGTGATCGAGGCGATGATTTCCTTGAAGCCGCCCATCTCGCCCTCGGAGATGCTGTCGACCTCGACGCGCCAGCCCTGGTTCTGGGCGTAGCGCTGGTACATGCGGAAGAGGTCGCCGGCGAACAGGGCCGCCTCGTCGCCGCCCGTGCCGGCGCGCACTTCCAGGATGGCCGAGGCGTTCTCGTCCTTGTCCTTGGGGGCCAGCATCAGAGCCAGCTCGCGCTCCATGATGGGCAGCTTCTCGTCCAGGGCGACGATCTCGTCGCGGACCATGGCGGCCATCTCGGGATCGGCGGCCATCTCGTCCAGCTCGGCGCGCTCGGCGCTCAGCTTGGCCAGGCGCTCGACGGCCTCGGCGACGGGCCGCAGCTCGGCGTGCTCCTTGGAAAGCTTGACGATCTCGCCGCCATCGGTGGCCGCGCCCATGCGGGCCTCCACTTCGCGGAAACGATCGAGAACCTGGTCGAGGCGGGCCTGGGGCAGTCGCAAGGGAAGAGATCGCACGGCTGAAGGATGGGCCGGTCTCTCTATGCCTTTTCGGGGGGGAATGGAATGGACGCCCGGCCGAGCCGTCGACTGCTGACATCCACCGGCATCAGTATCGTTTGAAAACTTACAAGACCGCGACTAGCTATGGAGCGAACGGGTCGCGCGCCGCGGCCTGTCGAGGAAACATCCATGTCTCTTTCGATCCACCACGTCACGGCCACCGCCGTCACGCGCGGCCTCAACACGCTGGCCCTCCTGCTTCACAAGGCCAAGGCCCACGCGGAAGCCGTCGGGACCGACCCGGACGCCTTCGTCCAGGCCCGCCTGTACGACGACATGCTGCCGCTGGCCGGCCAGATCCATCGCGCCTCGGACGCGGCGCGCGGCGCCATGGCCCGCCTGAGCGGCGTCGCCGCGCCGCCCATGGCCGACGACGAGACCACCCTGGCCCAGCTTCAGGACCGCGTGGCCCGCACCCTCGACTACGTCCGCAGCGTTCCAGCCGAAGCCTTCGAGGGGGCCGAGACGCGCGAGGTGGTGTTCGCCGCCGGCCCGCTGACCCTGGGCTTCAGCGGCCTCGACTACCTGCTGGAGTTCGCCCTGCCGAACTTCCAGTTCCACGTCGTCACCGCCTACGACATCCTGCGCCACCACGGGGTGCCGCTGGGCAAGCGGGACTACCTGAACCTCGGCGCCGAGCGCGTGCGGACTGCCTGAACCGGCGAAAGCCGCCGTTCGCCCTCATCGGAGCGAACGGCGGCCGATAGGTCAGCGCGTCTTCCAGTCCGCCAGGGCCGTCGAGCCCTGCGCGGCCAGCACCGCCTCGGCGGCCTTGTCGCCCAGCACCTTGGCCTTCAGGAAGGCCACGCTGAGCGCCGAGGACTCGGCAAAGCCCGGGGCCTCGGGATGATAGGCCAGGCCATGGCCGATCCCCTTGCCGACCCACAGGTACTTTTCGCCGGGCGCGCTGGTCTCGAACGGATAGAGATGCTCGTGCCAGTCGGCGATCATGCCGGGCAGCACGTCCTGGTCGCCGGTGACCATCAGCACCGGCTTCTTGACGCTGGCGTACGAGGTCGGCCCGACCAGGCCCTTGATGACGCCCGGGCTGGAGAAGCACAGGGCGGCCTTGGTCCGCGGGTCCTGGGCGGGGATCATCCCCTCCATCGCACCCGCGCGGATCAGCGACATCAGCGAGCCGTAGGAGTGGCCGGCCGAGGCCATCGGCAGCCCCGGCGCGGCCTTCTCGGCATAGTCGGTGGCGGCCGCCAGGTCGGCCAGGCGCAGCGAGAAGGCCGCGCGCAGGTCGTAGTCGGCGCGCTTGGGGTGCTTCTGGGAATCGACGTGCAGCGGCGCGACGATCATGAAGCCCGCCCCCGTCCACAGCTCGAGCAGCGCCTTGTACGGCGCCGGCCAGCCGCCCGCCCCGTGCGAGAAAATGATGATCCCCCTGGGCGCGTCGGGACGCAGAATGGTCAGCTCGACATCGCGGTCGCCGACCTTGAGGGTGGTGGTCGAAATGGCCGTCGCGGCGCGGGCGAGCGCCGGCGCGGCGGCGAAGGCCAGGGTCGCGGCCAGCAGGCCGCGGCGGTTCAGGATAAGCTTGGTCACAAATAGCCCCACTATCGTTTGGCGCGCAGGCTTCTGCGGTTCGCCTCGATTGTCCAGGCTCAGAAGGCCGGTTTGACCTCGATGGTCGTCACCTGCCTCGCAGAGCGCGACGGCTTGAGGTCGCCGTCCACCACGACGCGGTAGGGACCCTCGCGGGCGTCCAGCGGCGCCCCGTCCTTGCGGTCGGCGATGACCACGGGGTTGGTCCGGTAGAATGGATCGGTCTCGGCCAGCGACAGGATCGAGACATAGCCGTCGACGGCCTTCACCAGCACCACCTGGTTCAGATAGCGGCCCATCAGCCGGTCGCCGTGCACCACCCCGGCCTGGACCAGGGCCGCGTTCAGCAAGGCGCCCTCGTAGACCGCGCTCTTGCCGCCCTCGACCATGGTCGCCTTGCCGCGCGGCAGGGCGGCTAGGTCGGCTGGGGTCAGGATGATGCTGTCGCGCCCCTGGACGACGACCTTCAGGTCCTGCGCAAAAGCGGCGGGGGCGATCGCCAGCACGGTTGCGGCGATGACGGCGGCGAGGCGCATGGCGGTCTCCTGAAAGATCGCGCGATGTGACGCTGCGGGCCTGGCCGGCGCAAGCCTCAACCGCGTCCGCCGAGCGCCAGCGGCTTCGACAGAAAGGCCAGGTCGCGCGCCGGAGGCTTGCCCGCATGGCCGCCGAACAGGGTCGGGTACAGCGACACGACCAGCAGCACGGCCATGGTCACGTTGAAGGTCCGCAGGATCGCGGGCCGGTCGAGGAACCGGCGCAGGGCGACGCCGAACCCGGCCCAGGCGGCGCTGCACGGCGCGCCGACCAGCATGAACAGGCCCGCCAGCAGCGGCACGACCATGACCCCGCCGCCTTCCGGCGCATAGGTGGTCACCGCGCCCAGCGCCATGGCCCAGGCCTTGGGGTTCACCCACTGGAAGGCCGCCGCCGCCCAGAAGCCCATGGGCTTGCTCGACGCCTCGCGGTCGGAGACTCCCTTGGACGTGCCGATCTTCCAGGCCAGCCACAGCATGTAGGCCGCGCCCGCCCAGCGCAGGATCTCGTGCAGCATCGGCCAGGCCTTGAACACGCCGCCCAGGCCAAAGCCCATGGCCAGCACCATCACGCCGAGGCCCAGGCTGATCCCCAGGATGTGCAGGATCGTGCGGCGGAAGCCGAAGTTCGCGCCCGACGCCAGCAGCATCATGTTGTTGGGGCCCGGCGTGCCGGCCGTGGCGAAGGCGAACAGCACGAAGGCGAGGATCAGTTGCGGCGTCATCGGGACCTCCCTGGCGGAATGTCACGGTGATGATTTCGATTGATCCATGAGTCAAAACTTATATTGATACAGTGACAATCTGGACGGATCGCGCCGATGAACGCTCCCTGGACCCCCGCCCTGCCCGACGGCGACGCCCCGATCTACGAGCGGCTGGTCGAGGCCCTGCGCGCCGACGTCGAGTCCGGCGCCCTGCCGGCGGGAACGCGCCTGCCGCCGCAGCGCGACCTGGCCCACCGCCTGGGCCTTGGCCTGGGCACGGTCACGCGGGCTTATGTCGAGGCCGAGAAGGCGGGCCTGGTCAGCGCCCATGTCGGCCGCGGCAGCTTCGTCAACGCGCCGGGCGCGATCGCCGGCCCGCGCCGGCGCGAGGGTCCGATCAACCTGGCCCAGAACGTCGCCCTCAACTGGCCGGCCGCCCGGGTGATCAGCGAGACGATGCAGCGCCTGCGCCGGCGGCCGGACCTCGCCGACCACCTGGACTACGCCCCCGCCGCCGGGCTGGAGCGCCACCGCCGCGCCGCCGCCGCCTGGCTGGCCCGCAGCGCCGGCTTCGAGACCGCCGACTGGACGCGCCTGGTGTGCTGCGCCGGCGCCCAGCAGGGCCTGGCCCTCGCCTTCGGCGCCGCCGTGCGCCCCGGCGAGACGGTGCTATGCGAGGCCTCGACCTTCCATGGCGTCAAGGCCCTGGCGACCCATGCCGGCTATCGCCTGCAAGGCGTGGCCATGGACGACGAGGGCGCGATCCCCGAAGCCATGGAAGACGCCGCCAAGCGCACCGGCGCCCGCGTCGTCGCCCTGCTGCCCACGCTGCAGAACCCCACGGGACGGATCATGTCGCTGGCCCGGCGCGAGGCGATCGTCGCCATCGCCCGGCGGCTGGACCTGACCCTGATCGAGGACGACATCTACGGCGCCTACGCTCCCGGCGCGCCGCCGCCCCTGGCCATGCTGGCCCCCGAGCGCACCTTCCACGTCTCGGGCGTATCCAAGACCCTGGCGCCGGGCCTGCGGGCGGGCTTCGTGATCGCCCCCGACGATGCGGCCCTGGAGCGGATCCTCGACACCATGCGCGCCATCGCCTACGCGCCGCCGGGCTTTGGCATGCTGATCGCCGGCCAGTGGATCGAGGACGGCGTGGCCGACAGCATACTGGCCGAGATCCTGGAGGAGACCGCCGCCCGCGTCGCCCTGGCGCGGTCGGTACTAGGGAACGCCCTGGCCAGCCCCGCCTCGCCCACCGTTCCGCACCTGTGGCTGCCGATGAACGAACTTGAGGCCGAGCGCCTGGCCGGCCGGGCCCTGCGCGGCGGCGCCGAAGTGACCCCGCCGGCCGCCCCGATCGTCTCGCCCGGCCTTGTCACCGGCGTGCGACTGGCGCTCGGCGCGGCCGCCGACCGCGTGGAACTGGAGACCGGCCTGCGGATCGTCGCCTCGGCCCTGGCCGACGTGGACGAGCGTTCGCGACCGGTGATCTGAACCGGTTTCGCCGGCTCAACTTTTTCACAGAACAAAGCTCTGCCATTCAACCCATGGCTTTGCTATGGCTCTGCACGTGGGGGCTGAGTTCCAGCCGGTTCACATCTCTATGGAGCCGAAATGCGTCGTATCTTCCTGGTGGCCGCCATGGCCGCGCTCACGACCGCCTGCGTCAGCACGAGCGGCGGCGACACTGTCACTCAGATCCCGTCCGACATCTCCAAGACCGCCTTCGTCAAGGACATCACGGTCAACACCCCGACCGGCGCCAGCCCCGAGTTCGAGACCGTGTTCAAGACCAAGGTCAACGAGAAGCTGGCCAAGTGCGCCAAGGGCGAAAAGCCCCTGCTGCTGAAGGTCGAGATCACCAACCTGAAGAAGGCCAACGCGGCCATGACCGTGCTGGTCGGCTCGTCGAACAACATGGTCGGCGTGGCCAAGCTGGTCGATCCGGACAGCGACAAGGTGGTCGCCGACTACGAGATCACCCGCTCGACGGGCGGCGGCGGCCTGATCGCCGCGGCGGCCATGTCGCAGGCCGAAGAGCAGCTGTCGTCGGGCTTCGGCGACGAGATCTGCAAGCGCGCCTTCGTCAAGCGCTGAGCCTGACCTGAAAAATGGAAGGGCGGGACCTGCCGGCCCCGCCCTTCTTTCTTGTCCGGACGGCTTCTTGCCCGAACGGCCGGCCTTACTTGGCGGCCAGCGCCTTGGTGAAGGCCTCGTCGGCGAACAGGGTCTTGAAGTCGTCGGCCAGGGCCGCGCTCAGGGTCGCGGCGGCGTTCTTGCCGCCCGCCAGTTGCACCGACTTGCTGGCCGCGCCCTTCAGTTCGCGGGTGTAGAGCGCCTCGCCGCCGGCAGAGGTGACGGTCACCGTCAGGTCGACAGTGGCCTCCGACTTGCCGGCCAGGATGCCGACGCCGAACTTGCTGTAGAAGGTCACGACCTTGGCCTCGACCTTCGGGCCGCCCGAGCCCAGACCGTAGCCGCGCTTCTTCAGCTCGGCCGAAAGGGCGTCGCGCACGACGTCGGCGACCTCTTCCTTCGAACGGATCGGCGCCATCTCCATGCCGTAGCCGTTGATCTTGGTGGAGATCCGCTGGCGGTTGGTGGTGCGGGCGTCGACGGCGACGACGGTGACCTGGATCGACTCGGCGCCCGGCACCGCGGCGGCCTCGGCCGGCGCGTACGGGATCGGCACGATCTCCTCGGTCGTGGCGCACGCCGTCAGGGTCGCGGCCAGCGCGACGATCGCAAGAATTCTCATGTGGTAAAGCCCCCAGACTCGTAACGGCGCTATCGCCGCAGCGCGAGATTTCCGGGGCCTCGCCTATAAGTCAAGCTTGCGGCCGAAAACTACTCGGCCGCGATCGCCTTGGCGTCCTTGGCGGCCTGCAGTTCGGCGGCCTTCTTCTCAACGAGCTCGACGATGTGGTCGATCATGCCGTCATTGGACTGCTTGTGGTCGGGCTTGCCGGCCATGTAGACCATGCCCGCCCCAGCCCCGCCGCCGGTGAAGCCGATATCGGTCATCAGGGCCTCGCCCGGACCGTTGACCACGCAGCCGATGATCGACAGCGACATGGGCGTCGAGATGTGAGCCAGGCGCTCTTCCAGCGTCTCCACCGTCTTGATGACGTTGAAGCCCTGGCGAGCGCAGGACGGACAGGCGATGATGTTGACGCCGCGGTGGCGCAGGCCCAGCGACTTCAGGATGTCGAAGCCGACCTTGATCTCTTCGACGGGATCGGCCGCGAGCGAGACCCGGATGGTGTCGCCGATGCCGGCCCACAGCATCGAGCCCATGCCGATGGCGCTCTTGACCGTGCCGGTGCGCAGGGCGCCGGCCTCGGTGACGCCCAGGTGCAGCGGGCAGTCGATGGCCTCGGCCAGCTGCTGATAGGCGGCCACGGTCAGGAACGGGTCGGACGCCTTCACCGAGATCTTGAACTCGTGGAAGTCGTGGTCCTGAAGGATCCTGGCGTGGTTGAGGGCGCTTTCGACCATCGCCTCGGGGCACGGCTCGCCGTAGCGCTCCAGCAGTTCGCGTTCGAGCGAGCCGGCGTTGACGCCGATGCGGATCGAGCAGCCGTGGTCCTTGGCGGCGTTGACCACGTCGCGCACGCGGTCGGGGCTGCCGATATTGCCCGGATTGATCCGCAGGCAGGCCGCGCCGGCCTTGGCCGCCTCGATGCCGCGCTTGTAGTGGAAGTGGATGTCGGCCACGAGCGGGACCTTCGCCTCGCGGGCGATGATCTTGAAGGCCTCGGTGCTTTCGACGTCGGGGCAGCTGACGCGCACGATGTCGGCGCCGGCCTCCTCCAGCTGGCGGATCTGGTTCAGCGTCGCGGCGGCGTCGCTGGTCAGGGTGTTGGTCATCGACTGCACCGAGATCGGCGCGTCACCGCCGACCTCCACACTGCCGACGCGGATCTTCCGCGACTTGCGACGCTCGATCATGCGCCAGGGACGGACGTGGGTGTGGTCTGCGGCCATGGCGCCAATCTAAGGGGTTTGGCGAAGGAACCCAAGGGCGTCACGCAAGCTTCGTGACGCCGCCCGGGAAGGATCAGCGGCGAGGCGTCGTCGCGGTCGCCGGGGCGACGGCGGGCCTGGCCTGTGCGGGCGCGGCGGCGGGAGCCGGCGCCAGCTTCGACAGCTGGGTCTGCGGGGCCGACAGACGGCCGGTCAGCACGCCATTGGTGAACACGTCGATCGAGGTCGGCTCGGAGACGTCGGCCACCAGGCCCGGCGTGCGCGGAATGCGGAAGGCGTCGCCGGTCGACAGCCAGCGCGTGAAATAGACGTTGCCGTCGGCGCCACGCACGGTCAGCGAGGTCGACTTGCGGGCCTGCAGGATCACGCCGGCCGAGTCGGCCGGGGCCGCGCCGTACATCGCGCCCTTGCCCTTGAACGGCGCGCCGAGGTTGGCGATCGCCTCCGGAGCGGCCTGGGCCTCGGCTTCCTTGCGGGCCTTGGCGGCGGCGGCCACGGCGTCGGCCGAACCGCCGGCGGCGGCCGCGGCTTCCAGGCCGGGGGTCACGTAGGGCGCGGGCGTCGTCGATTCGGCCGGGGCCGGCAGTGGCGCGCCGAGCGAGACGGCGCCGCCGGCCTGGGCCGGAACGGAGGTCGCCGGCGCGGCGGGCGCGGCCTGCGAGGCCACCTGGGCCTTGGGCTCGGCGTCGTGGGTCATGGCGCGCTGGGCGACGTTCCACAGCACGATGGCCCCGCCGACCAGCAGGCCTCCGGCCAGCAGCAGGCCAAGGCGCGGGTCGCGCTGGCGATGCACGCCGATCGGCGCGCGCAGCGGCTCGGCGTCGTCGTGGGCTTCCAGCTTGAAGCGGGCCACGGCCGCCTCGGGATCCAGGCGCAGCAGGCCGGCCACGGCCTTGATGTAGCCGATGGTGAACGGGCGCGACGGCAGTTCGTCCAGGCGCATGTCCTCCAGCGCCTCGACATAGGCCTGGCGGATGCGCGTGGCGTCGGCCACGTCCTGCAAGGTCATGCCATGAAACAGACGGGCGGCGCGCAGCGCCTCGCCCAGGTCGACGCCATGGTCGACCGACGGCTGCGCCGGCGGCGCGACCGTGTCGTCACGATCGCCTTCGGCGACCAGGCTCAAATGGCTCACCGTGCCCGTGTCGAGCGGCATGACGAACAGATCACCCCAGAAAATTCGCGTCGCACGAGAGTCCGACCGATTTACGCCGACGCTAGCCGGCATTCGTTAACATTCAATTGTGGATATCAAAGTAAGTGGCCGGATTCAATGAGCTAAACTTAGCCGCAAGGTTAACCGGCCATCAGTCTAGACGGCGACATAGAGCTTCCGGGCCAAGGTTTCGATCTCGCCCCGGAGAGACCCACCAGAGCCCTTCAGCAGGGCCTCGACATTGCGCCGGGCGGCCTCGCGATCGCACGACAGCACCATCTGCTTGACCGGCCCTATACCCGCCGGAGGCATGGAAAGACGGTCGAAACCCAAGGCCACCAAGGCGAAGGCCTCGAGCGGACGGCCCGCCATCTCGCCGCACACCGAGACCTGGGTGCCGGTGTCCTCGCAGGCCTGCTGGATGGTCTTCAACGCCCGCAGGGCCGCCGGCGACAACGGGTCGTAGCGGTCAGACACCCGCGGATTGCCCCGGTCGGCGGCGAACAGGTACTGCATCAGGTCGTTGGTGCCGACCGACACGAAGTCGGTCATCGGCAGCAGCGCGTCCAAATGCCACAGAAGCGACGGGGCCTCGACCATCGCCCCGACGTCGAGGCGCGCGGGCGCGGGCCGGCCGCGCTTCAGCGCCCAGGCCACTTCCTGGTCGACGAAGGCGCGGGCGGCGCGGAACTCGTCCACATTGGCCACCAGCGGGAACATGATCCGCAGCTCGCGGCCATTGGCGGCCTTGATCAGCGCGCGGATCTGCAGGCGCAGCAGGGCCGGACGGTCCAGGCCCATGCGCACGGCGCGCCAGCCCAGGGCCGGATTGTCCTCGCGCTCAAGCTCCATGTACGGCAGCAGCTTGTCGCCGCCCAGGTCGAGCGTGCGGAAGGTCACGGGCATGCCGTCGGCCGCCTCCAGCACCTTCTCGTACAGCGTCGTCTGGGCTTCCAGGCGCGGCATCTCCTCGGCGACCATGAACTGGAACTCGGTGCGGAACAGGCCGATGCCCTCCGCCCCGGTCTCGCCCAGGATGTCGAGGTCGACGGCCAGGCCCGCGTTCATCAGCAGGGTGATCTTGGAGCCGTCGCGGGTGAAGGCGGGCGTGTCGCGCAGGCGGGCGAACTCGGCCTTGCGCTGGGCGCGGACCTCCATCCGGGCCTTCAGCGCCTTGACCACGTCGGGGCGCGGCCGCAGCCAGGCCTCGGCCGTCTCGGCGTCGACCACCACGGGGTCGCCCTCGCTGACCCGGTCGCGCAGGCCAGCCAGGCGGCCCACGCACGGGATATCCAGCGCCCTGGCCACGATGCCGGCGTGGCTGGCGGCCGAGCCTTCCTCGAGCAGGATGCCCTTCAGCTTGGTGCGGTCGTATTCCAAGAGGTCGGCGGGGCCCAGGTTGCGGGCGATCAGGATCGCGTCCTCGGGCAGCTGGCGCACGGCGTGGACGTCGCCCGACAGGTGGCGCAGCAGCCGGTCGTTCAGGTCTTCCAGGTCGTGCAGCCGCTCGCGCAGATAGGGGTCCCGGGCCTGGCCCAGGCGCGCGCGGTGCTCCGAACGCACCCGCTCGACGGCCGCCTCGGCGGTCAGGCCCGAACGCACGGCCTCCTGCAGGCCGCGGTTCCAGCCCCGGTCGTGGGCGAACAGCCGATAGGTCTCGAGCACCTCGTACGAGGCGCCGACCAGGCCGTGCTGGCCCTCCAGCATCTCGTCGATCTGGGTCTGCAGGGCCTCGATGGCGTAGGAGAGCCGGGCCTCCTCGGCCAGGGCGTCGTCCGACAGCAACTGCTCGGGCGCCACCGGCTGCTCGTGCAGCACCGCCACGCCGTAGGCCAGGCCTTCGGCGAAGCGCGAGCCCTTCAGCCGCTCGGGCTTGTGCGGGGCCAGCTCGACGTCCTTGAGCTCGTCGGCGCCCAGCAGTTCGCTGGAACTGACCATCTCGGCCAGCACCATGGCGATGATCTGCAGATCCTCGACCTCCTCGTCCTCGTAGACCCGTTCGGTGCGGTTCTGGACGACGAGCACGCCGATCGCCCGGCCGCCGCGCAGCAGCGGCACGGCCAGGAAGGCGTGATAGGGGTCTTCCCCCGTTTCAGGACGATACGAGAACTGCGGATGGCTGGCGGCGTCCGACAGGTTCAGCGGCCGGCCCAGGCGCATGGTCTCGCCGACCAGGCCTTCGCCCGGCTTCATGCGGGTGACGTGGACGGCGTCGCGCGACAGGCCTTCGGTGGCGAACAGCTCAAGATCGCCCGAGGCGCGGCGCAGATAGATCGAGCAGACTTCGGCCACCATCGAGATGGCGATGGTGCGCACCACCATGTCGAGCTTGGCCTGGGCGGGACCGCCGCCGGCCATGGCCTCGCGAATCTGGCGAAGCAGGCTTCTGGGTCCTCGAACGGCGATGCCGGGGCCTGCCATGTCGCCTGTCGTGCGCTCCCTTGGTTCCGACGTGTCGAAGCACGTCGTCCTCATGGGCGCTATAGCAGATTTCGCGCGCCGCACAGTGCGCGAGCACGGTTTTCCTTTACCTGAGGACGCAAAAAACGCCGCCCCTTCGGAAAGGGGCGGCGCATTGCCTAGCTTGTCAGCGGCGAAGCTTAGCGGCGTTGACCGTAGTAGTCGTAACCGGTGTTGTAGCGATCGCCCTGGTAGCGGCGCCCATCCCGACGATCGTCGCGACGGTCGTAGCGATCATAGCCGTAGCGGTTGTCGCTGTAGTACGGGCGACGCTCGTTGTAGCGGCTGCTGTAGCGGTGATCGCGCTTGTCCTTGGCGGTGGCCGCGCCGATGGCGCCGCCGGCCAGGGCGCCGACGGCGATCGCGCCGCCATCGCCGTCGCCCAGCATGGCGCCGGCCGCGCCGCCCAGGACAGCGCCCAGGATAGCCCGCTCGGTCTTGTTGCTCTTGCCGCGATCGCCGGCGAAGGCGGCCGAGGCGGGCAGGACCAGAGCGCCGGCGATGGTGGCGCTGATGGCGATCTTGCTGAACTTACCGAAGGTCTTCATGGCATTTGCTCCTTGTTCCAGAAGCGTCGCCAATCCCGAGGGCGGCGCTGTTGATGGCCTTTATGAGCCTTGCCGTTTGAACCCGACCTGAACGCGGTTGTTCATGTTCGCGTCAGGTTTGCGGCGGGGCGAGAACGCGCTCCTCCTCCCGTAAAACCCCCGCGAAAGCGGGGGCCCAGGTGTTTTATCGTTGAGCACCGCGCGTTTCAGAAAAAGCCTGGGTCCCCGCTTTCGCGGGGATTTTACGGGTGAGAGGCTTCCGCCCCCGCCTGCGCCGCCGGGCGATGCAGCCGCACCGACCAGATCACGCCGGCCAGCATCAGCACGATCGCCGCGCCCTCCAGCAGGTGTGGCCAGCGGCCCTCGTGCAGGAAGCCGTAGAGCAGCGCGAACAGGGTCTCGAACACGATCAGCTGGCCAGACAGGCTCAGCGGCAGCACGCGGCTGGCGGCGTTCCACAGGCCGTTGCCGATCACCGACGCGCCGATGGCCACGGCAAAGCTGACCAGCCAAAACCAGGTCCAGGCGGCCGGCGGATGGCTTTTGCCGCCCAGCAGAAAGGCCGGGACGACCAGCACCAGCGACAGGAGGCCCGTGGCCAAGCCCGTCAGCAGCGACCATTCGTGGCTGTTGAACTTCGGCGTGGCGGCCAGTCGCCGGGCGTTCCAGACGGCGTAGGCGGTCCAGACCGCCAGGGCCAGGGTCGCGCCCAGCACGCCCAAAACGAGCTTGCCGGCCGGCGCGCCCGAGGGCGCGGTGAACACCGCCACGTTGATGCACACGCCGCCGGCGACGATCAGGGCCAAGGGCCCGGCCAGGGCCCGCAGAGGCGTGCCCTCGCCTTTCCGCGCGCCGGCCAGGGTGATGGTCACCGGCAGGAGGCCGATAATCAGCGAGGCCAGGGCCACGCCCGCCGTCTGCACGGCGACCGACAGGCCGACATAGTAGACAAGGTTGCCCAGCAGGCTCAGTCCGGCCAGGTCGCGCCAGTCGCGGCCGTCCATCCGCGCCATCACCGACTTCCAGGTCGGGGCCAGCAGCACGGCGGCGGCCAGGCCGTAGGCGATGTAGCGCCCCGCCGTCATCTGCAGCGGCGTGAAGGCGTCCAGCAGCTTGGGGGCCAGGAACACCCCGCCCCACAGCGCGCCGGCGACGAGGCCGTAGACAAGACCGAGCAGGAGGTTCCGGGGACTGATCATGGCCCGGACCTAGCAGGCGCGCGCGGCCATGGCTTTGGCGAAAGCTCTCTAAGATCGGGCGCGGGCTCTCGCGAACATTGATCGATCGGCGATACGAGCTAAGCTGCAGCGCACATCATTAAGAGGCAGCATGACCGACACCGCCAAACCGAGCCCCGACAAGGTCTGGGCCGCGCGGTTGAACGGGGTGATGCTGGCGGCGCTCGGCGCCTTCCTGCCCGCGACCTGCCTCTTCGCCGGCCTGCGCCTGCTGTGGATCTGGGCTTCGGGCGGCGCCGACTGGACCACGATCTTGGAGAGCGGCGCCAGCCGGGACTCCCTTATCGCACTGGCCTTGGTCGTGCCCAGCCTGGCTGTCCTGCGGCAGGGCATGCGCTTGCTGCGCGACAGCTATCGTCGCCGCTAGCGCTGCCGCCCCTTGCGCCAGGCCGCCGGCGTGACGCCCAGCACCGCCTTCATCCGCCGCGTCAGCGTGCTCTGGTCGCCGTGGCCGGTGCGGATGGCGATCTCGGCGATAGACAAGCTCGGATCGTCCAGCAGGTGCTGCGCCGCCCGCAGCCGCGCGTCGCTCAGCGCCGCGTGCGGGGTCGCGCCGTAGGCGGCGGCGAAGCGGTCGAAGAACCGGCTCTGGCTCATGCCGGCCTCGGCCGCCAGGTCGCGGACGGTCAGCGGCTGGTGGTAGCGGGCCTCGATCATCGCCGCGGCGCGGGCCAGGCGCGGGTCGACGGCTGACGGGCCGCTCGACAGGCCCCTCAGCAGGAGCGGCGTCCACAGGCCCGCGACGCCGTCGTCGATGCCGCCCGGCGCCTCGCCCGACAGGAACGACAGCAGGCCCCGCACCGGACTGGTCACCGAGGCGAACGGCCTGTCGCGCAGGCGCTCGAACGGCGCCATCAGGGAAGCGCCGATGTCGGCCACCACGAACAGGTTCTCGCCGTCGGCGGCGCAGACGTGGCGCGTGCCCGGCGGGATCACAGCGGCGCTGCCCGGATCGACCCGGCCGCCCTTGCCGTCGATCTCGATCTCCAGCACGCCGCGACGCGGCAGCACGATCTGGTCGAAGTCGTGGGCGTGCGAGATCGCCTCGACGCTGTAGCGGCGGAAGGAGAGCTCTGCGGGGGCGGTCAGGTCGTGGCCCATGACCTCACTATAGCGAACTCAGCCGTGCCCGGGCAGGGCCAGGGGCTCCTCGGCGTCCATGACCAGGCGGCGGGCCTGTTGCAGGGCCGCGTCGATGTCGCTCTCGATGAACTCGACCTGCAGGTCGGTCAGCGGATGGGGCGCGGCGATGACGTTGCGCAGGTAGTCGCGCTTTTCCGGCTCGGTCATGGTCCACCATCCGACCGTGTGGCCTTCCTCGATCACGGCGTCGCCCATGGCCAGGAGGTCGTCGGTGTCGAAGATCGGCTGGCCGGGCTTTTCCGGGAACCACTGGCCGTCGTCGGGCAGGGCCTGATCCAGCTGGCGCAGCAGCGCCGCCAGCCAGGGGCTGACCAGCAGCGGCTTCTCGTAGCCGTCGCCGAACTTGGCGCGAAGCAGCAGGTCGTAGAGCAGCTCGAGCCCGGCGTCGCCGTGGAAGGTCACCGTCTTGGCGGCGGGATCGAACTTGAAGACGTCGGGCATGGGACTCTCGAAGGCTGGTGCGCCTTCCATAACGTCAGAGCACGACGTTTAGGCAACGGTGGAACGCCCCCTCCGGCCCTCCGGGCCACCTCCCCCAGAGGGGGGAGGATCCCGAGCGCCCGATGCTCCCCCTCTGGGGGAGCTGTCGGCAAAGCCGACTGAGGGGGTCCTCTGCGCTTACAACTGGTCCAGGCCGTACACGGCGTGCAGGGCGCGGACGGCCAGTTCGGTGTAGGCCGCGTCGATCAGGACCGAGATCTTGATCTCCGAGGTCGAGATGACCTGGATGTTGATGTTCTTCTCGGCCAGGGCCGCGAACATCGACTGGGCGACGCCGGCGTGGCTGCGCATGCCCACGCCGATCACCGACACCTTGGCCACGTCCTCGTTGACGGCCACGTCCTCGAAGCCGATCTCGGCCTGGGCGCCGCGGACGATCTCCAGGGCGCGCGTGGCGTCACGCTTGCCGACGGTGAACTCCATGTTGGCGGTGTCGGCGCTGCGGGCGCGCGACTGCACGATCATGTCGACATTGACGTTGGCGTCGGCCAGGCGGCCGAAGATGGCCGAGGACACGCCCGGATGGTCGGGCAGGCCCAGCAGGGTGATCTTGGCTTCGTCGCGGCTGTAGGCGACGCCCGAGACGATGCGCTTTTCCATGATTTCTTCCTCGTCGCAGACGATCGTACCTTGGCCCGGGGCTTCGCCCGGCTCGACGAAACTCGACAGCACCCGCACCGGGACGCGATGGGCCATGGCCATCTCGACCGAACGGGTCTGCAGCACCTTGGCCCCCAGCGAGGCCATTTCCAGCATTTCTTCGTAGGAGATCTTGGCCAGGCGCTTGGCCTTGCTCTCGATCCGCGGGTCGGTGGTGTAGACCCCGTCCACGTCGGTGTAGATGTCGCAGGCGCCCTTCACCGCGGCGGCGATGGCCACGGCGCTGGTGTCCGATCCGCCACGGCCCAGCGTGGTGATGCGGCGCTTGGGCGTCACGCCCTGGAAGCCGGCGATGACGGCGATCTCGCCGGCCTCGAAGCACTCTTCCAGGTTCTCCGGCGGAATCTCTTCGATCCGCGCGCGGCCGTG
Source organism: Caulobacter sp. FG7 (assembly GCF_057808875.1). Taxonomy (NCBI): domain Bacteria; kingdom Pseudomonadati; phylum Pseudomonadota; class Alphaproteobacteria; order Caulobacterales; family Caulobacteraceae; genus Caulobacter; species Caulobacter sp. FG7. The sequence goes on from NZ_JBMDIW010000012.1 coordinate 33,495, forward strand.
GGCCTCGTCGGTGAGGATCGGAACCTGCCAGCCCAGGAACGAACGGGCCTTGTGGCCCATGTTGCGCAGGGTCATGGCCAGCAGGCCGGCGGTCACCTGCTCGCCCGACGCCACGACGGCGTCGTACTCGTCGTCAGACTCCGGCAGGCCCGCGGCGGCGCGGCCGGCTCCGTCCGTCCAGGCGACCAGTTCGTTGGTCTTGCCCGACATGGCGGAAACGACGACGGCGACCTGCTTGCCCGTGGCGACTTCCGCGGCGACCAGGCGCGCCACCCGGCGGATGCGCTCCAGGTCGGCCACCGAGGTGCCGCCGAACTTCATCACCAGACGTGACACGTCTCTAAATCCTCGAACCAAAGCGGTTTTTTCTTGCGCCTTCGCGGCCGGAACCCGTCCTTCCGCGCAAGCCCGCGCCTTCTAGCGGGGCCTCGGCGCAACGGCAATGTCGCGGATGTGTCTTTTTTCTCGCAGCATGGCGCGAAAAATTGGCCGTGCTAGATACCGGGCCATGACCAGCGCCGCCCCCGACACCGCAGGAAGCACGCCCAACTGGAGCATCGACCCCGCCGACGTGGCGCGGTTCTCGGCCATCGCCGCCGAGTGGTGGGACCCGAAAGGCAAGTTCGCGCCGCTGCACGTGTTCAATCCGTGCCGTCTGGCCTTCATCCGCGAACAGGCGCTGGAGCGCTTCGGCCGCGACGGCAACGACCGCGCGCCGTTCGAGGGCCTGTCCCTGATCGACATCGGCTGCGGCGGCGGACTGCTGAGCGAGCCGATGGCCCGCCTGGGCTTCTCGGTCACCGCCATCGACGCCTCGGAGAACAACATCAAGACCGCCGCGGCCCACGCCGCCGAGCAGGGCCTCTCCATCGGCTATCGCCCCGCCACCGCCGAACAGCTGCTGGCCGAGGGCGCGGGACCGTTCGACGTGGTGCTGACCATGGAGGTCATCGAGCACGTGGCCGATCCGGGCGCCTTCCTGCGCACCTGCTCGCAGCTGCTCAAGCCCGGCGGCCTGATGATCGTCGCCACCCTCAACCGCACGCTGAAAGCCCTGGCCCTGGCCAAGATCGGCGCCGAGTACGTGCTGCGCTGGGTGCCGCCCGGCACCCACGAGTGGAAGCAGTTCCTCAAGCCCGAGGAGCTTCGCGCCTTCCTGGCCGGCGAGCCGGTTCAGATGCACGGCCCGTTCGGCGTCGCCTACAATCCGCTGACCGGCCGCTGGAGCCGCTCCACCGACGTCGACATCAACTACATGATGACGGTCACCAAGCCGGCGGCGTGACACTGAAAGAGGCTTGACGGCGCACGGCCGAAAGCCAACCTCCGGCTGTAACCTTCGGAGTACCCGCCATGTCCGTCCTGCTGTTCGCCCTCGCCGCCGCCCTGCCCTCGCTGGCGGGGGATTTCGACGGCGACGGCAAGGCCGACCAGGCGCGGCTGGAGCCGCGCGGCGGGGCCCATGTGCTGGTGGTCGAGCGCGGCGCGGCGCCGGGCAAGCCCGAGACCGTCACCATGGTGGCCGACGCCGCCGGCTTCTTCATCGCCGCCCAGCCGCCGGGAACCTACCCCACCACCTGCGCCAAGGACGTGGGCGCGCCGTGCGCCGCGGACGAGCCGCGCAAGGTCGAGCTCAAGGCCCCCACCCTGTCGTTCGGAACCGAGGAAGCGTCGCTGGCCGTCGCCGTCTGGACCGGCGAGCGCTTCGCCGTCACCTGGCTGAACGACTGATCCCGCCGCTTTCGGGAACCTTGGCCTTCGCCAAGGCTTATTCCGCCGCAGGGACTTTGAACCCGAGCCGGCGTCTTGTGGGGCGGGATGTCGGTTCGTTCGTCGGAACGGAGACTTCCCCATGACTTCCCGCCGCATGGCTTGGCTGATGGCCGGCGCCGTCGCCATCAGCACGGCCGCGCCCGCGCTGGCTCAGGACGCCGGCTACCAGCAGCAGCTGCGCACCTACGAGGAGCAGCGCTCGTCCTACGAGGCCCGCCGGGCCGACTACGACAGCCGCCAGGCCCAGTACGACGCCGACCGCGCCGCCTATGAGCGGGCGCGCAGCGACTATGACCGCCGCTACGGCTCGGGCGCCTACGATCGTCGCTATCCCGACGAGGCCCGCCGCTGGCGCACGCCGGCCTACCCGACCAGCAACGACTATTACGGCGAGCAGCGCCAGTTCGAAGCCGATCGCGCGGCCTACGAGCGGGCCCGCGACCGCTACGACGCCCGCAACGGCCGCGGCGCCTACGACCGTCGCTATCCGGACGAGGCCCGCCGCTACGACACCAGCGGCTACGATAATCGCCAAGCCGACGACTACGACGCCCAGCGCCGCCAGTGGGAATCCGACCGCGCCGAGTATCAGCGCGCCCGCGACGACTACGACCGCCGCTACGGCCGTGGGTCCTATGATCGCCGCTATCCCAACGAAGCCGGCCGTTGGGACGATGGCCCGCCGCCCGCCTATGCCGGCGGCTCTGGCTTGTCGGGCGGCTATTCCGACCCGTGCCGCAACGACGCCAAGCGCAACGCCACGGCTGGCGGCGTGATCGGCGCCCTGGCCGGGGCGGTGATCGGCTCCAACGTCGCCGCGCGGAACGCCAAGACCGAGGGCGCGGTGCTCGGCGCCCTGGCCGGGGCCGGCGTCGGCGCGGCGATCGGCAACTCGGCCGCCAAGGCCCGCTGCGACACCCGCGGCCAGTATTGGTCGTACGAGGACACCGTGCCCTATCGCGAAAGCGCCGAGTATCGCGACCGGGCCGGCGGCTATTCGGAATGGAACCGCTATAGCGAGCGCAAGTGCCGCCTGGCGCCGGCCCAGACCGAGTACCAGGGCCGCAACGAGACCCGCTACGTCCGCGTCTGCCCAGACAGCGACAACCGCTACCGTCTCGAAGGCTGACGCGAAAACCGAGCTCCGCGTCGGGCGCCCGACATAGAACCGACACGGAGCTTCGGCGTTATCTCCCGCAAGGGACATAGAACACACGCTCTCAAACGGAGGTCGCCATGCGCGTCCAGATGAAAACCTTGATCGTCGCGGTAAGCCTCGCCTTCACCGCTTCCACGCTCGCCGTCACCGCCGCCGAGGCCCAGCAGCGCCGCGAACGCGTGCTCGTCTGCAAGAGCACCAAGAAGGCGCGCAACAAGGGCACCGTGATCGGCGGCCTGACCGGCGGCACGCTCGGCGCGGCCGTGGCCGGCAACGGCGCCAAGACCGAGGGCGCGATCCTCGGCGGCGTGGTCGGCGCGGTGGCCGGCAACCAGATCGCCAAGAAGAACTCCAAGAAGAACTGCCACTACGAGTACCGCTACCGCTAAGCGGAATGCCTCCGCTCGCCTCGGTCGGATCGAGGCGAGCGGAAATGCAACCCATGGACTTGGTTCCACCACGCGCTAAACCTAGGGCATGAGCCGCCGCTTAGCCGCCGTCTTCGCCATCCTCGTGGTGGGCCTCCCCGCCCAGGCCCAGCCCTTTCAAGCGCCGCTCCCGGTAGAGCAAAGCGCAGGGATCCAGGCCCTCCTTAACGATTTTGTCGCCGAGGTTCGTCCGGGGTTCACCCAGGAGGGGCAGCTTCGCAGGATCGGCGGCCAGACCCCGCCGAGAGCCGAGATGATCGGCGTCTGCGGGCTCGACAGCTTCTCCATCGCCGTCCGCGACATGCCCGAGGCAACCGCCGTGTGGCGGGTACGCAGCGTCAGGTCTCGCACCGAGTATCTGCTCGTCGACAAGCCCGCCGCCACGCTCGAAGAACAGGACGCCGACTGCGCGCGCCTGCCCTACGAGCCATCCGTCATCTGGTCCAACATTCCGGCGACGACCGACTTCTTCCTCTCGACGGATATTGACGCAGTCATGGCCGCAAAGGCGCTGGTGACGGCCCTTCGGACGGCGGACGCCGACCTCGTCGTCACCTGCGCCCAAGGCCGCTGCCCAGAGGCCGCGGTCAAGGAACGCCTGTTCCGCCCGCGATCGGTCAGCATGGCCGGCCGCCGCGACGATTGCCGTCGCGGCTTCAACTGCTACCGGGTCGATCTGCAGACATCCATGGCGCGGGAGCCCGGCTCGGCCAGAGGTCCGGATCAGGCCTGGACCGCCGTCTTTGATCTGCCGGCCGAACCCGGCGCACGGATCCGCAAGGTGACGCTCGTTCGCAGAGCCATCCTCCCACCGCTCGACTGAGCGCGCAGCGCGGGCTTGAACCAACCGCCCGCCATGTGCGCCAAGGAAGGTCGGCATCGTTCAAGCCTCCGTTCCGTGAGCCCGGCATGCTCGGCCTTCGTAGACGCGAGGAGCACGACCATGGCCGAGAGCCTGACCATCCAGACCGACGACGGAAGCTTCCAGGCCCTGGTGTTCCGCCCCGACACGCCCGGCCCGGCGCCGGTCGTCGTGGTCGTGCAGGAGATCTTCGGCGTCAACGCCGGCATCCGGCTGATCGCCGCCGAGTACGCCGTGCAGGGCTTCATCGCCGTCTGCCCCGATCTCTTCTGGCGGACGGAGCCTGGCCTCTCGATGTCGGAAAACAGCGAGGAGAACTGGAAGAAGGCCATCGACATCTACACCGCCTATGACTTCGACCAGGGCGCGGCCGACGTGCTCAAGACGGTCGAGGCCGCCCGCGGCATAGAGGGCGGCAACGACAAGGTCGGGCTGACCGGCTACTGTCTGGGCGGGCTGATGACCTTCCTCGGCGCGGCCCGCGGCGCGCCCGACGCGGCTGTGGCCTATTACGGCGGCGGCACCGAGCGTTATGTCGGCGAGGCGGACGGCGTGAAGGCCCCGCTGCTGATGCACCTGGCCGGCGAGGACGAATTCATCGGCCCCGAGGCCCGCGCCGCCATCGTCGAGGCCCTGGCCGGCCGCCCCAACGTCGAGGTCCACGTCTATCCGGGCCGCAACCACGCCTTCGCGCGGCCTGGCGGCAACCACTACGACAAGGCCGACGCCGAGACCGCCAACGGCCGCACCCTGGCGTTCTTCAAGGAAAAGCTGGGCTAGCGCTTAGCGGTCGGGGCAGAAGGACGTCTCCGAGGCGTCCTCCAGCGGCAGGAAGCGCCAGCGCAAGCCGAACCGTCCATGCGGCGGGTCGAAGCCGTTCGCCCAGTCGAAGCGCCCCAGGAAGCGCACGCCCTCCCGCCCGAAGGTGGCGCAGGGCGGACGCTTGCGGCAGCGCGCGGCGGTGACCATGACCGGGTCGAACTCGACGCACTCGATCGCCCCGATCAGGAAGAACCTGTCGCCATTGCCATAGAGGCTGAGCGTGCTGAGCTCGTTCGCACCGCCATTGGCGAGGGCCAGAGAGGTCGTCTTGCCGCCGGCCCCGCGCAGCACGAAGGTGCGGCGAGCGACCGGCCATTTCGTGGCGCGATAGTCCTCGCGCACGGTCACCCGCGCGCCGCTGAAACCCAGCTGGTGCGACGCCGAGAAAACCTTTGGGCGCGGGGCCGCGGTCGATGGACCGGCCGCGCCGAGCGCGCCGACGACCGCCAGGGGAATCAACCACAGCCTGAAATCTCGCATAAGCTCAAGCTGCGCCACGATCGCGGCGCGCACAACGGCGAGGTCTAGTTAACGTCCGTCTTCTTCGGCGGCGCGGGCGGCAGGGCGGCGATCCTGACGCCGTCCTCCAGCAGGCTCTCGACCTCCTTGGGCGAAGCCTCGCCATAGATGCCGCGCTCCTCGGACCTGCCCTCGTGGATGTCGCGGGCCTCCTTGGCGAAGCGGTCGCCAACATAGTCGAAGTTCTCTTCGACCTCGCGGCGCACCTCGCTCATGGCGGTCATCATCATCTCGCGCATGCGGGCGTCGGGCTGCGGCGCCGAGCGCTGCGCCTTCGTCCCCGCAACGGCGGGGGCCATGATCTGCTTGCGCACGCCGGTCGAGCCGCACACGGGACATTCGACGAGGCCACGGGCGGCCTGGTCGTCATAGTCGCTCGACGAGCCGAACCAGCCTTCGAACTCGTGCGCATGGTCACAGGCGAGCGCGTACTTGATCATGGCCTTACAGATATGGGGTCAGGGGCCCGTGAATGCACGGGCGTTGGCCAGGACCGGGATGGCCGCGCGGGCCTTGTCGGCGGCGGAAAGGTCGAGGTCGGCGATCAGCACGCCGGGTTCGTCGTGATCGAGCTTGCCGAGCACCTCGCCCCAAGGGCCGATGGCGATCGAGCGACCCCAGGTGCCGCGCCCGTCCTCGTGGAAACCACCTTGCGCGGCGGCGATCACGAACGAGCCGGTCTCGATGGCCCGGGCGCGCAGCAGCACCTCCCAATGGGCCTCGCCGGTGGGACGGGTGAAGGCGGCCGGCGCGGTGATCACCTTGGCCCCTGCCAGCGCCAGGGCCCGATGCAGGGCCGGAAAGCGCATGTCGTAGCAGATGGTCAGGCCGAAGGCGGCCAGCGGCGTGTCGACCACCACCGCCCGCTCGCCGGGGGTGTAGGTGGCCGATTCCTTCGCCGTCTCACCGTTGGGCAGCTGCACGTCGAACATGTACAGCTTGTCGTAGGTGGCGACGATCGCGCCGGTCGGGTCGATGACGGCCTGACGATTGGCGGCCTTGCCGTCCTCGCGCAGCACCAGGGCCGAGCCGACGTCGATCCAGGTTCCGGTCTCGGCGGCGATGACCCGCAGGCCGCTCACCACCGGATCGTCCTCCAGCGCCGTCAGGGTCGGCAGCAGCCTGGCGCGGTCCTTCTGCAGGACGTTGGTGCACTCCGGCGTCAGCACGAAGCGCGCGCCCTGCCCGATCGCCTCGCGAACCAGCGGGGCCACATGGGCCAGCGCCGCTTCGTGAGTCGCGGGCGTGCGGGTCTGGACCAGGCCGACGCGCAGAGGCGCGGACGGGCTCATGCGGCGAGAAGACCGTCCAGCTTGCCCTCGCGCTCGAGGGCCATCATGTCGTCGCAGCCGCCGATGTGCTGTTCGCCGACGAAGATCTGCGGGAAGGTGTTGCGGCCCGAGCGGTCCATCATTTCCTGGCGCAGCTTGGGGTCCATGCCGGCTTCGATCTCGGTGAAGTCGGCGCCCTTGTCGTTGAGCAGCTTCAGGGCGCGGGCGCAGTAGCCGCAGAAGGGACGGGTGTAGATGGTGACCTTGGCCATTTCGGTTCCAAAGGGTTGGATTCCCGCCCTCATATAGGACGGCTTCGCATTTCTGTAACGCGCGCGACGACAGTCAGGTCGACAGCCGAAGCTCCGGCCGCCAGCAGGGCCCGCGCGCAGCCCTCGGCGGTGGCCCCGGTGGTCAGCACGTCGTCGACCAGCAGCACCCGCTTTCCCTCGATGAGAGGCTGCTTGCGCCCAGGCACGGCGAAGGCGGCGGCGACGTTGCGACGGCGTCCGTCGGCCGACTTGCCGCCCTGGCTGGCGGTGTCGCGCCTGCGCACCAGGGCGTCGGCCAGGTAGGGCCGCCCCGCCGCGCGGGCCAGCGGCCGGGCGATCTCGGCGGCCTGGTTGTAGCGGCGGCGCAGCAGGCGCGCGGCATGGATCGGCACGGGGACCACCGCATCGGCCTCGTCCAGCAGGTCGGGCGCGGCGCGCGAGATCCAGCGCGCGAACAGGCCCGACAGGTCGGTGCGGTCGGCGTGCTTGAGCTTCAGCACCAAGTCGCGGGAATGTTCGTCATAGAGGCAGGCGGCCCTGGCCCGCGCGAAGGCCCTGGGCCGCGCCAGGCAAAGCGCGCACAGCGGCTCGCCCTGGTCGAACGGAAACGGCGCGCCGCAGCCGTCGCAGACCGGTCCGTCGAGAAAGACGATGCGGCTCCAGGCCCCGGCCGACAGTCCCGGCGTCAGGGCCGCCTCGCCATCGAAGGCGCGGGGCGGCAGGATCAGGTCGAGCAGGCCGCGTCCGAGCGCCGTGAAGCGTGGACCGGGTTTCCATCGCCCTGCTGCTTTCCATCGGGAGAAGGAATCGCCATGTTCCGCCCGCATGACCAGTTCGCCCCTCCTCTTCGACCGCGACCTCCTTCGGGCCCGCCTCGACCGCGCCGCGCCGCATTTCGGCCAGGCCGGCTTCCTCAAGGCGCGCGCCGCGGGTGACGCGGTCATGCGGCTGGAGGCGATCCTGCGGGAGTTTCCGGTCGCCGTCGATCTCGGAAGCCGAGACGGCGCTTTCCGCGCGGCGCTGTCGGAAAGCGACGCCGCCGGCAAGATCGGCCTCTTGATCGACACCGACCTGTCGGCCCGGATGCTGGCCGGGCGCAGCGGCGCGACCGTGGTCGCCGACGAGGAACGCCTGCCGTTCGGCGACGAGACGCTGGACCTCGTCGTCTCCACCCTGGCCCTGCACTGGACCAACGACCTGGTGGGCGCCCTGATCCAGATCCGCCGCGCGCTGCGCCCCGACGGCCTCTTCATCGGCGCCCTGTTCGGCGGCGCCACCCTGACCGAACTTCGCCAATCGCTGATGGCCGCCGAGGACGAGATTTCGGGCGGCGTCTCGATGCGCGTCTCGCCCTTCGCCGACACGGTGGACGCGGCGGGCCTTCTGCAACGCGCCGGCTTCACCCTGCCGGTGGCCGACATCGATCGGGTCAAGGTGCGCTACGCCCACCCGATCGCCCTGCTGCAGGACCTGCGCCGGATGGGCGAGACCAGCGTGCTGCTCGACCGCTCGCGCAAGCCCCTGACCCGCAAGCTGCTGTTCAGGGCGCTGGAGATCTATCAGGAGCGTTTCGCCGAGGCCGACGGCCGCGTGCCCGCCACCTTCGAGATCGTCACCGCCACCGGCTGGGCCCCGCACGACAGCCAGCAGAAGCCCCTGCGGCCTGGGTCGGCCAAGATGCGGCTGGCGGATGCGCTGGGAGTGAAGGAGCAGCCGGCCGGCGACAAGGCCGGCTGACGGAGATCCTCCCCCTGAAGGGGGAGGTGTCGCCGAAGGCGACGGAGGGGGAAGTCGGTGATGACCGACCACCACCTCGAAAGCTGAAAACGTCCCCCCTCCGGCCCTCCGGGCCACCTCCCCCAGGAGGGGGAGGATCTTGGACGCCGCCCCGCCAAGAAGATGCTCCCCCTCTGGGGGAGCTGTCGCGGAGCGACTGAGGGGGCCTCCCCTGCCTCAGCTCACCAAGAACGTCGCCGCTTTCCTAGCCTTCGCGTCCTTCGCCGGCCCGACCACCACCGCGCCGTCACGGTGCATCAGGTACCCGCCGCCCAGCGCCTGGAACGACACGCCCTTGCCGGCCAGGCCCTTCACGCGCCGGAAGCCCGTCGCCGCCTCGGCGACCACGACGCCGCCACCCTCGACCTTCAGCCCATGCCCCGGCCGCAGGATCGGCTCCAGTGTCACCAACCCGCCTGCCCCTACCTTCTGGCGCAGTTGAGTGGTCGCCAACGCCCCCTGGCCGACGCTCACTGCTTCCCCCTCGACGCGCAGGAACGCGCCCGGCCGGTCCAGCGGCGACAGGCGGTCGGGGATCTCGCCCCTCCCCGCCGGCACGCCGAAGTCCGGCGTCCCATCGGGCTTGTAGTAGAGCCGCTGCACCCGCGTGTGGCGGTTGGGGTCGAACAGCGGATTGCCCTTGATCACCTTGTAGTCGCGGCCGTGGAACACCAGGACGTCGCGCCCCTGCTCGTCGACGGTGAACGAGTTGTGGCCCGGGCCCCAGACGCCGGTTTCCTCCGACGAGACGAACACCGGGACCGGCGACTTGCTCCACGAGGCCTCCGACATCAGGTCGGCGTCCGCGTCGGCGGTCAAAAGGCCCAGGCAGTAGCGGTCATCGGTGGCGCTGGCCGAATAGGCGATGAAGACGCGGCCATTGCGGATCAGCACGGCCGGCGCCTCGGCTACCTTGAAGCCGCGCACCTCCCAGTCCAGCGTCGGCACGGTCAGGCGTACGGGCGGCCGGCCAAGGGTCAGCGGCGTGGCCAGCGGGGCGAGGTAGAGGTTGCTGTTGGTCTCGATCCCCGGCTCCTTCTGGGCCCAGCAGAACCAGCGCACGCCCTTGTGGTGGAAGATCGTGGAGTCGAGGTTGAAGCTGTCCCACGGGGTCTGCACCTCGCCCAGCAGGCTCCAGCTTCCGGTCAGGGCGTCCTTGCCCTGGCAGCGCAGCACGTAGGTGCGGATGCGGAACGGCTGGCCCTTGTCGCCGGCGGCGAAATACATGTGCCAGGCGCCGTCCAGCCAGTGCAGTTCGGGCGCCCAGATGTAGCCGCCCAGCTTGCCTTCGGTCGGCCGCCGCCAGATCACCGCCTCCTGCGCCGTGGCCAGGCCCGCCAGGGTGCGCGAGCGGCGCACGATCAGCCGGTCGTACTCGGGCACGGAACCCGTCAGATAGTAGTAGCCGTCCGTGTGCTTGAAGACCTGGGCGTCGGCCCGCTGCCGCACCACCGGATTAAGCAGCGGCGCGGCCTCCGCCGCCTGCGCGCCGCCCGCGACGCCGCTGAGACCCAGGGCGCCCGCGCCGGCCAGAAGGATGCGTCGCGAAGGCTGCGGGTCGAAAGTCGTCACGGTCGTTTCCTCAAACGCTTCGCGCCTTCGCGCGATTTGTCTGAGTTAAAGCACGTCCCGCAACCAGGCCACCAGGGGAATGTCGGCCGGCGGCATCTCGTAGTCCGACAACTTGTCGGGCTTCACCCAGGCCATGGCCTTGTGCTCCTTGGCCGTCACCAGCCCCTCCCAGCGCCGCAGCAGATAGAGCGGCATCAGCAGGTGGAACTTCTCGTAGGTGTGCGAGGCGAAGACGAAGGGCGCGAGGCACGCCTGAGCCACCGTGATGCCCAGCTCCTCGTGCAGTTCGCGGATCAGGCATTCCTCGGGCGTCTCACCCTTCTCGACCTTGCCGCCTGGAAACTCCCACAGGCCCGCCAGCGACTTGCCCTCGGGGCGCTGGCAGATCAGCACCCGCCCGTCGACGTCGATCAGGGCGGCGGCGGCGACCAGGACGATCGGACGGTCGGTGGACGGTGCGGCGATGTTCATGCCCGATCCATCGCGGGCTTTGCCAGCGCTGGCAACTCCCTCGACGCGACGGGCGTTGCCAAAGAAAGCTTCAAAGGAGGAACGCCATGTCGCTGGACGATCGGCTGGTGAAGAGCGGCGACCTGATCGGGGTTTCGGTCACCGATCCCAAGGGCCACAAGCTGGGCGTGATCCGCGAGGTCTTCGTCGACCGCGACGCCGGCGTCGGCCGCTATGTCGCCGTCGAGCCGGCCGGCCTGTTCACCGGCGGCAAGTACCATCCCCTGCCCTGGCGCATCCTGACCTTCGATGACAAGACCGAAGCCTACGCCACCGACCTGTCTAAGGACCGCTTCAAGGACAGCCCCGCCTACGATCGCGAGCAGCTGTCGAAGACGTCCTATGGCTGGGCCGAGCAGGTGGAGCGGTATTTCGAGGGGTAGGGCGAAGGCCCCCTCCGGCCCTCCGGGCCACCTTCCCCAAAGGGGGAGGATCTAGTCAGCAAGATGCTCCCCCTTTGGGGGAGCTGTCGGCGAAGCCGACTGAGGGGGTTACGCCCCCTCCACCGCCGCCACGCGCTGCAACGCCGCGCCCAGTTCCTCCACCATCTCGCTCGTCGTCGCCCACGAGCACATGAACCGGGCCGAACCGTCCAGGAAGCGATAGACAAACCAGCCCTCGCCGCGCAGCAGGTCCAGCGCCGCGTCGCTCATGGTCACGAAAATCCCGTTGGCCTCGACCGGATGGGCGATCGGATAGGGCATCAGGGCGGCCAGCTTTTGCGCCATGGCGTTGGCGTGCGCCGCGCGGGCGGCCCAGAGGCCGGTCCCGCCGTTCTCTTCCAGCAAGGCCAGCCACGGCGCGGCCAGGAAGCGGCCCTTGGAGACCAGCTGGCCGGCGTGCTTGATCCGTGCATCCAGGCGGCGGCGATGGGCGGGATCCAGGAACACCACCGCCTCGGTCGGGGTCGAGCCGGCCTTGGTGCCGCCCATGACCAGAATGTCGACGCCCAGGCGCTTGATCGCCTTCAGGTCGAAGCCCGCCGCCACGGCGTTGGCCAGCCGCGCGCCGTCCAGGTGCACGCCGTAGCCCTTGGCCTTGGTCGGATCGATCAGCGCCTTCAGGGCGGCTTCCGAATAGACCGTGCCGTACTCCGTGGCCGTGGTCAGCGACAGGGCCGCGGCCGGCTGGCGGTAGGAGACGTCGGGCTCACCCAGCGCCGCCTCGAGCGCGGCCTGCTCGATCTTGCCCGAGGCGCCGGGCAGGCCGATCAAGCCCACGCCCTGGCCGAAGAAGCCCGGCGCGCCGGTCTCGTCGGTGCAGATATGGGCGTGTTCGTGGGCCAGCACGGCCTCGTGCGGCGAGGCCAGCAGGGTCAGGGCGAAGGCGTTGGCCGCCGTGCCCGACGGCATGAACTTGACCTCGGCGTCGGCGTCCAGCGCGGCGCGGATGCGGTCGCCCGCCGCCTGGCTGACATGGTCGGTCCCATAGCCCGACGCCGTACCGGCGTTGGCGGAGAGCAGCGCCTCCATCACCTCGGGCATGGCCCCGGCGACGTTGTCGGAGGCGAAGTCGTAGCGGGCGCTGGTCATGGGCGGTCACTCGGGAAAAGAAGGCCGCCTCGATGCCGGGGCGCCGTCGCCTTTTCAAGAGGAGACCCGCCAGGACAGCAGGACGACGCGGTTTTCCGCCAGCGGGCCGGGTTTGTGCACCAAGAGGCCCGTTCCCTGCCGAGGCCTGGTCCGCCCCCGCGCGCCTTCCAGATCCTCGAAGGCCTGGGCGACGCCGTTCGCCCTTTGCAATGGCAGCTCCCTCAGGAACTGCGATCGCTCGGCCTGGTCCATGTAGCCGGTGACGCGGACCCAGTCGCCGTTGCGTGGGTTCGACCGCGCCTGAAAGGCCTTGACCGCCGCCTCCAGCTCGCCGTGCTGCGAAGCGCCAAGCTCGGCCGAACCCGACGCGAAGCGGATGGCCATCGGCTCGCTCCAGCCGGTCTCGGCCAACGCGATCGCCGGCGCCGCGGTCAGTCCGACCGTTCCGATGATGAATGTACGTCGCTGCATGTCGCCTCCCCCTCAAGCTGAAGGGTCGGGCGAGCGCAACCGTACGTCAAGTCATGGAGTTAGGCCGCGGGCGCGGCCCGCAGCGCCCGGATCTTCGGCCACAGCATGTTGACCGCCAAGCCGGCCAGAACGAGGCCCGCCGCCAGCAGCTTCCAGGCCGGCAGGCCCTCGCCCAGCAGCAGGGCCGAGGCGCTCATGCCGAACACCGGCACCAGCAGGGCCATCGGGGTGATGGTGGCGGCCGGATGGCGGGCCAGGAGCCAGCCCCAGGCGCCATAGCCGAACATGGTGTTGCCCACCGCCTGCCAGACCACCGCCACCCAGGTGCCGAGGTCGGCATGGGTCACGCCCTTGACCATGGCCGGCCAGCCTTCCAGCCACAGGGCCATGCCCAGCAGCGGCGGAATCGAGAACAGGCTGGCCCAGACCACGTAGCCCAGCATGTTCACTGGCCCGGCCTGGCGGGCGACGATGTTGCCGCAGCCCCAGCTCAGCGCCGCCAGCAGGCCAAGGCCCACGCCCAGCGGGGTAGCCGAGCCGCCGCCATGCAGGGCGATGATCGCGATCCCCGCGACCGCCAGCAGCAGGGCGACCACCTGGAAGCCCCGCACCCGCTCGCGGTTGATCTGCATGGCCAGGGCGATGGTGAAGAACACCTGGGTCTGCAGGATCAGCGAGGCCAGGCCCGGCGAGATGTGGCCCTTCATGGCCACGAACAGCAGGCCGAACTGCCCCGCCCCGATCAGCAGGCCATAGCCGGCGAGATTGAGCCACGACACCGCCGGCTTCTTGACGAAGAACACCAGCGGCAGCAGCACGAAGGTGAAGCGCAGGGTGGCGAAGGTCAGCGGCGGCAGGTGGTTCAGCGCCTGGCGGATGACCACGAAGTTGGTTCCCCACACCGCCACCACCGCCAAAGCCAGCAGGAAATGGCGAAGCGGCAGGGAACTGGGCATGACGGGTACTCCTCGGACGGGCCCTAACTAGGCCTTGGGGCCCAGGGAGGGAACCGTCTCCTGGCCCATTTTTGCCCAGGCGCTCCGGAAAGGTTACTTCGTCAGCCTACTGAGTATTCGACCTCCAAGGTCACAGTAAACGCGCCCGAAATCACTGTGACGCGGCCGTGAAGTTTTCGCGAAACCGATAGTCCTCACGGTCAAGTTTAGCACCTCGTTAGGCGTGAAACCGCCATTCAGCCTCGCGAGTGGAGGCGTATTTCGATGTTCACCCTGCGCGACACCGTTTCTTCCCTGGCCCCGGCGCGGGCGGAAGACCTCGGCAAGACGCTGTACGAGCGGTTCCGCGAGGAGCCCGACACCCTGATCATCCCGGTGCTGGACGCCGACGACCGCCCCGTGGGCCTGGTCGAGCGCAACGCCTTCTTCCTGCGCATGGCCGCCGAGTACGGCCGCGCTCTCTACGCCAACCGCCCCATCGAAGTGCTGATGGACCGCGAGCCGCTGGTCGTCGAGGCCGATGTCGAGCTGGCCGCCTTCACCAATGACAGCCTGTCCTACCGCGCCAGCGACCTGCTGCGGGGCTTCATCGTCACCGACGGCGGCCGCTATCTGGGCGTCGGCACCGTCATCGGCCTGCTGCAGGCCGCCAGCGAGACCAACCGCCGCAACCTCGACGCCTTGGCCGCTGCGAAGGCCGACGAGGAGCGCGCCCGCACCTTCATGACCGCCGTGGTCGAGTCCATCCCGTCGATGGTGTTCGTCAAGCGCGCTTCGGACCAGAGCTACGTCCTGCTCAACCGCGCCGGCGAGAAGATCCTGGGCTACAGCCGCGAAGAGATGATGGGCCGCACCGACGAGGCCTTCTTCGATCCGGTTCAGGCGGCGATCTATCACGCCCGCGACGCCGAGGTCGTGCGCTCGGGCGAGGTCAAGGTCATCGAGGAGGACCTGATCCCCCGCAAGGACGGCTCCACCGCCATCCTGCGCACCAAGAAGATCGCCATCCTCGACGCCGAGGGCCGCCCCGAATACCTGCTGGGCGTTTCGGAAGACATCGCCGAGCGCAAGCGGGCCGAGGCCCAGATCGCCCGCCTGGCGCACTATGATCCACTGACCGAACTGCCCAACCGCCTGTTGTTCCACAAGGACCTGTCGGACGCCCTGGCCCGCGCCGCGCGGCGCGAGGACCTGGTGGCCGTGCACTGCGTCGACCTGGATCGCTTCAAGGTGGTCAACGACACCCTGGGCCACCCGGTCGGCGACGCCCTGCTGAAGGCCGCCGCCGAGCGCCTGCGGGCCTGCGTCCGCGACGGCGACACCGTGGCCCGCCTGGGCGGCGACGAGTTCGCCGTGGTGCAGATGGGCCTGACCGACCTCTCCGGCGCCACGCGCCTGGCCGCCCGCATCGTCGAGGCCCTGGAGGCGCCGTTCGACCTTCTGGGACATCAGGTGGTGATCGGCGGCAGCGTCGGCGTCGCCGTCTCGCCCGACGACGGCCTGGACTGCGACGAGCTGCTCAAGAAGGCCGACATGGCCCTCTATCGCGCCAAGGCCGACGGCAAGGGCACCTTCCACTTCTTCGAACGGGCCATGGACGAGCAACTGCAGGCCCGCCGCGCCCTGGAACTGGACCTGCGCAAGGCGCTCAGCGAAGGCCAGTTCGAGCTGTTCTACCAGCCGCTGTTCGACCTGGAGGCCGACCGCGTCACCGGCTGCGAGGCCTTGCTGCGCTGGTTCCACCCCGAGCGCGGCATGGTCTCGCCCGGCGAGTTCATCCCGCTGGCCGAGGAAATCGGCCTGATCGGCGCCCTGGGCGACTGGGTGCTGCGCGCCGCCTGCGACGAGGCCGCCCGCTGGCCGCAGCACGTGCGCCTGGCGGTGAACCTGTCGCCCGCCCAGTTCCGCGACCGGCGCCTGGCCGCCACCGTGGTCCAGGCCCTGGCCGCCTCGGGCCTGGCCGCCGAGCGCCTGGAACTGGAGATCACCGAGAGCGTGCTCCTGCAGGACAGCGCCTCGAACATGGCCATTCTGCATGACCTGAAAGCCCTGGGCGTGCGCATCTCGATGGACGACTTCGGCACGGGCTACAGCTCGCTGAGCTATTTGCGCAGCTTCCCGTTCGACAAGATCAAGATCGACCAGACCTTCGTGCGCGACATCCTCGACGACGCCGACGCCCTGGCGATCATCAAGGCCGTGCTCGACCTGGGCGCCAGCCTGGGCATCACCACCACCGCCGAGGGCGTGGAGTCCGAGGAACAGCTGCACGAACTGCGCCGCCAGGGCTGCGGCGAGATCCAGGGCTACTTCATCAGCCGCCCCAAGCCGGCGGTCGAGATCGCCGCGCTGCTGGGCGTGGAGACGGCCACGCCGCGCGGGCTGTCGGAGGTGGTGGCGTTCTCGACGGCGGCGACACCCCCTCAGTCGGCTTCGCCGACAGCTCCCCCAGCGGGGGAGCATCTCGAAGAGCGTCGCGCCTAGAAAATCCTCCCCCTCTGGGGGAGGTGGCCCGAAGGGCCGGAGGGGGGCCGTTTTCCGCTTCCGAGGCGGCGGCCAATTTCTCACCAACTCCCCCCACCGATCGCTGCGCGATCGCCTCCCCCAGAGGGGGAGGTTCCTTTGCCCAACTCCCCGCAACCCCTTGCGCCCCAAGCCTCTCCCTTGACTTCGCACCTGCGATATACGATATGAGCCCCGCGCCAGTCGGCGCTATCGGTGCTCCAGCCGCGTGACGAACCCCACTGGGTTCAGCCTGTCGAGCGCCCTGAAAGCTTCTCATAGACCGCCCGTATCACGCGGGGCGCTCCCCACCGACCCGCCGCCAGGCGAGCCGTGCGAGGACCGCGCGCGCCGTCTTGCGACCGCATGAAAGATACGTCCGTAGTGACTCAATTCACCGACCTCGGCCTCGCCAAGCCCATCCTCAAGGCGCTGGCCGACAAGGGCTACACCCAGCCCACCCCGATCCAGGCCCAGGCCATTCCGATCGTCATGAAGGGCCGCGACCTCCTGGGCATCGCCCAGACCGGCACCGGCAAGACGGCCGCCTTCGCCCTGCCGATCCTGCACCGCCTGGCCGAGGACCGCCGTCCGGCCCCGCGCCGCGGCTTCCGCTGCCTGGTGCTGTCGCCGACCCGCGAACTGGCGACCCAGATCGCCGACAACTTCAAGGCCTACGCCGCGCACCTGGGCCTGTCGGTCGCCACCATCTTCGGCGGCGTCAAGTACGGCCCGCAGATGCGCGCCCTGGCCGCCGGCGTCGACGTGGTCGTCGCCACGCCCGGTCGCCTGATGGACCACCTGGGCGAAAAGAGCGCCACCCTGGGCGGCGTCGAGATCTTCGTGCTCGACGAGGCCGACCAGATGCTCGACCTGGGCTTCGTGGTGCCGATCCGCAAGATCGCCAGCCAGCTGCCGAAGGACCGCCAGAACCTGTTCTTCTCGGCCACCATGCCGGGCGAGATCGGCAAGCTGGCCGGCGAGCTGCTGAAGAACCCGGCCTCGGTGTCGATCACCCCGCAAGCCACCACGGTCGAGCGCATCGAGCAGTCGCTGATCTACATCGAGGCCCAGCGCAAGCGTCCGCTACTGGCGGAACTGCTGGCCGACCGCAGCGTCGAGCGCTCGATCGTCTTCACCCGCACCAAGCGCGGCGCCGACCGCGTGGCCAAGTACCTGACCGCCGCCGGCATCGAGAGCGCCTCGATCCACGGCGACAAGACGCAGGGCCAGCGCGAGCGCGCCCTGGCGGCCTTCAAGGCGGGCGAGGTCAAGGCCCTGGTGGCGACCGACATCGCCGCCCGCGGCATCGACGTCAACGACATCAGCCACGTCTTCAACTACGAACTGCCCAACGTGCCGGAGGCCTATGTCCACCGGATCGGCCGCACCGCCCGCAAGGGCAAGGACGGCGTGGCCATCAGCTTCTGCTCGGACGACGAGCGCAGCCTGCTGAAGGACATCGAGAAGGCCACCCGCCAGAAGATCCCGTCCTTCGACCGCCGCAACGACAAGGCCCTGGCGGCCGCCGCGGCCGTCGCCGACAAGCTGGCCCCGGCCGAGAAGTACGTCGACCCGCGCAAGGCCGATCCGCGCAACAACGTGCCGTCGGAACTGCGCCGCAAGCGCAACCGCAACGGCGGCGGCCAGGGCAAGAGCGCCCAGGGCAAGGGCGGCCAAGGCGGCGGCCAGCAGGCCCAGGGTCGTGGCGAGGGTCGTAACGGCGGCCGCGGCAAGGGCGGCGCTCAGGGCCAAGGCCAGGGCAAGGCGGCCGCTGGCGGCGGCGACTTCCGCGGCCCCAAGCGCGGCGTGCAGCAGGTCGAGACCCGCTGGAGCCCTATCGACTAAGGAGCCCGGCTCCCAGGAAAGGCCGCCTCGTCCGAGGCGGCCTTTTTTCTGCGCGCTGCCAAGGATCGGCGCTCCCCAGGGTCGAGCCCGCTCGCCCGCGCCGCGAAAACCACACCCCTGGGCCGAACCGACTGCGACGCTTGCGCGCAGGGGTCGCGTCCCGCCCTTGCAACCCGTCAGGCCGTCTGGCCATTGTTCGCCCGGACCCGGCTTTAGGGGAGCCGGTGGGAGGGACAAAACGCCATGCCGCAGGGCGAAGGGCGGAGCTTGCCTGCGTTCACGCGCCTGGCCGGCGGGGAAATGGCCGAGCGCGTGAAGGCTTTCGACTGGTCGAAGACCCCCCTGGGTCCACGTGACGCGTGGTCGCCCAGCCTGGCGCTCGCCGTCGACATGCTGATGGCCACCAACTTCCCCATGGCCCTGCGCTGGGGTCCTGAGCTGATCCTGATCTACAACGACGCCTACGCGCCCTCGCTGCGCGAGCGTCATCCCGACGCGCTGGGCCGGCCCTTCACGCAGCATTCGGACGCCTTCCGCGCCACCCTCCTGGGCATCCACCAGGACATCCTGTCGGGCGAGAGCGGCGGCTACGCCCTCGAACGCATGCCGCTTCAGGTCGAGCGCGAGGCCGGCGAGGCGCGGCTGGCCCATTTCGCCGTGAGCTATAGCCCCGTGCCCGACCAGACCGCGCCCACCGGCGTCGGCGGCGTGCTGATCTCGGCCGTCGAGATCACCGGCGCGGTCGAGACCGAGAAGGAACTGCGCACCACCCGGGCCCGCTACGACATGGCCCTGGACGCCGCCGGCGGCGTCGGCGCCTGGGAGTGGGACATCAAGGCCAACCGGGTCTATTGCGACGCCCGCTACGCCCAACTGCACCAGGTGGACCCCGCCTTCGCCGCGCAGGGCCTGCCGGCTCAGCGCTTCACCCCGGCCGTCCACGACGAGGACCGCGAGCGGGTGCGAGACATCGCCCTGGCGGCGATGCAGACCGGCGGCGATTTCGCCGACGAATACCGCCTGGTGCAGGCCGACGGCTCGGTGCGCTGGGTGGCGGCCAGCGGCCACTGCTATCTCGACGCCGACGGCCAGGCCGACCGCAACGCCGGCGTCGTCTTCGACATCACCGAGCGCAAGCGGATGGAAGGCCAGCTCCTGGAGGCCCGCCTCGACCGCGACATCGCCATGGAGGCGGCCGGCATGGGCCGCTGGGACCACAATCCCAGCACCGGCCAGCGCTACTGGGACAAGCGATCCTGCGAGATGTTCGGCGTGGCCGAGCCCGGTCCGCAGGATTTCGACAGCTTTCTGGCCCTGGTGCATCCCGACGATGTCGACGGCGTGCTGGCGGCCGTGGGCTCGGCCACCGACCCGGGCGGCGACGGGCTGATCAATGTCGAGTACCGCATCGTGCGCCCGTCCGACGGCGCCCTGCGCTGGATCGAGGTGTTCGGGCGGGCCTATTTCGAGCGTGGCGCCTGCGTGCGCTTCGTCGGCGTCGGCTCCGACGTCACCGAGCGCAAGGAGGCCGCCCGCAGGCTGGTTTCGCAGGAAGAGACGCTGCGCCTGGCCATCGAGGCCGCCGACGTCGGCACCTGGGACCTCGACATCAGGAACGACGTCCTGACGTGGTCGGACCGTTGCTACGCCATGTTCGGCGTGGCGCCGGGCACGCCCGTCGTGCGCGACGACTTCTACACCAACCTGCACCGCGCCGACCGCGACGACGTGCGCGAGGCGCTGCGCCGCACGCTGGATGGCCGCATCCGCGCCGACTACGACGTCGAGTTCCGGGTGATCGGCCGGGAGGACGGGGTCGAGCGCTGGCTGTCGGCCAAGGGCAAGGCCTTCTTCGACGCGCAGGGCAAGCCGATCCGCATGATCGGCACCACCGTCAACATCACCGACCGCAAGCGGGCCGAGCTGCACCTGCGGCTGCTGGTCAACGAGCTGAACCACCGCGTGAAGAACTCGCTGGCCACCATCCAGGCCATCGCCGGCCAGACCTTCCACGCCGCGCGCTCGCTGCCGGCCGCGCAGGAAGCCTTCACCGCCCGCATCATCGCCCTGTCCGAAGCCCACGACGTCTTGACCCGAGAGAACTGGGAAGGCGCCGACCTGCTGGACATCGTCGATCGCCTGGTGGCCGTGCACGGCGGCGAGGGCCGTTTCGTGCTGGACGGGCCGTCGGTGCGCCTGTCGCCCCGACCGGCCCTGTCGCTGTCGATGGCGCTGCACGAACTGGCCACCAACGCGGTGAAGTACGGCGCCCTGTCACGCCAGGGCGGACAGGTGACGATCAGCTGGAGCGTGGACTACAGCGGCGTGCCGCGCCTTTCCCTGCGCTGGCGCGAAAGCGGCGGACCGCCGGTGATCGCCCCCACCCGCCGCGGCTTCGGCTCGCGCCTGATCGAGCGCGGCCTGGCCTCGGAGCTGTCCGGCGAAGCGAGGATCGACTTCAAGCCCGAGGGCTTGGAGTGCGCGATCACGGCGCTGCTGGACTGCTGACCAAGGGTCCTCTCCCGAAATCGGCCACCTCTATAGCCGCTGAAAACGTCCCCCCTCCGGCCCACCTCCCCCAGAGGGGGAGGATCTATTGGCGCCGGCTCAAAGATGCTCCCCTCTGGGGGAGCTGTCGGCGAAGCCGACTGAGGGGGTCAGGCCCTCACGCCATCCGCAGCACCTTGGCGATCTGCTCGTCGCTGCGGCGCAAGGCCAGCATGGCCAGGCCCGCGCAGGCCAGCGGGATCGTCGCCCAGGGCGAGAGGCCCGCCACCGCGAGGCCGGTCGCGCCGGCCAGCAGGGCCGAGACCACCACCTCGGCCAAGGTGGCGAACCACGAGGCGCCCCGGCGGCGCTTGAAGTCGGCCCGTTTGCCCGGCTTCTGATGCCAGACGTTGATCAGGCCGCAGGCCCAGGCCGACAGCCCCGCGCCCAGCGTCGTCCACAGCGCCGTGACCGGGGCCAGCCACAGCAGAAGGCCCAGGGGAACCGCCAGCAGCAGCGCCACCGGCAGCAGGGCGGCGGCCAGCTTGGCCCGGCGCAGGCTGCGCGTGGCGGCCGGCGACACGGCCAGCAGGTCGGGGCTCTCCTCGGCCGACAGGGTGATCCAGGCCAGGCTCCCGGCCACCTGCCCGGCCAGGAACACCACCACGCCCGCGCCGCCGGCCAGGGCCGCGCCGCCGTCGCCGTGACCAGCGTTGCGGCTGAGGATCACCGCGGTCGGCACCAGGTAGAGCACCCGCAGCAGCACCTGCGACAAGAGGCTCGCATCGCGCAGGATCAGCCGCAGCTCCTTGGCCAGGGTGGCGGCGAACACCCCGCCCGCGAAGGCCCGGTCGCGCCCCTTGGCGGGCCTGGCGGCCGAGGCTTCGGCCCCTTGCGTGGCCGCCGCGGCGTCGGCGAAGCGCTTGCCCAGAGACAGCGCCGCCAGGACGAAGGCTCCTGCCCCGATCGCCAGCATGACCAGCAGCGGCAGGGGCTCGCCCAGCATCGCCTTCAGCGGCCAGTAGCCGATCGGCGGAATCTTCATGCGGCCTTCGGCGGCCTCGCGCGCCAGCGACTGGAACAGACTCTCGCTGGCCCGCTCGCCCATCAGCGTGCGGATCTGGCTGACCAGGAAGAAGGCCGCGCCCGTCAACGCCGCCAGCACCTGGGCCACGGTGCGCGTGCGGCGCGGGCCGATCAGCCGGAACAGGAACATGGCGAGCGTCAGGCCCGTGGCGGTGGCCAGCAGGGCCAAGGCCGCCAGCACCCCGAACAGGCCCAGCCACTTCGGATGCCCGAGGATGATCGCCGGTCCCAACAAGGGTGTGACGAAGATCAGGAACACCGTCAGCACGCCGGTCGCCACGCCCAGGGCCCGGACCAGCAGCACGGTGCGCGGCGCGATCGGCGAGGAAAACAGCAGGTCAAGATCGCCGCGCTCGTACAGGGCCTCGCTGGCCGCCGCCAGGGTCTGGGACAGCATCAGGGTGAAGGCCGTGGCGCAGCAGGCCAGGGCAATGGCGGCCGACAGCGGGACCACCGGCACGTCCAGCTTGCGCAAGGCCAGGCCGATGACCACCCCGCCGCTCAGCATCACCAAAGCCAGGATCGCAAGGCCGATCATCGCCCCGACGCCGCCCATGGCCCGCTTGCCCATCAGGGCGCGAAAGCTCAGCCGCATCTCGTGGGCGAGCAGCCAGGGAACCCCGCCGGGACGCAGCAGGCTCACGCGGGCGCTCCATCGGCGGTCAGTTGCAGGAAGACGTCTTCCAGGGTGTCGCCGCCGCCCTGCCCAGCCTGGGCTCGCAGGGCGTCCAGCGTGCCCTCGGCCAGCAGGCGGCCGCCGGCGATGATGCCGATGCGGTCGGCCATGCGCTCGGCGACCTCGAGAATGTGGGTGGTCAGGATCACCGTGCCGCCGGCGTCGACGCGGGCCTGCAGCATGTCCTTGACCAGGCGCGCCGAGGCCGCGTCCAGGCCCGTCAGCGGCTCGTCGAGGATCAGCAGGCGGGGATCGTGGATCAGGGCGCCGGCCAGGGCCACCTTCTGCTTCATCCCGCGCGAGAAGCCCTCGCACCGCCGCCGCGCCTCGCTCGCCAGGCCCAAGGTCTCCAGCAGTTCCACCGCCCTGGCCTTGGCGTGCCTGGGCTCGACGTTCCACAGGCCGGCGACGAACTCCAGGTATTCCAGCGGGGTCAGGCGGTCGTAGATCATCGCCTCGTCCGGCGCCCAGGCCGTCACCGCCTTGGCCGCCGCCGGATCGGCCAGGGCGTCGATGCCGAAGATGCTGATCGAGCCCTTGTCGGGCTTGGTCAGGCCCGCCACCATCCGCAGCGTCGTGGTCTTGCCCGCGCCGTTGGGCCCCAGCAGCGCATAGAGCTCGCCCGGGTGCACCGTCAGGTCCAGCTCGCGTACGGCGGGCTTGGAGAAGGTCTTGTCCAGCCCCCGGACGATCAAGGCTTCGGTCACGCTGGCTGCCCCCATGCAATCACGGCGGGCATGTGATCGCGATTGGGCGGGTGGCGCAAGGCGGCGGGGGCGGGTTGGGGCGAGCGGGCCAAATCCTCCCCCAGAGGAAGAGCATCTAGTGGCGATAGACCACCCCCTACGCCACCCGCGTCTCGACCTTCACGCCGGTGGTCAGCATCTTGTGCACCGGGCAGGCCTCGGCGATCTCCAGCAGGCGCTGGCGCTGCTCGGCGTCGAGGTCGCCCGATAGGCTGATGATCCGATCGAAGACGTCGGCCGGGACCTGGCCGGGCAGGCGCCGCCAGGTGGTCTCCACCCGCACCGCGCCCAGGGCCCAGCCCTTGCGCCTGGCGTAGAGGCGCAGCGTCTGGGTCGTGCAGGCCGCTAGGCCCGCGGCGATCAGGTCATGCGGATTGGGGCCGGTGTCGAGCCCGCCCTCGGAGGGCTTGAGGTCGCCGGCCAGGCGCGAAGGCCCGGCCGTGACCAGGATCTGCACGCCGCCGTGGCCGCTGTCCTCGGCGATGGCGGAAGGGCGGGCGATGTCTGTCATGGCGAGGATCCTGCGTGCGTCGAGAACGCCAATGTGGCGCCTTGCCCGATCATGCGCTTGGTCGAATCCGCGCGAACGTGAAGGTTCAGGCCGCCGCGCCGGCCCCGACCTTGAACAGGTGCGTGGCGCCGCGCCAGACCTCGACCTCGTTGCAGCCGCGATGCATGTCGAACAGCTCGCCGGCGCGCACGCGCGCGGCATGGTCGTCGGCGCAGGCCGTGACGTCGAAACGGGGAACCGAGCCGTCGCGCTCGACGCAGAAGAAGGTGAACACCTGCATGGGAACCATCGTCCTCATCAGGCGGGCCGTGTCCATGTTCGATGGGCGGGGCCGCAGCGCCAGCTGACTTCCGCAGCCGGCTCTTGAGAACCCAATATAATGATCGGCGTTCGATTCACCATAGGGGTTCGGTTTCTTAACAGGACTCAGTTGGGGAGGAATCCCGTGACCAGGGAATCCGTCGCCGAGACGGTGGTTCCAATTCCGCGTGAATGCGCTTTCCCTGGGCGTCATCACGCACTAGGTTCGCCAACCTTTCGCAAACGGCGACGTTAAGAGACTCATGGCCGCGCACTATCTCGATTTCGAGCGACCCATCGCCGACCTGGAAGCCAAGATCGAAGAGCTTTCAAAGCTTTCCGAGACGGCTGGTCCTGGCGCGTTCGACAGCGAGATCGGCGCCCTGCGCGAGCGCGTGCAGGTCCTTCGCAAGGAAGCCTATGCCGGCCTCGACGCCTGGCAGAAGACGATGGTCGCCCGCCATCCGCAGCGTCCGCACCTGCGTGATTATGTCGCGGGCCTGATCGACGAGTTCGTCGAGCTGCGCGGCGACCGCAAGTTCGCCGACGACCAGGCGATCGTCGGGGGCCTTGGCCGCTTCCGCGGCATGCCCGTGGTCGTGATGGGCCACGAGAAGGGCTACGACACCACCACCCGCCTGAAGCACAACTTCGGCATGGCCCGCCCCGAGGGCTACCGCAAGGCCGTGCGCCTGATGGACATGGCCGAGCGCTTCAACCTGCCGGTCGTCACCTTCGTCGACACCGCCGGCGCCTATCCGGGCCTCGGCGCCGAAGAGCGCGGCCAGGCCGAGGCCATCGCCCGCTCGACCGAGCGCTGCCTGACCCTGGGCACGCCGATGGTCGCCACGGTCACCGGCGAAGGCGGCTCGGGCGGGGCGATCGCGCTGGCCGGCGCCAACCGCGTGCTGATCCTCGAGCACTCGATCTATTCGGTGATCTCGCCGGAAGGCGCGGCCTCGATCCTGTGGCGCGACGGCGCCCGGGCCAAGGACGCGGCCACCAACATGAAGATCACCGCCCAGGATCTGATTAAGCTGCGCATCGTCGACCGCATCGTCGACGAGCCGGCCGGCGGCGCTCATTCGGATCCGGAAGCCGCCATCAAGGCCGTCGGCGACGCGGTCGAGGACGAACTGAAGAAGCTGTCGCTGCTTACGCCCGCCGAGCTGAAGCGCCAGCGCGCCGAACGCTTCTACGCCATCGGCCGCGAGGGGCTGCAGTAGCCCCCACTCCGGTAAGCTCCCCGCTTTCGCGGGGGTTTTACGGTTTCGGGGCGGTGGCGCTCCGCAAAATCTTCGGGCGCCATGTCACAAGACGGGCGCCCGTCTCGTCCTGATCTTCGAAGCCCCTTCCCAGGGCAGCAACGAGGACCAGGACCATGAGCGACACCGCCGCCTTCCGCCACGACAAGAACGTTCCCGCCGTCTACCAGGCCTTCATCGCCGCCGAGCAGGCGGTGGCCGCGGCTGGCGTCGCCCCTCGCCTCCTCCACCTGCTCAAGCTGCGCGCCTCGCAACTCAACGACTGCGCCTTCTGCGTGAAGATGCATTCCAAGGAGGCCCGCGACGACGGCGAGACCAACGAGCGACTGGATCGCCTGACCATCTGGCGGCACGTGGCCGACTACACCCCCGCCGAGAAGGCCGCCCTGGCCTGGACCGAGGCCCTGACCCAGCTCCCGGCCAAGGTCGACCTGGCCCCACTGCGCGCCGATCTGCGGGTCCACTACAGCGAGGTCGAGGCCAGCGCCCTGACCGCCCTGGTGGCGATGATCAACCTGTGGAACCGCCTGGGCGTCTCGGCCCACTGAACCGGCATTGAACAACCCGCCATGCGGGGCGTTGCCCAAGCTCCCCCGCTAGAGGAGACGCCCGCATGGCCCAGACCTTCGAAGACGCGCTCGAGACCGTGCTGGCCTGGCTGGAAGCGCCGCCGCCATCAGGCACGGCCGAGGAAGCCCACTTCCTGGCGGCGATCGAGCGCGTGCTGGCCGAACCCGACGGTTCGGAGGCCGACGCCGAGCAGGCCGCCGCCATCGAGGACATTGTCCGCGTCGACGACGATCTGCGCCAGCGCCTCGCCAAGCTCGCGAACGCCCACCGCAACCCCTTCGGCGACCACCCCGACGGCATCGGCCCGACGCTGGGCATGGACCTGGGGACGCGTAGCAAGGATTAGCCGGCCCGCCCCACGCTTACAGCTTGACCGTACCGAACGCGGCGCTGCATCTGCCCTCATGCGCAACTTCCGCGCGATTGGGGGCTGACATGCCATTCTCGAAACTTTCCGGACGCCGCCTGATCGCCGCGTTGACCAGCGCTGCGTTCGCCGCCGGCCTCGCCTCGCCCGCCGCGGCCAGCAGTAGCCAGTCCGGCACGATCAGCACCATCCTGCCGCTGCGCAACGGCATCGTGCTGTTCAACCACAGCGGCGCGCGCTCAGCCACACCGGCCTGCCACACCATCGCCGGCCGCTGGGCCCTCGACGCCAGCACGACCGCGGGCCAGGCGTCGCTCTCGGTCCTGATGTCGGCCTATCTGGCCGGCAAGCGGATCGCCATTCTCGGGCAGGGCAACTGCAGCAGCCACAGCGACACCGAGGCGGTGGAACACTTCGTCATCAACGACTGACCCGCGCAGGGGACCCCGATCCAGATCCGCAAATCTGGCGGCCCAGCCCCTCCGTCCACGAAAAAGCCCGCCCCGGTCTCCCGGGGCGGGCTTCGCATTTCGACCTCAGCCGCCGGTCGTCAGACCAGCGAGCCGTGGCACTGCTTGAACTTCTTGCCCGAACCGCAGGGGCAGGCGCCATTACGGTTGGTGCGTTCCCAGCCTTCCGGCAGGGACGAGACCGGCAGGGCCTCGCGCTGCTCGGGCGACAGGCCTTCGGGGATGGCGCCGGCCACGGCGGCGTTCTCGCCGGTCAGCGGATCCAGGTGCACCGGGATCAGGTTTTCCGGCGCGTGCAGCGGCTCGGGCTCGGCATAGGCGATCTCGACCGTCATCAGCCAGCGGGTGGTGTTGGTGCGCAGATCCCCCAGCAGCTTCTCGAACAGGCTGAAGGCTTCGGTCTTGTATTCGTTCAGCGGATCGCGCTGGCCGTAGCCGCGCAGGCCGATGACGTTGCGCAGGTGGTCCAGGTGCATCAGGTGCTCGCGCCACTGCAGATCGATCATCTGCAGCAGGAAGCTCTTTTCCACCTGGCGCATCTGCTCGGGCGTGATGATCACTTCACGCTGGGCGGCGTACTCGTCGGCGGCCTTGGTGATGCGCTCGCGGAAGGCTTCGTCGTCGACGCCCTCTTCGGCGGCCCAGTCCTTCAGCGGCAGGTCCATGCCCAGCACCGCCTGGACGCGCTCGTGCAGGCCCTCGATGTCCCACTGCTCGGCATAGGCCTTGGGCGGCACGTGGCGGGCGACCAGGTCGTCGATCACGTCGTGGCGCATCTCGTGGATGACTTCCGACAGATCGCTCGATTCCATGAACTCCTGGCGCTGCTCGAACACGGCCTTGCGCTGGTCGTTGACGACGTCGTCGTACTTCAGGAGGTTCTTGCGGATCTCGTAGTTGCGCTGCTCGACGCGGGTCTGGGCCTTGGCGATGGCCGCGTTCAGCCAACGGTGGGTGATCGCCTCGCCGTCCTGGACGCCGAAGGTCCGCATGATCGCGTCCAGGCGCTCGCCGGCGAAGATGCGCAGCAGGTCGTCTTCGCACGACAGGAAGAACTTCGAGCGGCCCGGGTCGCCCTGACGGCCGGTACGGCCGCGCAGCTGGTTGTCGATGCGGCGGCTTTCGTGGCGCTCGGTGCCCAGAACGAACAGGCCGCCGGCGGCCAGGGCCGCCTTCTTGGCGTCGGCGATCTCGGCCTCGACCTCGGCGCGGTGGGCGGCCTCGTCTTCCGGCGAGACCTCGATGCCCAGGCCGCGCTGCTCGATCTTCCACTTGGACAGGCGCATGTCGATGCTGCCGCCCAGCTGGATGTCGGTGCCGCGGCCGGCCATGTTGGTGGCGATGGTCACCGCCCCGGGCACGCCGGCGTCGGCGACGATGCCGGCTTCCTGCTCGTGGAAGCGGGCGTTCAGCACCTGGTGCGGGATGCCCTTGCGCTTCTTGCCGTCGACGTCCCACTCGTAGGCGTCGAGCAGCTTGGACAGTTCCTCGGACTTCTCGATCGACACGGTGCCGACCAGGATCGGCTGGCCGCGCTCGTGGCAGTCGGCGATCTGCACCAGGATGGCGCGGTTCTTCTCGGCCTCGGTGCGGTAGACCTCGTCATCGTCGTCGATGCGCTGGATGACGCGGTTGGTCGGGATCTCGCTGACGCCCATCTTGTAGATGTCGTCGAATTCCTGCGCCTCGGTCGAAGCCGTGCCGGTCATGCCCGACAGCTTGGTGTAGAGACGGAAGTAGTTCTGGATGGTCACCGAGGCCAGGGTCTGGTTCTCGGGCTGGATGTCGGCGCCTTCCTTGGCCTCGATGGCCTGGTGCAGGCCTTCCGACAGCCGGCGGCCGGTCATCATGCGGCCGGTGAACTCGTCGATCAGGACGACTTCGCCGCCCTTGACGATATAATCCTTGTCGCGCGTGTAGAGCACATTGGCCCGCAGGGCCTGGTTGACGTGGTGCACGATCGAGATGTTGGCCGCGTCGTAGAGGCCGGCGGTGTCTTCCGCCAGGTGGCCGCCCGAGGTCAGAACCTCTTCGATCCGCTCCTGGCCTTCCTCGGTGAGGATGACCTGCTTCTGCTTCTCGTCGTGGTCGTAGTTGGTCTTGTCCTTGATGAGTTCCTTCACCAGGACGTCGATGGTCTTGTAAAGCTCGCTACGGTCCTCGGTCGGGCCCGAGATGATCAGCGGGGTGCGGGCTTCGTCGATCAGGATCGAGTCGACTTCGTCGACGATCACGTAGTGGTGGCCGCGCTGGACCATCTCGTTGACGTCATAGACGAGGTTGTCGCGCAGGTAGTCGAAGCCGAACTCGTTGTTGGTGCCGTAGGTGATGTCGGCGCGGTAGGCGCGCTGGCGGTCGCCTTGGCTCAGGCCGTTGACGATGATGCCGTAGGACAGGCCCAGGAAGTTGTAGAGCTGACCCATCCACTCGGCGTCGCGGGTGGCCAGGTAGTCGTTGACGGTGATGACGTGCACGCCCTTGCCGGCCAGCGCGTTCAGATAGGTCGGCAGGGTGGCGACCAGCGTCTTGCCTTCACCGGTGCGCATTTCGGAGATGCCACCGAAGTGCAGCACCATGCCGCCGATCATCTGCACGTCGAAGTGGCGCATGCCCAGGGCGCGCTTGGAGCCCTCGCGCACGACGGCGAAGGCTTCGTCGAGGATGTCGTCGAGGGTCGCGCCCTTTTCCAGGCGGTCCTTGAATTCCTGGGTCTTGGCCTTCAGCGCCTCGTCCGACAGCGCGGCCATCTGGGGCTCGAGCGCGTTGATCTTGGCGACGCGACCGTGAAGCGACTTCACCTTGCGTTCGTTGGAGGAACCGAAGAGCTTTTTGGCGAAGCCGAGCATGCAGAAAGGATCCGGAGCGAGAACTTAGTGTGGCCGGCGCTAAGGCTTTATCGGCCTTCACTACGGTAATGACGGTGCGCCGAGATCGCAGAACCCCTGAAAACGGCGCGCGCGCGAGACTTAAGCACCGCCCCCCCCAGTGTCAACGCGAGGCCTGGCCCGGCGGGGCGTCGAAAAGCCCGATAGGCCAAGCTTTCACCCGCTGCGCGAAACCCGCTCGGCGGCGATGCAAACCCTCGCCACGCCGCCAGGTTCCGAGAACCATGTCCTCGCGCGCGAAGTTTAGAGGCCCGAGCCTTCCGAAACGGCTTTCCCTTTGGCCTGACGCGCTCTAGAGCGCATTTCATATGACCAGCGGAGATCCGCGCCCGATGAACCCTGTCCGTAATCCCCGCTCGCTCTTGACCGCCGCCGTGCTCGGCCTGGCGCTGCTGGTCGCCGCCTGCGGCCGCGGCGGCGTCGACGAGCGTCCGCCGGAACCGGGCGACACGGCCGTGGCGCGGGTCGACGGCCACGCCGTCTGGGCCTCCGACGTCAAGCGCGAGGCGGTCGCCCAGGGGCTGATCGGCGAGGGCGAACCGCTGGACGTCTCGTCCGACCTCTT
The DNA here is from genome assembly GCF_057808875.1 of Caulobacter sp. FG7. Taxonomy (NCBI): domain Bacteria; kingdom Pseudomonadati; phylum Pseudomonadota; class Alphaproteobacteria; order Caulobacterales; family Caulobacteraceae; genus Caulobacter; species Caulobacter sp. FG7. The sequence goes on from NZ_JBMDIW010000012.1 coordinate 63,696, forward strand.
CCGCCGCGTCCTCGACGAGGTCATCGACCAGAAGCTGCTGGCCGCCGAGGCCATCGAGCGCAAGCTCGACAAGGATCCCGTCGCCCAGCGCCGCCTGGCCGCCGCCCGCGAGCGCATCCTGGGCGACATGCTGGTCGAGGGCATGGTCGAGAAGGCCGTCACCGAAGACAACATCCGCGGCCTCTACGGCGAGCAGCAGAAGCTGACCAAGCAGTCGGAAGAGATCCGCGCCCGCCAGATCCTTGTGCCCACCCAAGCGGAAGCGGAAAGCGTCAAGAAGCTCTTGGCGACCGGCGCCTCGTTCGACGCCCTGGCCATGGAACGCTCCAAGGACGAGGCCACCCGCTTCAAGGGCGGCGACCTCGACTACTTCACCATCGACATCATGCCCGAGCCCTACGCCGTGGCCCTGAAGGACGCCAAGAAGGGCGACCTCGTCGGTCCGTTCGCGATCAGCGGCGGCTGGGTGGTGATGCGCGTCGAGGACAAGCGCCAGGAAGCGCCGATGAGCCTCGAGGAAGCCCGCCCGCAGATCGTGCGTTTCCTTACCTACGACCAGGTGCGCGACCTGCTGGAAAAACTGCGCGGCGGCGCCAAGGTGGAGATGCTGGTCGGCAAGGGCCAGGATATCCCCGGCGCCCCGCAGGAGCCGGCCTCGGCGCCGCCCGGAGGCGGCGACGCCGCCCCCAGCTCCGACCTCGACAACGCCCCGCCCGCCTCGGCTCCGGCCCAGAACTCGGCCCAGAAGAAATGACCCGCAAGCCCACCACGACCTCGACCGACAAGGCCGCCGACACCGCCAAGACCAAAGCCAAGGCCGCGCCGAAAGCCGCCGAGAAGGCCCCGGCCGCCGCCACGCCCGCCGAGATCGTCGGCCAGGTCGGCGCCACGGTCGGCCACGCGCTGGACCGCGCCCTCGACCCCCTGGCCTCGGCCCTGAAGCGGGCCGGCCTGCGCCGCGCCCAGAAGTCGGCCGGCGAAACGCCCGCGCAGGCAGCGCCCGTCGTCGCCCCGCCGCCGGTCGCCCCGGGCAAGCCGGGCCTGGCCGTCTCGCCGCTGGCCGTGCCGTTCCCGGTCATCCCGCCGATCGCCGGGGTCGAGATCGCCACCGGCCGCGCCGGCTTCTACAAGCACGAACGCCCCGACCTGCTGCTGATGCGCTTTGCCGAAGGCACCTCGGGCGCCGGCGTCTTCACCCGCCACGGCGTGGGCTCGGCCCCGGTCGACTGGTGCAAGCGTCAGCTGGCCGCGACCGGCGGCGCGGACGTGCGCGCCCTGGTGGTCAACGCCGGCTGCGCCAACAGCTTCACCGGCAAGCCCGGCGCCGACGCCGTGCGCCGCGTGGCCACCGCCGTGGGCAAGCGCTTCGACTGCCGCCAGCGCGACGTGATGATGGCCTCGACCGGGGTGATCGGCGTCATCCTCGACGACAGCAAGATCACCTCCAATCTGCGCGAGGTGGAAACCCGCCTCACCGCCGACGGCTGGGCCGCGGCGGCCTCGGCGATCATGACCACCGACACCTTCCCGAAGGGGGCCTACGCGACCGCCACGATCGACGGCCACGAGGTCAAGATCGCCGGCATCGCCAAGGGCTCGGGCATGATCGCGCCGGACATGGCCACCATGCTGGCCTTCGTGGCCACCGACGCGGCCATCGCGCCCGCCGCCCTGCAGACCCTGGTCTCGCTCTACACCCGCACCACCTTCAACTGCGTGACGGTCGACGGCGACCGCTCGACCAACGACACCCTGCTCCTCTTCGCCACCGGCCAGTCGGGCGCGCCCAAGATCAGCCGCGCCGGCGACAAGCGCCTGGCCGACTTCAGGGAAAAGCTGGAAGGCGTGCTGCTGGATCTCGCCATGCAGCTGGTCCGCGATGGCGAGGGCGCCACCAAGTTCGTCAAGATCACCGTCAACGGCGCCGAGAGCCCGCTGTCGGCCCGCAAGATCGCCCGCACCATCGCCGAGAGCCCGCTGGTCAAGACCGCCTTCGCCGGCGAGGACGCCAACTGGGGCCGCATCGTCATGGCCGTCGGCCGCGCCGACGAGCCGGTCAACCGTGAGAAGATCAGCGTCAAGTTCGGCGAGCTCTACGCCGCTCGCGACGGCCTGGTCTCGGCCGAGTACGACGAGGCGGCCATGAGCGCCTACATGAAGAACCAGGAACTGGAGGTCACCGTCGAGGTCGGCGTCGGCAAGGGCAGCTCCACGGTGTGGACCTGCGACCTGACCAAGCAGTACGTGGCCATCAACGGCGACTACCGGTCGTAGGGCTGGGCCTTCGCGCGCATCCCCAACCGTAAAACCCCGCGCAAGCGGGGGCCCAGGCTTTTCTGAAGCTCTGGATGCTCAACGATAGAACACCTGGGTCCCCGCTTCCGCGGGGATTTTACGGGATGTTTGACGCAGCGGAGCAACGCCCGAGATTGGCCGGCGCCTTCTTCACTCTCCGCGCGCCCTCATCTCAGACCTCGATAGACCAGACCTGAACACCGTCGCGCTCCAAGGCCGGCTGACGCCGGGCGCCCGGATAGCGTGGCGACATGAAGAACACATAGCGATGGGTCTCCGAACGGGCGGCCAGCTTGCCCAGGTCCATCGCGAGCTTTCGGTTATTGCGTGGATCCACGGCGGCGAAGGTCTCCGCGCCCACCAACCCAGGCTTCTCGCCCATGATATCCAGCGGAAGGGACATATGAGCGCCCGGCGCGACCTTGAAGCCGCCGGCTTCCGGATGCAGGTCCAGCAGGAGGCGCGTTGCCGACAGTGCAACGGCATAGGTCCAGGTCTGATTGATCTGCTCGATGACGTTGAGGCCCCGGTCCTCGATGGGATGAAAACCAACCGGCTCGAACTTCATGTTGCGAAGAAGGTCGAGGGCATCGCCCGTCTGCGCCGCTATCCATAGTCGGGCTCGTTCGGCCGACGCACGGATGGCCGCCAGATGCCGATCCACGTCGTCGGCTGTCCTGACCTCCAGGTAGCGCTCCATGCCGCCCTCCTTTCCAAGCGTGGGCGAGCTCCAAGATAATCACGGCGCCCCGCGTCCGCGCACCCCATATGCCGGCAAGACCGCCGCCTGCAGCAAAGAGCCCGCCATGAAAATCCTCATCGTCCTGACCTCGCACGACACCCTCGGCGACACCGGCAAGAAGACCGGCTTCTGGCTCGAGGAGCTGGCCGCGCCCTACTACGTGTTCAAGGACGCCGGCGCCGACCTCGTCCTGGCCTCGCCCAAGGGCGGCCAGCCGCCGCTCGATCCCAAGAGCGACCTGCCCGACTTCCAGACCGACATGACCCGCCGCTTCCAGGCCGACGAGGCCGCGCTGGCGGCCCTGGCCCAGACCACGCCGCTGGCCGACGTGAACGCCGCCGACTTCGACGCGGTGTTCTATCCCGGCGGTCACGGCCCGCTGTGGGACCTGGCGGAGTCGCCCGTCTCGGTCGCCCTGATCGAGGCCTTCGACCGCGCCGGCAAGCCCCAGGCCCTGGTCTGCCACGCCCCCGGCGCCCTGCGCCACGTCAAGGCCGCCGACGGCCGTCCGCTGGTGGCCGGCCGAAAGGTCACCGGCTTCACCAACGGCGAGGAGGACGCTGTCGAGCTGACCGCCATCGTGCCGTTCCTGGTCGAGGACATGCTGAAGGCCAATGGCGGCCTCTACGAGAAGGGCCCCGACTGGGCGCCCCACGTCGTCGAGGACGGCGACCTGATCACCGGCCAGAACCCCGCCAGCAGCGACGCCGTCGCCCACGCCCTGGTCAAGCGCCTGGCGGCCCAGGCCTGAGACCGTACCAAATCCGTAAAACCCCCGCGAAAGCGGGGGCCCAGGCTCTTTATCGTCGAGCGCTGCGCGTTTGCGAAAACACCTGGGTCCCCGCTTTCGCGGGGATTGTACGGGAGAGAGGTCACCCCCTCAGTTCGCTGCGCGCCCGCACCTGCGCCAGAGTGTGATCAACCAGCAGGGCGCCATCCTCCCACACCGTGACCATGGCGTCGGTCCAGCCGGCTTCCACCGTCTCGTCCTCGCCGACCGCCACCGTGCGGTACTCGCCCGCAGCGTTGCGCTGCAGCATCAGCCGCCCGGCCTTGGAGCGCTTGCCCGGATCGGTGACCGGGTTCTTGCTGACGTCGATCCAAGCGCCGTCGACCTTGGCCGCCGAGCACTTCAACGCAAAGCGCTGGGTGTCGCGGTCGAGCTGCTGCAACAGGCCGCCGCCCATGCCGAAGGCCAGGTTCTCGGCGCTGAAGCCGTCGGCGATCACCCGGTCGAGGATGGCGGCGATGCTGACCGGATTGACCCCGTCGCCCTGGATCACCCGCACGTGGTTCAGCACCTTGTAGCCCTTGGCGTTCAGCGTGCTTCCGAACGCCTCGTCGAGGCGCCTCAGGGCCTCGGCGACGATCTCGACCGGCTCGCCGGAGTCGGGGCGCACCACCAGGGTCGCGCCGCTGGCGATCACCTCGTCCCGCAGTTCCTGGCCCCAGATGCGGCTCACCGCGTCGAACAGGTCGTAGCTGTCGGACACCACCGAGAACAGGCCGCCGGGCTTGCCGAAGCTCGTCAGCATGTTGCGATAGGCGTCGGCCTCGCGATCGCGGCCCCAGCTGGTGATGGTGCTGTGTTCGGCCGCCGGGATCGAGAAGGCCGCCATCGGCTCGTTGTACCAGGCCCGGCCCGCCTGCACGGCGGCCAGGGTGTCGCTGCCCAGGAAGTTGACCAGGTGGGCCAGGCCCCCGATCGCCGCGCTCTCCTTGCTGGAGACGCCCCGCGCCCCGAAGTCGTGCAGCTTGAACGGCAACTGCCCCTCGGGATCGTCGCAGGTCTTTTCCAGCGCAGCGCGGAGGGTCTGCTTGACGCCCCAGCTGGTGGTGGCGACGGTCACCGGATACCAGACCCGCAGCAGCAGGGTCTCAAGGTACGACGGCAGCCAGAAGCACTCCGGGTCGGTGTTCTCGATGGTCATCAGCGCCTGGTGCGTCGGAACCACCGTCCCTTCCGGCACGGCCCGGATACGCACCGGCAGGCGGCCGCCATGCATGTCGACGATCCGCCGCCAGCCGGCTTCGTTGAAGGGCTCGCCGTGCGCGGCCAGAAGCTGCGCCGCCTCGTCGACCATGGCGTGGGTGACGGGCCTGGCCAGCGCCGTCTTCAGGATCGCCTGCAGGCCGAAGAAGACCGTGCGGTCGTAGCGCCCGCCCCGGCTCTCCACGTAGAAGAACGCGCCGGTCGTGGCGGGCGGGTACTGCAGCCAGTGGCTGGCCTTGTAGCTGTCGGTGTCGAGGATCAGGTTGTCGAACATTGGGGCGCCTCGCACCGTCGGCGCAGGCCCGACCCCGCCATGCTAGTTGCGCGCGTCATGCGTTGTCAGCCCCCGCGTGCAGCCCGGGTGCAGGACCCGAGGATTGTCGGCGCACGCTTCCTTTCCCCCTGGACCGACGCGCAGGGCTCGCCCAGCCTCGGGCTCGTCTTCGGGGGAGCGTCCATGGGCAGGCGAAGCTACATGCTGGTGCAGGGCGGCGCGGCGGTCGTGACCGGCTGGCAAACGGCGGCAGGCGTCATCTCGTGCATTGCGCCCTACTTCGACGAGTTCGAGGAGGACCCGAGCGAGATGGCCAGCACACTTGGCGCGGTGCTGATCATCCTTAGCGCGCCGACCCTGGGCTACGTGCTCAACGCCTTCTCCCGGCGCGACAAGAACCGCCCGCTACGGATCGCCGCCAACATCGCCAGCGGCATTGGCCTGCTGCTGGCGGCATGGTTCCTGCTCGTGCTGCTTCGGTTCACGCATGAGCCCGGAACCCTCGCGCCGCTCGTGATCCTCGGGGCCCTGGCGATGCACGGCGTGCTCGGCCGTCCCCTGTCGCGCGAGGGCGAGCGGAGGATGGCGCGTCAACCACCCCTCAGCCTGGCCGATCCTCAGAACCCGTAGAGCGCCGCGTATTCCGCATCCTTGGCGGCGATCTGCTTGGCGCAGTCGACCATCACCTTGGCCTGTTTCCAGGTGGCGTCGTCCTGCATCTTGCCGTCGATCATCGCCACGCCCGAACCGTCTGGCATGGCCTCCAGGATGCGCCTGGCGAAAGCCACCTCGGCAGGGTCGGGACTGAACACTTTCTTGGCGATGGCGATCTGGCTGGGGTGCAGGCTCCAGGCCCCGGCGCAGCCCATCAGGAAGGCGTTGCGGAACTGCTGCTCGCAGGCGACCGGATCGTCGATCGCCCCGAACGGACCGTAGAACGGTTTGATGCCGTGGGCCGCGCAGGCGTCCACCATCTTGGCGAAGGTGTAGTGCCAGAGGTCCTGTTGCACGCTGGCGCGGGCCGAACCATCCGTATACGGATCTTCTATCACCCGATAGCCCGGATGGCCGCCGCCGACCCGGGTGGTCTTCATCGCCCGGCTGGCGGCCAGGTCGGCCGGGCCCAGCGAAATCCCCTGCATGCGCGGGCTGGCGCCGGCGATCTGCTCGACGTTCATCACCCCTTCGGCCGTCTCCAGGATGGCGTGCAGCAGGATGGGGCGGGTCACCCCGTGCTTGGCTTCCAGCGAGGCCAGCAGCTGGTCGATGTAGAAGATGTCCCACGGCCCCTCGACCTTGGGGACCATGATGACGTCGATCCTGTCGCCCGCCTTCTCGACCAGGGTCGCCACCTCGTCGAGGTGCCAGGGCGAGTTGAGGCAATTGATCCGCACCCACAGCCCCACGCCGAGGGCCGCAAAGTCGACCTCGCGCGACAGGGCGATGGTCCCGGCCAGGGCCGCGCCCTTGGCGTCGGCGGGGATCGCGTCCTCCAGATTGGCCAGGATCACGTCGACGGTGGGCGCGATCTCGCCGACCTTGGCCCGCACCTTGTCCAGATGCGGCGGCACGAAGTGGATCATCCGCTCGACGCGGGCGGGCAACTCGCGCCACGGCGCCGGGGCGCCGATGGCCAGGGGTTTGAAGAAGCCTCGGGCGGTCTTCATGCGCGTCTTCCCTAGGTGCTTATTTCGCAGTTGCGAGAAGACTGCGGCGCGCGCGTCAGGGGGTCAAGGGTGGCGTGGGGGAAGGTCCGCTCAGCGCTCGCCGTCGAGTCGATCCAGCATCGCGGCCCGCCCCTCGGCCGCGGCGATCTCGGCCGAGGCGTAAATTCCCTCCGGCGCCAGACTATGCCATCCCTCGGCGATCACCTCGCCATCGTGCTCGGACACGTAGTGATATTGCTCGGCCCAGGCGAAGAGGCCGTCATCGCGCAACAGCACGACGACGCGGCGACGGGGATGCAGGGCCGACGGGATCCCGACCTCTTCCAACGTTTCGACCGTTCGCATGATCACCCCTGCGCCGGCCTCGGCGGCGGCGCCTCGTCCGGATCCTCGCGGCCCAGTTCGTCGGCGGCGTCGTTCTGCGAGACGTGGGTCGCCGCCTTGCCACGGCCCTTGCGCGCCGCCTTCGGCTCCAGGCGCAGGGCGGCGCGGGCGTCCTCGCCCTCTTCTCCGAAGAGACCACGCAGGCGCACGTCGCGCTGCGGATAGGGGATCTCGATTCCGGCCTCGCGCAGGGCGTCGTCGATGGCCCAGGTATAGGCCGCGAAGATCGCCGCCGGCCGTCGCACCGCCTCCACGGTCGGCCAGACGATCAGTTCGAACTTCAGGGCGTGCTCGCCATAGCCGACCAGCCACACCTGGGTGCGGCGCACGGCGTCGTCGGCGCTGGTGAAGGGCACGCTGCGGGCGGCCTTCAGAACCGCCTCGCGCACCGCTTCCTTGTCGACCCCGAAGGCGGTGACGAACGGCACCCGGATGCGGCGGGTGGTGTTGCGCAGGGTCCAGTTGACCACCTGGTCGTTGACCAGCACCGAGTTGGGCACGATGACGTCCGTGGCGTCGTTGGTGCGGATGCGCGTGGCGCGGGGGCCGATCTCGTGGACGACGCCCCGCGAACCGTTCGACAGCTCGACGAAATCGCCCACGGCGATCAGCCGCTCGAACACCAGGCTGACGCCCGAGGCGAAGTCCTTGATCACCCCCTGCAGGCCAAGGCCGACACCCACGCCGACGGCCCCGGCGAACACCGTCAGCGAGGTCAGGTCGATGCCCATCGTCGACAGGCCGGCCAGCAGGCCCACCAGCACCAGGCCGTAGGTCGTCAGCTTCTCGACCACATAGAGCGAAGGCCCGCTGTCGGCCGCCCGCGCCCGCAGCCGCCGAAGCCCCGCCGCCGCCAGCCGCGCGGCCAGCAAAGCGGCGATGACGATGACGATCCCGGCCCCCAGCCCGCCTACCGTGATCGCCGACTTGCCGAGCTTGACCAGCTCGAGGGCGTCCAGGCGCTGCAGGGGATTGTCAGTCATGGGCGGGAGTTTGAGCGCGGCGAAGGCCGTCGTTCAAGACCTGGCGGAAAAGGGACCGCCGCTCAGAGATCCTCCCCCCGAAGGGGGAGGTGGCCCGGAGGGCCGGAGGGGGAAGTATCTGTCGAAGTCGACGCGACCGCCGGGGGAAGCAGGAACGTCCCCCTCCGTCGGCTTCGCCGACACCTCCCCCTTCAGGGGGAGGATCTTTATCGCCCCACCATCGCCAGGCCGGCCTCGGCATACCGCGCGCCCTCGACTTCCGTCTCCGGCACCGCCGCGGCGATCCTGGCCAGATCCTCGGAGCTCAGGGTCACGTCGACCGCGCCGATGTTCTCCTGCAGACGCGACACCTTGGTCGTGCCCGGGATCGGCGCGATGTCGGGTCCCTGCGCCAGCAGCCAGGCCAGGGCCAGCTGCGCCGGCGTCACGCCCTTCTCGCCGGCCAGCTGCGTCAGGGCCTCGACCAGCGACTGGTTCTTGGCGATGGCCTCGCCCTGGAAGCGCGGCAGGGTCGAGCGGAAATCGTCCTTGCCGAAGCCGTCGCCGGCCTTGATCGCGCCGGTCAGGAAGCCGCGGCCCAGCGGGCTGTAGGGCACCAGGCCGATGCCCAGCTCGCGGATCGTCGGCAGCACTTCGACTTCGATCCCCCGCGTCCACAGCGAATACTCGCTCTGCAGAGCCGCCACCGGCTGCACCGCCTGGGCCTTGCGGATGGTGGCCGCGCCGGCTTCCGACAGGCCGAAGTGCTTGACCTTGCCCTCGGCGATCAGGTCCTTGACCGTTCCCGCCACGTCCTCGATCGGCACGTTCGGGTCGACGCGGTGCTGGTAGAGGAGGTCGATCACCTCGACGCCCAGGCGCTTGAGCGACGCCTCGGCCACGGCGCGGATGTTGTCGGGCCGCGAGTTGACGCCGCGCATGCGCGGAACGCCGGCCTCGTCGGGGGCGATGTCGAAGCCGAACTTCGTCGCGATAACGAGCTTGTCGCGGAATGGCTTCAGCCCCTCGCCGACCAGCTCCTCGTTCACATAGGGACCATAGACCTCGGCCGTGTCGAAGAAGGTGACGCCCAGGTCGACGGCCTTGGCCATCAGGTCGAACATCGCCTGCTTGTCGGGCGCGGGACCATAGGCCCAGCTCATGCCCATGCAGCCGAGACCGAGGGCCGAGACCTCCAGGCCGTCGCCGAGTTTGCGCGTCTTCATGGGCAGCTCCTTTTGCGGAATTTCGGTCGCGGTCCGGCCGCGACGACGCAGAGATGGGTCCAGGCGGGCCGCACGATAACCGCTTGCGGTCTCAACGCACTCCTGAGCATCTCTCAGCAATGTCGACCCGTCCCCTGCCCGACCTCGCCGTCTTCGCCCTGGTCGCCGAGCGCCGCAGCTTCCGCGCCGCCGCCCAGGTGCTGGGCGTCACCGCCTCGGCCCTCAGCCACACGATCCGCAACCTCGAGGCCCGTCTCGACGTGCGCCTGCTCAACCGCACCACCCGCAGCGTGGCTCCCACCGAGGCCGGCGAGCGGCTTCTCGCCAGGCTCGGCCCCGCCCTGGCCGACATCGATGCGGCCCTGGACGAGGTGGCGATGTTCCGCGACCGCCCGGCCGGCCGCCTGCGGGTCAATGTCGCCAGCACGGCCGCGCGGATGCTGCTGGCGCCGCGCCTGGGCGGCTTCATGAACGCCTATCCAGACGTGCGGGTCGAGATCGTCTGCGAGGACGCCCTGGCCGACATCGTCGCCGGCGGCTTCGATTGCGGCGTGCGGCTGGGCGAGCGGCTGCAGGCCGACATGATCGCCGTGCCCCTGGGCGGCGAGCTCTCCCAGGCCCTGGTCGCCACCCCCGACTACATCGAGCGCCACGGCGCTCCGACCAAGCCGGAAGACCTGATGAGCGGCCACCGCTGCCTCCTGGTGCGCCGCGCCTCGGGCCAGCCCTATCCATGGGAGTTCGAGCGCAAGGGCCGCCTGGTGGTCGTCACCCCGCCGCCGGCCCTGCTGACCGACAACGGCGTCGTCATGCTGGAAGCCTGCCGCGCCGGCGCGGGCCTGGCCTTCCCGTTCCGCGAGGCCGTCGCCGACGACATCGCCGCCGGCCGGCTGGTCTCGCTGCTGGAGGACTGGTGCGAGCCCTTCCCCGGCTTCTTCCTCTACTATCCCAGCCGCCGCCAGCTCTCCCCGGCCCTGCGGGCCTTCATCGACTGGATGCGGGGGTAGCCCCCTCCTCCGAGGGGGAGGATCTACTGCGCCAAGATGCGCCCCCTCTGGGGAGCCGTCGGCGAAGCCGACCGAGGGGGCCCTCAGCAAAAAATCTCCTCGACCCTGTCGGCATGGCGGGCGTTCCTTCGTCCTCGGGAAGACGCGACCGCCGAGGTCGCGCAGGAGGAGCAACGCCATGCCGAAGATCTCGCCGTTCCTGTGGTTCGATACCCAGGCCCTGGAGGCCGCCGAGTTCTACGTCTCGATCTTTCCCAATTCGAGGATCGTGTCGGTGAACCGCTATCCCGACGACGTGCCGCCGCCGGCCGGGCCCGGCGGTTCGGTGTCGACGGTCTATTTCGAGCTCGACGGCCAGCCGCACGTGGCGCTGAACGGCGGGCCCCACTTCAAGTTCACCGAGGCGATCTCGCTGTCGATCGACTGCGACGGCCAGGCGCAGGTCGACCACTACTGGGACGGCCTGCTGGCCGGCGGCGGTCAGCCTTCGCAATGCGGCTGGCTGAAGGACCGCTACGGCCTGTCCTGGCAGGTCACCCCGCGCCAACTGATCGAGCTGACCACCGGACCCGACAAGGCCGTCGCCGGCCGGGTGTTCGCGGCGATGATGACCATGAGCAAGATCGACGTGCCGACGCTGGAAAAAGCCGCGCGCGGCGGTTGAGACGCGACTTTCACGCGGTCGCCGCCGCTGCTAACGGCGACGACCGCCAAATTGCCGAACGATGATACTTGACTTAAACTCTACATATATCGTTAATGACGACATGACCCGCGCACCCAACATCTCGCGCCAGACGGTCGGCGTGCTGGCCGCCCTGCTGGCCCAGCCCCAGGCCTGGCGCTACGGCTACGACCTGTCCAAGGAAACGGGCCTGAAGTCGGGCACGCTCTATCCGCTGCTGATGCGGCTGTCGGACCAGGGCTACCTGGAGGCCGAGTGGCGCCAGCCGCTGCAGCCCGGCCGCCCCGCCCGTCACGCCTATCGCCTGACAGCCAACGGCGTCGCCTTGGCCCGACAGCGCGCGCAGGCCACGCCCGACGCGGCGCCGCTCCAGCCCTCGGCGGTGCGCCCATGAGCCTCGCCGAGCGCCTGCTCGACCACGCCGCCGCCGTCCTGCCCACCGCCCAGCGCGACTGGGCCGCCGGCATGAAAGCCGAGCTTTCCGCCATCGACGCGCCGGGCGAGGCCCTGGCCTTCGCCGCCGGCTGCGTGCTGGCCGCCTATCGCCGCAGGATCAATCCGATGCGCATCGCGCTTGTCTCGGCTCGCCTGTTCGTGGCCGCAGTCACCCTGCTGACCGCCGTCTTCCACGCCTTCATGCCGGCCTACATGCTGGCGATCCTGGCCGACCTGAAGCTGAACGGCATGAATGGCTTCGCCGGCCGGTTCCGGATGTTCAAGGGCCGCACCGCCGACGAGGCGATCTCCGGCGTGCTGATGATGCCGCTCTGGCATGTGGGCCTGATGCTGGTCATGGCGCTCTCTTTCGGCGCCTGCGCCTGGTTCATGGCCAAGGGCGACATGCGGCGGCTGTTCGTCGCCATTCTCGCCGGCGTCGCGGCCCACACCGCCAATACCCTCACCCAGCTGGCCCTGTGGCCGACGCCCTATTTCGTGCACCCCAAGGTCGCGGGCCTGAACTACGTCGCCTTCGGCCTGCTGCTTTTCGCGGGGCTCTTCTTCTTCGGCCTGGACCGCTGGACCCGGCCGAAGCCGGCCACGGCCTAGGCCGCCTCGCGCGCGCCCAACCAGCTCTCGACCGTCGCGTAGAGCACGTCCTTCTGGATCGGCTTGGCCACGTGGTCGACCATGCCGGCCTCGCGGCACTGGGCGATCTGCTGGGGCAGCGCGTCGGCGCTCATGGCGATGATCGGCACGGCCGAGACGGGCCCGGGCAGGGCCCGGATCGCGCGAGTGGCCGAAAGGCCATCCATGCCCGGCATGTGGATGTCCATCAGCACGACGTCGAAGCCGCCGCTCGCGGCCATCTCCACGGCCTCCTGGCCGTTCTCGGCGGTGACCACCTCGCAGCCGGCCAGGGCCAGGAAGGCGCCGCCGATCTCGCGGTTCATCGGATGGTCGTCGACCAGCAGCACGCGAGCCGAGGCGATCCGGCCGCCGCCGGCGATCACCGGCGGCGGCGCGGCCTGGCAAGCCTGCGCCGCCAGCTCGATCCAGAAGGTCGAGCCCTGATCCGGGTTGGCGGTCATGCCGATACGCCCGCCCATCAGCTCGACCAGCGCCTTGCTGATCGCCAGGCCCAGCCCCGCCCCGCCGAAAGCCCGCGTCACCGAGCTGTCGCCCTGGCTGAAGCGCTGGAACAGGCGATCGCGCAGTTGCGGCGGCACGCCGATGCCGGTGTCGACGATCTCGATCCGCAAGAGGTCGGCGTCCCTGCCGGGCGTCACCGCAAGTCGCGCGGTCACCCGGCCGGCCGGCGTGAACTTCACGGCGTTGTTGAGCAGGTTCAGCAGCACCTGGCGCAGGCGATCGGCGTCCAGCGCATGGTGGCGGCCGGTCTCGCCCTCGGCCTCGACATCCAGCGCCAGGCCCTTGGCGCGAGCCTCCTGAGCGACGATGGCGACGGCGTCGCGCAGCACCGTCTCGGCGCGCGCGGGCTCGACCTGCAACTCCACCCGGCCGGCCTCGACCCGCGAGAAGTCCAGCACGTCGTTGACCAGGGTCAGCAGCGCCCCGCCAGCCCCGTCGATCAGGCTCACGTGACGGCGGGCCTCGGGGGCCAGGTCGTCGCGGTCGGCCAGCAGGCGGGTAAAGCCCAGCACGCTGTTCAGCGGCGTGCGGATCTCGTGGCTCATGGTGGCCAGAAACTCGGTCTTGGCCTGGCTGGCGGCCTGGGCGCGGGCCTGGGCCTTTCGGGCCAGGGCCTGGCGCCGCACCAGGAGCTGCTTGAGGCGCTGCTGGTTGGCCAGCGCCAGGGCGGCGGCCAGGCAGGTGAACAGCAGCGCGCTGACCAGGAACTGCAGGGCGTGCATCCGCTCCGAAGCCTGGGCGCGGGTCGCGGCTTCGGCGACGATGCCCAGCACGCTCAGCGGCGCGGCGATGGCCGCGACGATCACCGTCGTCCAGGCCGCACCCTTGGGACCCAACCGGAAGGCCACCAGCACCCCGGCCGGAAACACCAGGAACGGCAGTGTGTGGCCGGGTCGGCCGAACGCGATCAAGGCGGCGACCGCCACCATCACGTAGCAGGCGATCTTTTCCCAGACCGGCCGCTCGAAGCCGCGCTGGATGCGCGGGTCGAACAGGATCAGGGCGATCGGCAGGCCGGCCGTCATGCCCAGGGCGTTGACGAACAGCCAGTTCTTGACCAGCACCGGCAGCGAGACGTGCAGCATCGGGGCGCTGGCGAAGGCCCCGATCACGGCCAGCACGGCGGTGATCGGCAGGGCCAGCCCCACGACCCTCAGGGCCTGGGTCAGGTTCTTCATCCTTGGCGGCCCACCGAAGGCCTTGCGCAGCACCACCGCGATCACCGCCGCCTCGATGGTGTCGAGCACCGTGAACAGCGCCGTCATCGCCGGCGCCGTACCGCCCAGGCGATCCAGAAGCACGTGGCAGATGGTGGTGACCACCAGCAGGATCAGGCTGCGGCGCGGGGTCAGCAGGACGAGGCCGCCGGCCAACAGGCCGTTGCACGGCCACAGGGTGGCCATGCCAGACGGCCCCCTTGTCAGCAGGTCGCAATAGGCGATGGTCACGGCGTAGGCGAAGATCAACGCCAGCAGCAGGCGCGTCTGCCGCCCATCGCCCTCGAACCGTTTGAAAGCCACCATACGCGTACTCGCGATCCCCTCGTCCCCCGACGAAATCGCCGGCAGGATCGCGCCCAACCCCGGCTAAACGGTTAAGACGAGACGGGAATTTCTCGCGATGAGCGCGATTACGCCTTCTTGACGAACTCGGTGCGCAGCACGAGGCCTCTCACCTTGTCGACATTGGCCTCGATCTCGTCGGGATCGCCGGTCAGGCGGATCTTCTTGACCAGGGTCCCGCGCTTGAGGGTCACCCCGCCCGAGCCCTTGACCTTCAGGTCCTTGATGAGGGTGACGTTGTCGCCGTCGGCCAGGATCGCGCCGTTGGAATCGCGGGTTTCGTCGGACATGGAGGTCTCCCTGGGCCTCAAGCGAAGCCCGCACAAAAAGTACGGGCTTCTTAGAGCGCGTCGGGGAAAAGTCTAAGCGGTTTCGCCGTCTCTACTTCGCGCGGCCCAGGCACGGCGCCCCGTCCGGCCCCGTGGCGCCGGTGCAGACCCGCTGGGCCAGCATCGACTCGGTGCTCTCGACCAGGGTCTTGGCGCCGTCCTTGCCGCGCTGCAGGGTGAAGGCGTCGTAGAGCTTGCCGCTGGCGGTGTAGGCGGCGAACCCGAGCTTGTCGGCCGCCACGTCGATCACCTGGTAGAACTCGGTGTCGGCGGCGACCTTGTCGGGCTGGGTCAGGGCCCGGTCGTTCAGGGCGTACATCTTCGAGCCGACCACCGAAACCACATAGACCGGCCCCTGCGGCTGGCCTGCCTTGTGGCGGCGCGCGGCGTCGGCCTTGCCGGCCTCGCTGGTCAGGCGCGCATAGCAGTGGTCATGGCCCTGAAGCACCAGATCGACCTTGCGGGCCTCGAACACCGGCTTCCAGGCGGCTTTCAGCTTTTCGGTGTCCTGCGGGCGGGCGCAGGTGAAGATCGGCTGGTGGAAGGTGACGATGTTCCAACTGGCCTTGCTGGCGGCCAGGGTCTGGTCCAGCCAGCGGGTCTGGGCCTCCAGCGCGCCGAGATCCAGCGCGGCCGTGCCGTCCAGGATGATGAACCGCACGCCCTGATAGTCGACGTAATAGGTCGTCGCCTTCACCGGCTCGGCCCCGTTGTCCGGCAGCGCGAACTGCAGCGGCCAGTAGGGGCCAAGCTTGCGGCTTTCAGTCCCGTCGGCCTTGGTCACGTCGACATATTCGTGGTTGCCGGTGGCCGGCAGCTGCGGAACGGTCGAGAAGTTATAGGCGCCGGCCGCCGTCCACTCGCCCCACTCGTCGTCGTGGTCGAGGTCGTCGCGCTGGGCCACGAGGTCGCCGGCGTGCAGCACCAGGGCCGGCGCGGCGGTCGACTGGAAGCCCTGGCGGATCACCCGCGAGCCGATCGGCAGGATGCCGTTCTGGGTGTCGCCCAGATAGAGGAAGCGGAACGGTCGGAACGTCGCCGCGGCGGTGTGGAACTGCAGCCACTCGCTCCAGCCGTCGGCGCCCTTCACGCGGTAGACATAGGCCGTATCGGGCGACAGGCCCGTCAGCCGCGCCTGGTGATAGAGCGCCGGGCCGTTGGCGCTGTCGATGGCCTTGCTGGTTCCGGCCAGGGTCTTGGCGTGGAACTCAAGGCTCGGACCGTCGATGGCCGGGGCCAGCTGGATCTCGGCGCTCGCCTGGCGCGGATCTGTGCGCCAGGCCACGGCCATCTCGCGCGAGGGATCCGCGCCCGCGGTCAGCACGATGCGGTCGGGCAGGCCCTTGGGCTTGAACGGCAGGCCCGGCGAGCGCGGAACAGGCTGGGCGGCCTCCTGGGCCGTCGCCAGCGTCGAGACGCCGGCCGCCGCCAGGCCGAGCGCCGCTGCTCCGACCACGAGTTTCCGCAGGTTCATGACCTTCCCTCCGCCGACTGACGAACCAAGCGCGACCAAGGCCGCGCGGCGGTACCTGCCTGGGTTCCGTGACAGATTGACGAAGACCGCGGGCGTTTCCGACCCAAAGTTGCAGCCTTTGCCATACACACACTATAGCTGCGCCATAGCTCACTCACCCACGGTTCGTGGCCATCCGTCCGGCTTTCACTCACAGGTTTACGATGAAGCGTCTTCTCACTGCTTTGGTCACGACGGCCGCCATATTGGCGGCGTCATCCGCCCACGCCTCCAACACTGGCGCGGGCACGGTGAGCAACATTCACGTGCTGGAAGGCGGCGTCGTCCTTTTCACCCATAACGGCACGCGCTCCGCCGTCCCCGGCTGCGCCACCGTCTCCGTCCGCTGGGCGTTCGACAGCACCACCCCTGCCGGCCAGTCCAAGCTGGCGATGCTGCTCACGGCCTACTCGACCAAGCAGCCGATCGTCGTCCATGGCAAGGGCTCCTGCGTCGTCTGGGGCGACACCGAGACCATGGACTTCCTCTACACGGTAGACTGAGGCTCGGTCCTAGTCCTTGCGGCCCAGCGGGTGCTTGGTCCTGACCACCTCGGCCAGGTGCTCGCCGGCCACGTGGGTGTAGATCTGGGTGGTGCCGATGTCGGCGTGGCCCAGCAGGGTCTGGATCACCCTCAGGTCGGCGCCGCCCTCCAGCAGGTGGGTGGCGAAGGCGTGGCGCAACACGTGCGGGCTGACCTTCTCTCGGTCGATGCCGGCGGCGATCGCCGCGTCTTCCAGCAGTTGCGACACCCGCCGCGCCGTCAGCCGCCCGCCCTTGCCGCGTGAGGGAAAAAGCCACGGGCTGTCCTTGCGGCCCTTTGGCAGGAATTGCACCCTTCCCGCGATATAGGCCTTCACCGCCGAGCGGGCCGCGTCGTTCAGCGGCGCCAGCCGTTCCTTGCCGCCCTTGCCCTTGACCATCAGGAAGGCGGGGTCCCGCGCCAAGGCCGACAACGGCAGGGCCAGCAGTTCGCTGATCCGCAGGCCCGAGGCGTAGAGCAGCTCGATGATGCACGACAGGCGCAGGCCCTGGGCCCCGTCCTTGGCCGAAGCGGCGGCCAGCAGGGCGTCGATCTCGGCCCGCGACAGCACCTTGGGCAGCGGCCGGCCGGCCTTGGGCGCGACCACCCGGCGCGACGGATCGTCGGTCCGCCAGCCCTCGCCCAGGGCGAAGCGATAGAACTGCCGCACGGCCGAGCGCCGCCGCGCCGCCGTGGCCGGCGAAAGACCGCGCGCCCCCAGGTCCTGGAAATAGGCCTCGATGGTCTCGGCGTCTGCCGTGTCGAGATCGTCGCCCTTGCCGCTCAGAAAGCCCCGGGCGTCCTCGAGGTCCTTCTCGTAGGCGCGCAAGGTGTTGGCGGCGGCCGCGCGCTCGACGGCCATCATCTCCAGGAAGGCCTCGACCCAGCCCTCGGCCTTTCCACCCGCTTTGGGGCCGCTCATTTCTTCTTCGGGGTCGGCTTGGCGGCGGGCTTGGCGGCCGGCGGGGCCGGCGGCCCGGGCAGCAGGCCCTCGACGGCCAGCGCCCGGGCGTCGGCGGCAAGGCCCACACGGTTCAACGCCGCGACGATGCGGGCGCGATCGGCGGCCGTAGGTCCGGCGACACCAGCGTCGGCGGCGACCGACAGGGCCAGCACGGCGGCTTCGCCCTTGCGGCCGGCGGCGGCCGCGCTGTCCAGCAGCGCCAGTCGCGCGGCCGAGGCGTTCGACTTACCCGCCTCGAAGCCGGCGAAGGTGGCTCGGTCCTCGGGGCTCAGCGCCCCGCCCAGGGCCTGCAGCACCACGGCGGCCGGCTGGGCCGGCGACTTGGTTCCGCCATTGGCGCCCAGCTCCACCAGCCGGTCCAGCGCCTGGTCGGTCGAGCCGCCCGAACTGGCGGCCAGGGCGGCGTCGAACAGGGCCAGGTCCTGGTTGCCGACGCCGGGGATGGCGTCGCTCGTCATCTTGCCCCGGATCGCCTGGGCGGTCTTGACGTCGCCGGCGGTCAGGACCGCACGCAGGAAGAGACCCGGATCGGTAAGCGGCGCGTCGGCGGCGACCAGGGCCGCGATCAGCGGGGCGGCGGCGCGGGCGGCGGCGGCGAAGTCCGCCCCGGGCTTGGCCGACTTCAGGAACGCCCAATCGGAGCTTTGCGCGGCCGCCAGGTCGGCCGCCGGCGGGGCCAGCAGCGGGCGGGTGGCCGGGGTCGCGGTGGCCGAAGCCGCCTGGATGTCCAGCCCCAGCTTCTTCGACAGGGCGTAGTTGATCCCGGTGCGCAGGTTGGCGCCGCCGGTCGGCGCCGCGCCCGACAGCAGGGCCGGCATCAGCCGGGCGTAGTCGGCGTCCTTGCCCTGCTGCTGGGCGAGATTGAAGGTCAGTTGGGCCTCGGCGGTCTGGCCGGCCCTAGCCTGACAGAAGGCGCGCAGCCGCAGCCAGTAGCCGGTCCCGCGATCGGCGCTCAGGACGTCGGCCACGGCGCAGGCGCGGTCGTCGTCGCCGGCGATCAGGTTGGCCTCGGCCGCGGCCATGGCCAGGGCGGCGTTCTGGTCGAGCCCCGGCGTGCGGTCCATCACCCGCTTGGCGCCGGCCGCCTCGCCCAGGGCGATCAGGGCCAGGGCCCGCGCCCCGCCCATCTCGGGATCGTCGCCCACGCCGGCCGGCGCGCGTGCGCCGGTGGCCAGCACCCGCCGCGCGAAGTCGGCGAAGGCCGGCGACAGCGGCTTGGCGCCCAGCTTGGGCAGGGTCTCGCGCATCAGGCCCGGCGAGGCGTCCTTCCAAAGGTCGCCCGGCAGGCCGGTGTCGGCGGCCGGATTCGAGAACAGGTCCGGCGGCGCCAGCGTGCTGACGGCCACCTCCTGAGCGTGGACGGACGCCGCGACGGCGAGAACGGAAACGGCGGCGGCGAGCGCCAGCGGGGAACGCGGGGAGAAAGCCATGAGCCCTACTATGGCAAGGAAGCGCGGCAGGCAGAAGACGGTTGGACGGCGATTGCGCGGCCAAAGGGCGTAACCGCGGTCGGCCAGAAAAGCTTGCAGGCGGCCGGGTTTGGGTTCACAGCGCGAATGTGCCGCTTACCTAGCGTGAGCTTGAGCCCGTGGGGGGCTCCATACGTCCATCTGTTCGGACGGGAGTGGTCGAGCCGCGTCGATCATCCACGGGAGACCCCATGCCCTCCACCCTGTCCGACACCCGTAAAGCCGTCAGTCCGCTGGCGCGGCTATGGCTGCTGCTGCTCGGCGCGGTCATCGTCGCCGCGGGCCTGTTCTTCCTGATCGGCGGCGGCAAGCTGCTGGCCCTGGGCGGCAGCCCCTACTTCCTGGCCGCCGGCGTGGTGCTGGCCGCTTCGGGCGTGCAGATCGCGCGGGCCAGGACGGCCGGCGCCCTGCTGTTCGGGGCGGTGTTCGTGCTGACGGTGATCTGGGCGCTGTGGGAGTCGGGCGTCTCGTTCTGGCCGCTGATCTCGCGCCTCCTGGCCCTGAGCGTCGGCGCGGCCGTGGTCGCCTTCTCCTATCCGCTGATGGCGCGGGCCAGCGGCAAGCCCTCGGCCCTGGTCCCCGCCCTGGCGACCGGCGCGGTGCTGGCCCTGGGCGCGGGCGCGGGCTTCACCGCCATGTTCTTTCCCCACCCCACCGTCGCCTTCACCGGCGCGGCCGGCGGCCTCGTCCCTGTCGATCCGGCCAAGGCCCAGAAGAACTGGGAGGCCTACGGCAACACCCCCGGCGCCAGCCGCTTCGTGGCGCTGGACGAGATCACCCGCGACAACGTGCAGGGTCTGAAGGTCGCCTGGACCTACCGCACCGGCGACGTGGCGGTCAGCGACGGCAACGGCGCCGAGGACCAGGACACCCCGCTGCAGGTCGGCGACACCGTCTACATCTGCACCCCGCACAACAACGTCATCGCGCTGGACGCCGACACCGGCCGCGAAAAGTGGAAGACGATCGTCGACGCCAAGGCCTCGGTCTGGATGCGCTGTCGGGGCCTGGCCTATTTCGACGCCGGCGCGCCGCTGCTGCAGCCGACCGCCGCCGGCGCCACGCCCGTCCTGACGGCGACCGTCCCCGAGGGCGCGCCCTGCCGTCGCCGCATCCTGATGAACACCATCAACGCCGTGCTGATGGCCTTCGACGCCGACACCGGCAAGGCCTGCCAGGACTTCGGGACCGCCGGCCGCGTCGACCTGAAGGCGGGCCTGGGCGACGCGCCCGACCCGCAGTACCAGCTGACCGCCGCCCCCACCCTGGCCGGCACGACCATCGTGGTCGGCGGCCGCATCGCCGACAACGTCCAGGTCGACATGCCCGGCGGCGTGGTGCGCGGCTTCGACGTCATCACCGGCGCCCTGCGCTGGGCCTTCGATCCCGGCGATCCGTCGATCACCGGCGCGCCACCGGCCGGCAAGACCTACGCCCGCTCGACCCCCAACGTCTGGTCGTCGATGTCGTACGACGCCGCCTCCAACACCGTGTTCATGCCGGTGGGCAGCGCCTCGGTCGACCTCTACGGCAAGACCCGCAGCGCGCTCGACCACCGCTACGGCGCCTCGATGCTGGCGCTGGACGCCACCACGGGCCGCGAGAAGTGGGTGTTCCAGACGGTCCATAACGACCTTTGGGACTTCGACGTGCCGATGCAGCCCAGCTTCATCGACTTCCCCAAGGCTGGCGGCGGCACGACCCCCGCCCTGGTCTTCGGCACCAAGGCCGGCCAGCTCTACGTGCTCGACCGCGCCACGGGCCAGCCGCTGACCAAGGTCGAGAACGTGCCGGTCAAGGCCGCCGACATCCCCGGCGAGCCCTACGCTCTCAGCCAGCCGCGCTCGACCGGCATGCCGCAGATCGGCGCCCAGACGCTGAAGGAAGCCGACATGTGGGGCGCCACGCCCTTCGACCAGCTTCTGTGCCGCATCGCCTTCAAGGGCATGCGCTACGAGGGCCTCTACACCGCCCCGGGCACCGACAAGTCGCTGAGCTTCCCCGGCTCGCTGGGCGGCATGAATTGGGGCGGGCTGTCGACCGACCCGACCACCAACACGATCTTCGTCAACGACATGCGCCTTGGCCTGTGGGTGCGGATGATCCCGCAGGACACCAGCAAGGCCGCGGCCGCGGGCGGCGGCGAAGCGGTCAACACCGGCATGGGCGCCGTGCCGCTGAAGGGCACGCCCTATTCGGTCGACAAGAACCGCTTCCTGTCGGTGCTGGGCATCCCCTGCCAGGCCCCGCCCTACGGCACGATGACCGCCGTCGACATGACGACCCAGAAGATCAAGTGGCAGGTCCCGGTCGGCACCGTGCGCGACACCGGTCCGCTGGGGATCAAGATGGGCCTGCCGATGCCGATCGGCCTGCCTACCCTGGGCGGCAGCCTGGCCACGCAAGGCGGCCTCGTCTTCTTCGCCGGCACGCAGGACTACTATCTGCGCGCCTTCGACTCGGGCACCGGCAAGGAAGTCTGGAAGGCCCGCCTGCCGGTGGGCAGCCAGGGCGGCCCGATGAGCTACCGCTCGCCCAAGACCGGCAAGCAGTACGTGGTGATCACCGCCGGCGGCGCGCGCCAGTCGCCCGATCGCGGCGACTACGTGATCGCCTACGCGCTGAAATGAGCAGGCCGATCGAACGGCTGGGCGCCGCCGCCGGACTGGCGGCGGCCCTGGCCTGCGCCTCGCCCGCCCTCGCCGGCGAACGCACAACCCTGACCGGAGACTGGGGCGGTCTGCGCACCGACCTGGCCGAAGGCGGGATCGCCCTCCGCGGCGACTATGTCTCGGAGACCTTCAGCGTGCTGGACGGCGGCCTGCGGCGCGGCGGCGGCTACACCCAGCAGATCCGGGTCGGCGCCGACTTCGACCTCGACAAGCTGGCCGGCTGGTCGGGGGGTATCCTGCACCTGACCTTCAACGACCGACGCGGCAAGGGCGTGTCGTCCGACGTGGTCGGCAACCGCCTGCCGATCCAGGAAGCCTATGGCGGCCAGTATACGCGCCTGACCGAGCTCTCCATCGAGCAGCAGCTGGACGGCGGCCGGCTGGACCTGCGGGCCGGCTTCTTCGCCATGGGCAACGACCTGGGCGGCATGGCCATCGGCTGCAACCTGGTCAACGCGGCCTTCTGCGCCCACCCGCTGTCGATGTCGGGCGACAGCGGCTGGTACAACTATCCCAACGCCCGCTGGGGCGTGGCGGCGCGCTACGCCGTGCGGCCGGACCTGCTGGTGCGCACCGGCGTCTACCAGGTGAACCCGGCGCTGAACGACAAGGCCAACGCCTGGCGTCCGTTCGCCTCAGGCTCGACCGGGGTGATGCTGCCGCTGGAGGTGGAGTACGACCGCGGCGCGGCCTCCCGCAATTCCGGGGGCGGCCTGCCGGGCCACTACAAGCTGGGCGCCTACTACGACAGCTCGCGCGTCACCCGCCAGGGCGAGACCGGAACCGTGAAGGGCCGCTACGGCGTCTACCTGCTGGCCGACCAGATGATCTGGCGCGAGGGCAGCGGAAACCGGGGCCTGTCGCTGTTTGGCCAGTTCACCAGCAACCCCAAGGCCTCGGCCCCGATCACCCGCTGGTACGAGGCGGGCCTGGTCAAGACCGGAACCTTCCGCGGCCGCGACGCCGACACCATCGCGCTGGGCATCATCCACGCCCGGCTCAATCCGCGCCTGCGGCAGGCCTATGCCGACACCGCCGCCCCGCCGGTCGACTACGGCGCCCTGCCGGCGGGCGAGACCGCGATAGAGCTGAGCTACGGCTGGCAGGCCACCCGCTGGCTGACCGTGCGGCCCGACGTACAATACATCCTCGACCCCGGCGCCTTCGACTATCGCGACACTCCCAACGCCCTGGCCGTCGGGGCGCAGGTGAAGGCGCAGTTCTAAGGGGGAACCTCCACGCAAGCTCCCCCTCCCCCAAAACTAACGCCCGCCCCAGGAATAACCGCAGTCCCAAGCGTGGCGGCAGGGGCGCGGGTCGTGTATCGGGGGAGCCGACCATGACCGCCGAACTCGCTCCGCCCCGCTATCCAGACCTCCGTGACCGGACCATCGTGCTGGTCGGGCTGATGGGCGTGGGCAAGTCCAGCGTCGGCCGGCGCCTGGCCAACACGCTGGACCTGCCGTTCCGCGACGCGGACAACGAGGTCGAGCGCGCCGCCGGCCGCTCGATCCCCGAGATCTTCGCCGAAATGGGCGAGGACGCCTTCCGCGACGGCGAGCGCCGGGTCATCGCCCGCCTGCTGGACGAGCCGCCGCACGTGCTGGCCACCGGCGGCGGGGCCTTCGTCAACGCCGAGACCCGCGCCCTGATCAAGGACAAGGCCATCGCCATCTGGCTGAAGGCCGATCTGGAGCTGCTGGCCCGCCGCGTCGGCCGCAAGGACGGCCGCCCGCTGCTGAAGAATCGCGACCCGATGGACGTCCTGCGCGAGCAGGCCGTGACCCGCTACCCCGCCTATGGCGAGGCCCACCTGACCGTCGAGACCGGCGACACGCCCCACATGGTGGCCGTCGAAGCCGTGATCGCCGCCCTGCAGGGCCGCCTCGCCGCCGCGTCCGCTACCGGAGAGTAAGACCGTGATCCGCACCGTTCCCGTGGGCCTGGGCGACCGCGCCTATGACGTCGTCATCGGTACGGGCCTGATCGACAAGGCCGGCGAGCACGTCCTGCCGTTCCTGTCCAAGCGCAAGCGCTGCGCCGTGGTCACCGACGCCAAT
The DNA here is from genome assembly GCF_057808875.1 of Caulobacter sp. FG7. NCBI lineage: Bacteria > Pseudomonadati > Pseudomonadota > Alphaproteobacteria > Caulobacterales > Caulobacteraceae > Caulobacter > Caulobacter sp. FG7. Next base: position 87,613 of record NZ_JBMDIW010000012.1, read on the forward strand.
GTCGGCGAACACCATGTGGAGCGCCTGTCGGTGTCGCTGGAAAAGGCCGGCGCCTCGGTCGACGTCATCGTGCTGCCGCCAGGCGAGGAGACCAAGAGCTTCGAGGGCCTGGCTCACCTGTCGGACCAGCTGCTGGCGCTGAACCTGGAGCGCGGCGACATGATCGTGGCCTTCGGCGGCGGCGTGATCGGCGACCTCGCCGGCTTCGCGGCGGCGATCTACAAGCGCGGCGTCGACTTCATCCAGATCCCGACCTCCCTCCTGGCCCAGGTCGACAGCTCGGTCGGCGGCAAGACCGCCATCGACACTCCGCGCGGCAAGAACCTGATCGGCGCCTTCCACCAGCCGCGCCTCGTCCTGGCCGACCTCGACGTGCTGGCCACCCTGCCCGCCCGCGAACTGGCCTGCGGCTATGCCGAGGTCATCAAGTACGGCCTGCTGGGCGACTTCGACTTCTTCGAGTGGCTGGAAAAGAACGTTCACGCCGTGCTTGAGCGCGACACCCAAGCCCTGGTCCGCGCCGTCGGCCGCAGCGTCGAGATGAAGGCCGAGATCGTCGCCGAGGACGAGAAGGAGGCCGGTCGCCGCGCGCTCCTCAACCTCGGCCACACCTTCGGCCACGCGATCGAGGCCGAGATGGGATTCGGCGACGCCCTCAAGCACGGCGAGGCCGTCGGCGTGGGCATGGCCCAGGCCTTCCGCTTCTCGGCCGCGCAAGGCCTGTGTTCGGCCCAGGACGCCGTCCGCGCCGTGGCCGCCATCAAGGCCTCGGGCCTGCCCAACACCCTGGCCGAGGTGCGCAGCCAGCCCTTCGGCGCCGACGCCCTGATCGCCCACATGGGCCAGGACAAGAAGGCCGAGGGCGGCGCCCTGACCTTCGTTCTCGTGCGCAGGATCGGCGAGGCCTTCGTCGCCAAGGGCGTCGATCCGGCCCCGCTGCGCGCCTTCCTGCTGACCGAGGGCGCGACCGGCTGAAGGCAGCCGCCTCCGGGGCGAGACAGGCGTTTCACGTCACCGCTTCCCTAAAAGCCAAGCTTGTTTACGATCGGCGGAACCGCACCGTTTCCGGCGCGTTCAGGTCGACGCGCCGTGTTGTCGGCGTTGGGGTCTAGGGGGGAGCCTAGGTGACCGTTTTGGAGGCCGACGCGGTGTCAGCGACGGAGGAGATGGCCGATCTCCGCCGGCGGCTGGCCGAAGCGCAGGCCGCTCATGCCGACGAGGTGCGCCGCAACCAGGCGTTCAGCCGCATCGCCGCGGCCATCGGCGCGCACCAGAGCCCGGGCGAGACCGTCCAGGCGGTGATCGACGGCGGCGTCGAGCTGATCGGCGCCCAGTTCGGCGCGTTCTTCTACAACGTCACCGACGAGGCCGGAGAGAGCTACATGCTCTATGGCCTCGCCGGCGCGCCGCCCGAGGCGTTCGCCGACTTTCCCATGCCGCGCAAGACGGCGATCTTCGCCCCCACCTTCAACGGCGTGGGCGTGGTCCGTTCGGACGACATCCTGGCCGATCCGCGCTATGGCCAGAACGCGCCGCGCCGGGGCATGCCCGAGGGACATCTGCCCGTGCGCAGCTACCTGGCCGCTCCGGTGACCACAGTCGACGACGTGGTGCTGGGCGGCCTGTTCTTCGGCCATCGCGAGACCGGCAAGTTCGACGCCCGCGCCGAAACCCTGATCATTGGCCTCGCCGCCCAGGCCGCCGTCGCCATCGAGCGCAGCCGCGCGGGCGAAGCCGGACACCGCGAGCTGACCGAGCGTCGCCGCACCGAGGAGCGCCTGAAGTTCGCCCTCGATTCCGGGCGCCTGGGCTCCTGGGAGCTGGACGTCGAGACCCGCGCCTACGACGCTTCGGACATCTGCAAGTCGAACTACGGGCGCACGGCCGACCAGGATTTCGGCTTCGACGACCTGGTGGCCACCATTCACCCGAGCGATCGCGCACGGATGCTGGCGGCTATGGACGAGGCCATCCGCACCGGCGGCGACTACGACATCGAGTACCGCGTGGTGATCCCCAGCGGCGAAACGCGCTGGGTGCACGCCCGCGGCCGCGCGGCGGTGCGCGACGAGACGCCGGTGATCGGCGGAAGCGTGCGACGCATGGCCGGCGTGTCGCTGGACGTCACCGAGCGCAAGCGGGCCGAGGAGCGCCAGCGCCTGCTGCTCAACGAACTCAATCACCGGGTCAAGAACACCCTGGTCACCGTCCAGTCGATGGCCGCCCAGACCCTGCGCGCCGCAGACGGCCTTCCCGCCTTCCGCGAGGCCTTCGAAGCCCGGCTGATCGCCCTCTCCCAGACCCACAACCTGCTGACCGAGCAGAACTGGGAAAGCGCCAGCCTGCGCGAGATCGTCGACGCCGAACTGGAGGCCTTCGCCGGCCGCGAGCGGCTGGACTTCGACTATGCCCGCGACCTGCGCCTCAACCCCAAGGCCACCGTCGCCATCGGCATGGCCGTGCACGAACTGGCCACCAACGCCGCCAAGTACGGCGCCCTGTCGACGCCCGAGGGGCGCGTGACGGTGGCCTGGTCCACCGAACCGCCGCAGGCCCCCGCCCGCCTGGTCCTGACCTGGACCGAGCGCGACGGCCCCAGCGTCACTCCGCCGACCCGTCGTGGCTTCGGCGCTCGCCTTCTGGAGAAGGGCCTCGCCGGCGAGTTGTCCGGCGTGGTCCGTCTCGCCTATGATCAATCAGGCCTGGTCTGCGCCATGACGCTGCCCCTCGCCGCCCTGGAGCCGTGAAACAGATGAAGACCCTCGCCGCCCTGAAGGTTCTGGTGGTCGAAGACGAAGCCCTCGTCTCGATGCTGGTCGAGGACATGCTCGGCGATCTCGGCTGCGAGGTCGTGGGCCCGGCCGCCGAGATCGAGGAGGCCCTGCGCCTGGCCGGATCGGCCGAGATCGACGCGGCCCTGCTCGACGTCAACCTGGGCGGACGGCCGATCTTCCCGGTCGCCGACGCCCTGAAGGCGCGCGGCGTGCCCTTCGCCTTCGCCAGCGGCTATGGCGAGGCGGGCCTGACCGAGCCGCACAAGGGCTCTGCGGTGCTGCAGAAGCCGTTCCGCGAGGCCGACCTGCGCCGCGTGCTCGAAGGCCTCGCCGCCCAGGTCGCGTGAGGCTGCGGGCTTCGCGCCCGCTCCATCCTCGGATCATCGACAGCCGCCCCGGTCGCCCGGGGCGGCTGTTTTCGTTTTGGGCCGGGCCGCCGGCCAAGCCGGGAACGAGACCAAAGAAAAAGGGCGGCGAGGTTGCCCTCGCCGCCCTTCCCAGCCCCCTAGAGGGTTGGTTTTCTTACCACTTCTTGCTGACGTTCACGAACATACGACGGCCGAGGATGTCGTAGGACGAGGCCAGACGCATGTTCGAGAAGCGGCTCGCCGACGACGACGAGTAGAACGGCGGCTGCTCGTCGAACACGTTGTTGATGCCGGCGATCACGGTGATGTCGTCGAACTTGCGACGGACCGAGATGTCGTGCGTGGCGTTGAACTCGATGTGACGCTTCACGTAGGCGGTTTGGTCACGGTAGGTGATGATGTCCGTGCCGTAGCCGCTGTAGCTGTCGTCGACGTCCGAGGTCTTGCCGACCATCTGGGTGGCCCAGGTGACGGTCCAGTCGCCTTGGTTATACGAGACGCCCGTGCGGCCCGCGAAGTCCGGATAGGCCGTGAAGCCTTGGTTCTTCACCGGATCCGCGCCGTTGCTCAGCTGGGTGTACCAGTCGAGGGTCCAGGTGAACTGGCCCGAAACGGTCAGGGTGCCGTGCGGCAGCTCGTGACGGTACACCGCGCTCAGGTCGAGGGCGTTGTTCCACTGCTTGGCCACGTTCAGGTACGCGTCCGACACGGTCAGAACGGCGCCGAAGGTCGCCGACGAGGTGTCGGTGTTGCGGGTGATCAGGCTGCAGTACGGGCTGGTCGGGAAGTCAGGCGCATCCAGGCACGAGTCCAGGATGTTGGCGGCGCCGTAGCGCTGCACCTGATTGTTGACCGTCAGCTCCGAGTAGTCGAGCGAGACGTTCAGGTCGATGAAGCTCGGCGAGAAGACGATGCCGATCGACTTGTTGTCCGACTCTTCGGCTTCCAGGTAACCAACGCCGCCCTTGGCGAAGATGGTGTAGGAGCCGGCGCCGCCGTGGGTCGAGTTGCCCGCGATGCCCAGGGCCGCGCAGTTGGCGCGCTGACGGTCGGTCACGCCGGCCGTGGTCGCGTACTGGTAGCAGGGGTCGCTGGTCTGAGCCAGGAAGCTGGACGACGAACCGAGGTACAGTTCGTACAGCGCCGGAGCGCGGAACGAGGTGCCCTTGTTGGCGCGCAGAGCCCAGGTGGAGTTGATGTTCCACTTCAGGCCGGCCTTGTAGGTGCTGCTCGAGCCGTACGACTTGTAGTCCGAGTAGCGCGCCGAGTAGTTCAGCGTCAGCTTGTCGATCAGCGGCAGGTCCTTCAGCAGCGGAACTTCAAGTTCGCCGAAGAGCTCCTTCACTTCGTCCGAGCCGTGGGTTTCAGCCGAGGCGGCCGAACCGTTGTAGTTGCTGTTGCGGCTGTTGTAGCCCGGAACGTCGTCCAGCTGTTCCTTGCGCAGCTGGAAGCCGACGGCCGCGCCCACCGGACCGGCCGGCAGGGTGAACAGGTCGCCGCTGATCGAGCCTTCCACGTACTGGTAGACGTACTCGGTGTGGCCTTGCTCGTAGCCGTTCAGGAAGGCGTACTCTTCCGGCGTCAGGTAGCTGCCGCCGACGGTCGAGACCTTGGCCAGGTTGATGTTGGTCGGGCAGGTCGCGTTCGGCATGTTGGCCGAGATCGTCACGAGCGCCTGGTTGCATCGGGCGGCGCCCGACACGGCCAGCATGCGGTCGTTGTAGATGAAGTCCTGACCGTAATCGCCCGACGACTTCGAATACTGGCCGTAGATGTCCCAGTCCCAGTTGCCGAGGATCGGCAGCGATTCCGGCAGCACGCCGCGGGCGCCGAGGACGACGCGGGCGTAGTCGACGGTCTGGTCGCGGGTGATCGGCAGCACGAAGATCGGCGAGAACGACGAGGCCGCCAGGGCCGCGCCGGTCGGACCGACGTAGCTCGGGTTGTTGGCGAAGTTGAAGGGGTTGGTCGGGTTGTTCGCGTTGATCGTCGGACCCAGCTGGCGGATGCTGCGCTGTTCCGATTCACGACGGTTCAGCAGCAGTTCGCCGTAGAGTTCCGTCTTTTCGGTCAGGTCGAAGCCGCCCGAGACGAACACCGACTTGCGGGTCACCGGCGACACGGCGTGGCGGTAGCCTTGCAGCGGCGAGTCGGTGGTCTGCAGCGCCTGGTTGGAGCGGGCGAAGGCCAGCGGGCTCGCGCAGTTGCCGGTCGTGCTGCTGCCGCAGTAGATCGTGTAGGCCGATTGCGTGCCGGCCAGATCGGTGCGCAGGTCGGCCGTGACGGCGGCCAGGCTGCCGTTGACGCGGCGGAAGCCGTTCAGGTCCCAGCCGTTCGAGACGGCGGTGGCGTCCGGGATGTAGCGGGAGGTGCCGCGGATGTAGATGCCCGTCAGGGTGTTCAGGCACTTGTACGAACCGTCGGGCATGACGAGGTCGCGACGGGCGCCGGTCGCCGGATCGAAGGTGTAGTCCTGCGGGCAGTTCAGGTAGTCGCGGTCTTTGAAGCGCAGGCCGTTCGACTGGTAGTAGTCGGCGGCGACGTTCACGTAGCCGCGGCTGAAGGTCCAGCCCTTCGAGAGGTTGGCGCGGTAGACTTCACCGCCCTTGCTGAACGGCACGTTGGCGTAGACGGCCATTTCGCCGTCGTCGCTGTTGCGCTTCGTCATGATGTTCACGACGCCGGCGATGGCGTCCGAACCGTAGATCGACGAGGCGCCGCCGGTCAGAATTTCGGTGCGGTCGACGACCGAGCTCGGAATGACGTTCAGGTCGAACGGGCCGACGGTGCCGCCGATGCCGGCGGGACCGGCGCGGCGGCCATTGATCAGGGTCAGGCTGCGCTGGGCGCCCAGGCCGCGCAGCGACAGGGTGTTGGCGCCGTTGCCGCCGGTGGTGACGAAACCGGTGAAGTTGTTGTTGATCTGCTGGCTGGTGGCGCCGAGGATCGAGCTCTGCAGGATCGAGGCGGTGTCGACCTGGCCTTGCAGTTCGGCGCTTTCGCTGGTGATCACGGTCACCGGCGAGGCGCTGTTGAATTCCGAGCGCTTGATGCGCGAACCGGTGACGACCAGTTCTTCAACTTCGTTGGCGGCGGCTTCTTCCTTCGGAGCCGGCTTGGCGGTCTGAGCCGAAGCGGCCGACACGACGCCAAGCATCGCGATACCCGCGATAACCGTCGTCGCGAGCAGATTTCTCTTATCAAACGTCATCAATGAAATTCCCCCGCGGGGTCCCCCGCACTGCATTTCGCCAGCGGCACATCCCATACCGCCAGCGCGGCGAAACGTAACAGGTTTGCGACCGGCCTCAACGCACTTGGCCAAATTGTGACGCGGATGTCCGAGATCGTAGCAAATACGACACAGTTTTGCCCACGGGGCGGCGGAAGCGACCTCCAAGAACGTTGATCCTTGGATGAAACTGCTGGTCGCCCTAAGCAATGGCGGGGGTTGAGGGAAACGCAGGGACGCTGCAATCATCAACCCCACGCTGCGCGCATGTCTTGTGCGCGCTCATGCAGATTCGGGGGAATCCTGTTGCTTTCCAAGCGTTTGATAAGCTCTACCGTGGCCGTCCTGCTGGCGGCCTCGGCCCTGTCCGCCGTCCCAGCAGCGGCGCTCGCCGCGCCCGCGCCGGTTCCCGCCGACGCTCCGAGCGCGAAAGATCTTACCCGTTACGCGATGATATCCAACGTCGTCGTCTCGCCCGACGGCAAGCATATCGCCGCGCTCACGTCCGGTGACGGCGCCAGGGTCAACATCAGCGTCTGGCGTACGGATGCGCTGGAAAAGCCGCCGACGATCATCGGCTCGACCTCCATGGTCTTCAAGAGCGTGAGCTTCGTGAAGAACGACCGTCTGCGCGTCGCGGCCATGCAGCCCCTGACGATCGGCTCGTGGAAAGGGCACGTTCAGAAGGTCTATTTCACCGACCTCGAGGGCAAGACCTGGAACTCGCCGCTGGCCGATACCGGCGCGGCCAAGACCGAAGACGAGGCCCGCGAGCGCGCCCTGGCCAATCCGTTGGTGGTCGACAACCTTCCCAACGATCCCAAGAACGTGCTGGTCGTCGATCAACGCCGCGGCGGCGAAGGCGACGTCTACAGGGTCAATGTCTACACCAATTCGGCCGAACGCATCGATCGCATGGCGGGACGCTACGGCGGCTTCGTCACCGACGCCAAGGGCGAGATCCGCGGCCGCACCGACGTCGGCTACGAGGACGGCAAGGCCTACTTCGTCCAGCAGATCAAGAACGCCAAGACCGGCGCCTGGGAGGACCACTTCCGGTCCTATGCCCGAGATCGCAACTTCACGAACCTCGAAGGCTTCAGCAGCGACCCCAACATCGCCTACGTGTCGATGGTCAAGACCAATGGCAAGCGGGGCATCTACGTCTACGACATCGCCGCCAAGCAGGTGGTCGAGCCGCTGTTCGAGCACAAGCTGTTCGACGCTCAGGGGATCTATCTCGACGACAACGACGACGTTCTGGCCGTCGGTTACAATGACGCGCGCGGCAGCGCCTACTGGATCGACGAGCAGCTCGGCGCGCGCTTCAAGGCGGTCCGCACCGCCCTGGGCGTCAAGACCGAGCCCCTGGCCTGGACCGATCCCGACACCGAGGCCAAGACCCGCTTCAACGTCACGACCGATTTCGACGTTTCGGTCGTAGACTGGTCGAGCGACCGCGGCACCGTGATCGTCGAGAAATCAGGCCCGAAGCTGCCGGCCGAATACTATCTGCTGGACCAGGCCGGAAAGCTGACCCTGCTGGGCAATTCGCGACCCTGGATCAAGACCGCCTCCCTGGGCCAGACCAAGCTGGTGCAATACACCGCCCGTGACGGCCTGCCGGTGCCCGGCTTCCTGACGACCCCGCCGGCCAGTTTCGGCCCCGGCCCGCACCCGACCATCATCCTGCCGCACGGCGGCCCCTGGGCCCGTGACCACCTCGGCTGGGACGTCGCCGGTTGGGTGCAATACTTCGCCTCACGGGGCTATGTCGTGCTGCAACCCCAGTACCGCGGCTCGATGGGCTGGGGCGAAAAGCTCTGGCGCGCCGGCGACGGAGAATGGGGCGGCAAGATGCAGGACGACAAGGACGACGGCGCCAAGTGGCTGATCGACCAGAAGCTGGCCGATCCCAGCCGCATCGCCATGTTCGGCTATTCCTACGGCGGCTATGCGGCTCTGGCCGCGACGATCCGGCCGAATGGCCTCTACCAGTGCGCGGTATCGGGCGCTGGCGGCAGCCTGTCGGACATGCGCAAGGCCACCAGTAACAGCCGCATCCTGCGCGAACGCCAGGCGCCGTCGGTGGGCGGCCTCGACGCCATCCAGAACGCCGGCGACGCCAAGATCCCGGTCTTCCTGTATCATGGCGACCGCGACACCAATGTCGACATCAAGGACTCGCTGCGCTTCATCAACGGCCTGAAGAACGCCGGCAAGCCCTACAAGTGGCTTGAGATCAAGGACATGGGTCACGGCTATGCGACCATGACCCCCGAGATGATGGAGACCCAGCTGGTCGAGATCGACAAGTTCTTCCAGAACGAGTGCAAGCCCGGCGGCCTCTGAGCCGCGATGGCGAAAACGGAAAAGGGCGGCTCGAGAGGGCCGCCCTTCTTCGTCGTCCTCAGCGCCCCTTGGGCGGGGCGACCGAGAAGTCCATGTCGAACAGGGTCGGAACGTCGGTGACCCGGGCCCGCTCGATGGTCAGCAGACGGGCCTTGGTGGCCGCCCCGCCGTCGGCGCTGAAACCGCCCATCTTGCCGTCGGCGCCCAGCACCCGGTGGCAGGGCACGACGATCGGCCAGGGGTTCTCGCCCAGCGCCTTGCCCACCGCCCGCATGGCCCCCGGCTCGCCCATGGCTTTCGCCACCTGGCCGTAGGTCGAAGTCTCACCGGGCCGGATGGCGCGAGCGATCTCGTAGACCCGGCGGTTGAACGGTTGCACAACCGTCAGGTCCAGCGCCACGTCGGAAAGGTCGTCACGGCCTCCGGCCAGCAGGTCGATGATGCGGTCGGCCGCCTCGTCCACCTCGGACGGCGGAGCGGTCTCCTTGGCGTCGGGATAGCGCTTGCGCAGTCGCGCCCAGGCCGCGCCCGGCGCGGTCTCGGGCAGTTGCACGCCGACCAGCCCGCCAGCGCCCCACGCCAGGCCGCAGCGACCGATCGCCGTCTCGAAAAGCATGAAGCCCTGTCCCATCGCCGATAGATTAACACCCTTGTTGCAGGAGGCGAGGCCGGGCCTCTACCTTTCGACGCTGAAGTTCGGAGACCGCCCCTTGCGCCGCATCGCCCTGCTCGCCGCCGCCCTTTCCATCGTTGCCTGCCCCGCCGTGGCCGGCGACATCCTGGTCCACGGCGGGCCGATCCATACCGGCGTGGCCGGCGCCCCGCCCGCCGAGGCGGTTCTGATCCGCGACAAGGCCATCGCCTTCGTCGGCCCGCTGGCCGCCGCCCGCGCCAAGGCCGCTAAGGACGCCCGCGACATCGACCTGAAGGGCGGCGCGGCCTATCCGGGCTTCGTCGACGCCCACGCCCACCTGACCGGCATCGGCCTGCGCGAACTGACCCTCAATCTCGACAAGACCGACTCCGTCGAGGCCCTGGTCGCCGCCGTTCGCGCCTACGCCCAGGCCCATCCGAGCGACGCGCCGATCTACGGCCGGGGCTGGATCGAGACCCACTGGCCCGAGAAGCGCTTTCCCACCCGCGCCGACCTCGACCGCGCCGCGCCGGACCGCATCATCGTGCTGGGCCGCGCCGACGGCCACGCCGTGGTCGCCTCCAGCGCCGCGTTGGCCAAGGCCGGCCTGACCCGCGACACCAAGGCGCCCGACGGCGGCCAGATCCTCAAAGACGAGACGGGCGAGCCCACCGGCATGCTGGTCGACCACGCCCAGGCCCTGGTCGAAGGGGTCATCCCGCCGCCCTCCCCCGCCCTCAAGCGCCAGGCGCTGGAGACGGCCGGCAAGCTCTACGCCTCGCGGGGCTGGACGGGCCTTGGCAACATGAGCGTCGAGGCGGCCGATCTCGACCAGCTGCGCCAGCTGGCCGCCGAGGGCCGTTTCTCCCTGCGCGTCGACAACTACATGGACCCGTCCGGCGCGACCGAGGTGCTGAAGACCGGCCCCAGCGCCGACCCGACCGGCCTGATCCGCCTGCGCGGGATCAAGCTCTACATGGACGGCGCCCTGGGCTCGCGCGGCGCGGCCCTGCTGTCGCCCTACAGCGACGCCGAGGGTCTGGGCCTGGTGCTCACCGAGCACGACCAGGGCTTGATCCTGATGCAAAAGGCGCGGGCCGTGAACGCCCAGGTCGCCATGCACGCCATCGGCGATCGCGGCAACCGCATGGTGCTGGACTGGTTTGGCGAAGCGCTCGGTTCGGACACCGGCCGCCGCTGGCGCATCGAGCACGCCCAGGTCGTCGACGCCGCCGACCTGCCGCGCTTTTCCCGGATGGGCGTCGTGGCCTCGATGCAGCCCAGCCACGCCATCGGCGACCTCTATTTCGCGCCTGCGCGCCTGGGCAAGGACCGCCTGAAGGGCGCCTATGCCTGGGCCGACATGCTGAAAAGCGGTGCGGTCGTGGCCGCCGGCTCCGACGCCCCGGTCGAGGTGGGCGACCCGCGCATCGAGTTCTACGCCGCCGTCGCCCGCAAGAGCCTGACGGGCTTCTCGAACGCCGACTGGCATCCCGAAGAGGCCGTAACCCGCCAGCAGGCCCTGCGCATGCTGACCTGGGCGCCGGCCTACGCCGCCTTCGCCGAGCAGCAGCGCGGCACGCTGGAACCCGGCAAGGCCGCCGACCTCACCGCCTTCGACCGCGACCTGATGACCGTGCCCCAAGCCGAGATCCTGAAGGCCCAGCCGATCCTGACGGTGGTCGACGGCAAGGTGGCGTTCGCGCGGTAGGAGAAGACTACCAGGCCAGCAGCGCCAGGCCCGGGACATCCTGGAAGTCGGCCGGGTTGCAGGTGACGAGGGTGGCGCGGTGGGTCAGCGCCTGAGCCGCGATCATCCGATCCAGGATCTTGCGACGCGAGTAGCCGGTCGCCTGCACGATCGCCCGATAGGCGTCGGCCGCCTCGGCGCCGAAATCCAGCACCGGCAGGATGTCGAGCATGGCGTCCAACCGAGCCCGCCGCGCGGCCGTGTCCGCCAGTTCGCGATAGACGCCGCCTTCGAGCTCGACGCGTGAGACGATCGACAGCAGCACCGCGCCATCCAACGCCGCGATCTTGGCTGAAATGACCGGATCGCCATCACGCAGGTGGATCGCCACGTTGGTGTCGAGGATGAAGGCCGCCACGCTCTAGAGGCCAGGCCGCTCGGGCAGGTCCTCATCGTCGCGCACCTCTACGGCGCTCGGCTTGGGCAGTTCGGCCAGCCGCGCGACCAGGTCCTGAACCGTGCCGCGCGCTGGATAGATCGTCAGCACGTCGCCAGAGCGCACCAGGGTGAGCTCGGTCTCCTCCGCGAACGCCACCTCCTTGGGCAGGCGCACGGCCTGGCTGTTGCCGCTGCGAAAGGTTCGAGTGCTGGACCTCGTCATCCGCGCCTCCAAGTATGCACTTGTATATACGCCCGAAAGAGGCCCGTTTCCAGGCGCCCCCTTACGCCGCGTCCGCTTTCGGGCTCGTCGCCCCTTCGATCGCCGCCAGCAGGTCGGCGAGGTTCAGCGGCTTGGCGACGAAGCCGGTCATGCCGGCGGCGAAATAGGTCTCGACCTGGTGGGGCATGGCGTTGGCGGTCACCGCGATGATCGGCACGGCCGCCAGGGCGTGCGCAGCCTCGAACGCGCGGATGCCCTGGGCGGCGGCCAGGCCGTTCAGCTCGGGCATCTGGATGTCCATCAGGATCAGGTCGATGGCCGGGTCGGCCTCGTAGGCGGCGATCGCCTGGCGGCCGTCGGCGACCAGGGCCAGTTCGACCTCGAACGGCGCCAGCAGGGCCTGCAGCACGGTCTGGTTCACCGGGTTGTCCTCGGCCGCCAGGATGCGCAGCGCGCCCCGCGGGATCGCCGCGGCGGCCGGCGAGACGACTTTCCTCGCCGCCTCCTGGGCCAGCGGGACCAGCGGCAGGTCGACGCCGAAGGTCGCCCCCTCGCCCTCTCGGCTCTCCAGCCACAGCCTGCCGCCCATCCGCTCGGCCAGGCTGCGCGAGATGGTCAGGCCAAGCCCGGTGCCGCCGTGACGCCGGGTGGCCGAGGCGTCGGCCTGGGTGAAGGCCTTGAATATCCGCTCGCGGTCGGCCTCCGACACCCCTTCGCCGGTGTCGGCCACGATGAAGCGCAGGCCCGCCTCGCGCCGCTCGACAGACACGGCCACGCCGCCCTGGTCGGTGAACTTCACCGCATTGACCACCAGGTTGCCAAGGATCTGACGAAGCCGGGGCGCATCGCCCAACCACGCGCCCGCCGCTGCATCGTCCACGGTCAGGGTCAGCGCGAGGTCCTTCTCGGCGACCAGCGGCGCATAGGGCGCCAGCGCCAGGCGCACCGTCTCCTCCAGGTCGAACGCGGCCTCGTTCAGCTCCATCCGGCCCGCCTCGATCTTGGACAGGTCCAGAACGTCGTTGAGGATTTCCAGCAGCGCCGCTCCCGAGGCGCCGATGATCTCCAGCCGCTCGCGCTGGTCGTCGTCCAGGGCCTCGCGCGACATCACCTGGGTCATGCCCAGTATGCCGTTCAGCGGCGTGCGGATCTCGTGGCTCATATTGGCCAGGAACTCGCTCTTGGCGCGGCTGGCGCCTTCGGCCAGGCGCCGGGCCTCGATCTCGCGCTCGGTCACCGTCACGTGCTCGGTGATGTCGGTGATGATCAGCAGGAAGCCGCCGTCCTCGGCCGGCGTCAGCTTCAGCGACTGGAAGCGGCCGTCGGGCGAACTGAAAGTGTCGGGCGACACCCACTCGCCCACCTGGTCGTCGACGGCGTCGAGCACCGCCTTGGCCGCCTGCCGGGCCTTGGCGTCCATCGCCGTACGTTCGGCGATTTCGGAGAGGCTCATGCCGCGCGCCAGGGTCAGGCCGTAGGGCCGGGCGAAGTCGGCCAGGGTGGCGTTCCACACCTGCAGCAGGTTGTTGCGGTCGAAATAGCCCAGGCCGATCGGCGCCCGGTTCAGCGCCGAGCGCAGGGTGGCGAAGGCCGAGCGATGGGCCAGGCGATGGGTCAGCAGCATGCCGCAGCCGGCCAGGACGATCATCGACACCATGGCGATGACCGACCGCGCCAGCTCGCCGCGCGTGAACCGGCCCGCGGCCTCGAGGTCGGCGACCGGCAGCAGGGTGACCGCGCCCATGCCCACGAAGTGCAGGCCGCAGACGGCGGCCGCCAGCAGCAGGATCGACGCCATGCGTCCCCGCAGGCCGCTCTCGCGCCGCAGGTCGGCGAAGGCCAGGGCGGAAAGCCCGGCGGCGATCAGGATCGCGGCGACCACCAGGTCGGCCCGCCAGATCATCAGGGCCGGCAGCCGCATGGCCGAGACGCCGACGAAGTGCATGGCCGCGATGCTTCCCCCGCAGAGCGCCCCGCCGATGATCCGCCTCGTCCGTCCGGTCGCGGTCATGGCCAGGCCCGCGCCGCCCGCCAGGCCGGTCAGCGCCACGACGAAGGACAGGGCCGTCATCGGCTCGTCGAAGCTGAGCCGCAGCCCGGGCTGGAAGCCCAGCATGGCGATGAAGTGGGTGGCCCAGACGCCGCTGCCCAGCACCAGGCCGGTCAGCAGGATCCACGCCACGCGGGCCGGCCCCACCGCCGTCGCGCCGCGGTGATAGGCGTGCACGCCCACCGCCATCGACGCCAGGCAGACGAGCAGCGCCCAGATCACCAGCGTCGGGTCGTGCTGATCCAAACACCGAAGCGTGGCGAACATGGGTCCTTGGCCGGGATAAGCGCGAGCGGGAGGAACTCTGCTGTCCTCATAGCCGGTCATGCCGTCCAGCATGGTTTACGACCCGGGCGGCGGATCGTCGCATCCGGGACCAAGCCCCCGCTTGCCTCGCCACGATTCCCGCCCCACTTTCGGAGGGTCATGAGCGACCGTTCCACCGGCCTCGCCCCGTCGCGGCTCACCGCGGTCCTGGGGCCCACCAACACCGGCAAGACCCACCTGGCCGTCGAGCGGATGCTCGGCCACGGCTCGGGCATGATCGGCCTGCCGCTGCGCCTCTTGGCGCGCGAGATCTACGACCGCATCGTCAAGCTGCGCGGCAAGGCCGCCGTGGCCTTGATCACCGGCGAGGAAAAGATCGTCCCGCCGCGCGCGGCCTATTTCGTCTGCACGGTCGAGGCCATGCCGCTGGGCCGCGAGGTCGACTTCGTGGCCATCGACGAGATCCAGCTGTGCGCCGATCCCGAGCGGGGGCACATCTTCACCCACCGCCTGCTGCACGCCCGCGGCCGGTTCGAGACCATGCTGCTGGGCGCCGCGACGATGGCCCCGCTGGTCCGCCGCCTGCTGCCGGACGCCGAGATCGTCGGGCGCGAGCGGTTTTCCAACCTGTCCTACGCCGGCTCCAAGAAGCTGACCCGCCTGCCCCGGCGCACGGCCATCGTCGCCTTCTCCACCGACGCGGTCTACGCCATCGCCGAACTGATCCGCCGCCAGCGGGGCGGCGCGGCCGTGGTCATGGGGTCCTTGAGCCCCCGCACCCGCAACGCCCAGGTCGCCCTCTACCAGAGCGGCGAGGTCGACTTCCTGGTCGCCACCGACGCCATCGGCATGGGCCTGAACATGGACGTCGACCACGTGGCCTTCGCCGGTCTTCGCAAGTTCGACGGCCGCCGCACCCGCTGGCTGCATCCGCAGGAGGTGGGCCAGATCGCCGGCCGCGCCGGCCGCTACACCCGCGACGGCACCTTTGGCGTCACCGGCGACTGCGAGGAGATGGACGAGGACCTGGTCCAGGCCGTCGAGGAGCACGCCTTCCAGCCGATCCTGGCGGCCGAATGGCGCAACGCCCGGCTCGACTTCGGCTCGCTGCAGGGCCTGCTGCGCTCGCTGTCCGAACCGCCTAACCGCACGGGCCTGACCCTGTCGCAGGAGGCGCTGGACGAGCGCACCCTGCGCAAGCTGGCCGCTCACGAGGACGTCGTCGCCCGCTGCAAGACCGACCGTTCGGCCTTGCTGAAGCTGTGGGACGTCTGCCAGACCCCCGACTTCCGCAAGACCACCGACGACGATCACCAGCGGATGGTCCGCACCCTGTTCGACGACTTGACCACGGGCCGCAAGCGCCTGCCGGAAGACTGGATCAACGGCCAGTTCAAGGCGCTGGACCGCACCGACGGCGAGATCGACAGCCTGGCCGCGCGCCTGTCGGGGGTGCGCACCCTGTCCTACATCGCCAACCGTCCCGACTGGCTGGCCAATCCCGTCCACTGGCAGGGCCGCACCCGCGAGCTCGAAGACAAGATCAGCGACACCCTGCACGAAAAGCTGATGGCCCGGTTCATCGACCGCCGCACCAGCGTGCTGATGAAGCAGCTGGGCGAGCGCGAGGTGCTGCTGGCGGGCGTGGCCCAGGACGGCGAGGTCAGCGTCGAGGGCCAGGTCGTCGGCCGCCTGACCGGCGTCACCTTCACGCCCGAGAAAGCCGCCACCCCGCTGGAGGAGCGAGCCTTGCGCAACGCCGCCCAGCGCGCCGTCGGACCCGAGATCGCCCGCCGCCTGGGCCAGCTGGCCGCCGAACCGGACGACGCCTTCGCCCTGACGCCCGACGGCGCTATCCTGTGGCGCGGCGAGGCGGCCGGGGCCGTGCGCTCGGGCGGCGACCTGCTGTCGCCGCGTGCCCGCCTGCTGGGGGAACTGGGCCCCGCCCCCGCCCGCGAGCGGGCCGAGCGCCGGCTCGACGCCTTCCTGGCCTCCGAGGTCGACCGCCATCTGGCTCCACTGCGCAAGCTGCAAGCGGCCTTGGCCGGCAGCGAACTGCGCGGCCTGCCGCGCGGCGTCGCCCATCGCCTGCTCGAGGCCGGCGGCGTGCTCGACAAGCGCCCGCTCGAACCGGAACTGAAGGCGCTCAGCCAGGCCGAGCGCCGGGCGCTGAAGAGCCTGGGCGTGCGCATCGGCGCTTTCTCGCTCTATTGCCCGGGCGTGCTGAAGTCCGAGGCCATCGCCTGCGCCCGCGCGCTGGATCCCGGCGGCTGGCGCGGCCCGCTGGTCGGCCTCTGCCCCCTGCCCTCGCCGCCGCCCTCGCCCCGCGCCCTGGTCGCCAGCGGCCTGCGCGTCGCCGGCAAGCATCTCGTCCAGGTCGAGACCCTGGAAAAGCTCGACGCCCTGCTGCGCGCCGAGCAGCGCCCCGGCGGCGTGGTGCTGACTCCCGCGGCGCTGGAGGCCCTGGGCTGGACCCCGCCCGAGGCTTCCTCGATCCTTCGCTCGCTCGACTACACCCCGGCCGTGCGCGCCAAGCCCGACGCGCCGATCATCTGGAAACGCCGCGGCGCCCAGCGGCTGGAGCCCAAGCCCGTCAAGGCGCGCCCGGACTCGCCGTTCGCGGCCCTGGCCAAGCTGACCGAGCCGCCGCCCCCGCCCGCGCGCCGCAGGAAGCCCCGCCGCCGCAAGCCGGCCGCCGCCGGACCCGAAAAGGCCGCCTCATGAGCGACGAGGCGCATCACAACGACGAACACTGCCGCGCCGACGTCTGGCTGTGGCGCGCCCGCTTCTTCAAGACCCGCTCGATGGCCGCCCGCTTCGTCGACGAGGGCCGCATCCGCCTGACCCGCGCCGGCGCTCCCGACAGCCGCATCGACAAGCCCTCGCGCTCGCTGAAAGCCGGCGACGTGCTGGTCTTCGCCATCGGCGGCCGGCTGGTGAACGTGCGCATCCTCGACTGCGGCGAACGCCGGGGCCCCGCCACCGAGGCGCGGGGGCTGTACGAGGCGCTGGAGGGTTAGGCGCTTCAGGTTTGCTCGCCCTCAGCCATCAAACCTTCAGGAGCTGGGAAGATTTTTAGAATTTTCCGCTGCAACCAAGCGGGTGTCCCCTGGTCCGGCGTTACGAGCTGCTTAGCAAGCAGGAACGCCCACCAATCACTCAACAATTTATGGAACTGATTGGCGGCTAGACCGCCGCCCAATTCATCGCTGCCATGAGGCCCAATGTACCGCAATACATAGCCCTCCGGCGCCCACTCATCAGCCTCCTCCCAGTCGAGAGAAACGCTACCGCCCCAACGCCCGTCCGAATGGGCGGAGTGCTTGGAGGTGTTGGCGATCGCCTCGCACATGGCTTGCAGAGGAACCGCAGCCGCTAGATCTTCGTCGAACGTATCTCGTTCTTTTTTAGGAATGGCTCTTTTAGCCCAATCTTCAAGGCTACTCGCTGCTATGCAAACATTGATCGCTGCATAGGCAAGAGGCTCAGCCTCGTCAGGGTATTTCACCTGAAAATCCCGAAAGACTTCAGCATCCCACCGTAGCTTTGACCACATCCCAGGCACATCGCCGATGATTGCCGTGTGGTCGGTTGCAGACTTTCCAGATGCGGAAGAATGCCGGCTCATTGGCTCGCCCCCTCAGACATAGCCCAGCTCTAATTTGCCAAGCGCAGATCTCAATCCAGATACCATGCTGTCCGAATGGAGCCCTTCCTTAGCATCCGTGAACACTCAAGAAACAGCCTCCGACGCCTCGGCGCACAGAGAACGGAACCTTATTCTTTCCCCATGGACGTCTGCGCGCCAATCGCTACCTTGGGATGAGTTGCATCCTGGGGGGAGTACCTACGTGGCGTCGTTCCGTCCGGCCATGGCCGTCAGCCTGGCCCTTCTGCTTTCCGGCGTCGCGCACGCCCAGCCCTCCGCCGGGACCGCCGCCACGACCGGCAAGGCTCCGGCCAAGCCTGTCGCGCCGATCACGGCCTACGACCTGCCGCAGATCGAGGCGTTCGGGAACGCCATCTACCGCCAGGACATCGCCGCCTGGCTGGCCAGCGACGCCCTGGCCGCCAAGGTTCCCGATCTACAGGGCGCCGGCCTCAAGGGCTGGCTTGTGCAGGACGACGGCAAGACCGCCAAGGTCCGCTTCCTGCGCGACAAGGGCAGCGGGCTGGAGATCGGCTACGACGTCGTGGTCGACGGCAAGGGCGCCGGCCCGGTCACCGAGCCGACCGACCGCAAGCTGACCGACGAAGAGCGCCTGGCCTTCTCGGCCCGGCAGGCGGCTGCCACGACCGGCGCCAGCACCTGCCGCGCCGGCTATAACACCGCCATGGTCAAGAACCCCGACGGCGACGGCTGGATCGTCTGGCTGCTGGCCCCCGCCCCGGCCGCCGGCGCCATTCCGGTCGGCGGCCACTACCGGATCTTCGTCGCCGCCGACGGCAAGACGGTCAGGCGCGTCGACGCCCTGTCGGCCTCGTGCCTGCTGATCGAAAAACCCAAGGCCGCCGACGGCAGGCCGGCCGTGGCCTT
Source organism: Caulobacter sp. FG7 (assembly GCF_057808875.1). Taxonomy (NCBI): domain Bacteria; kingdom Pseudomonadati; phylum Pseudomonadota; class Alphaproteobacteria; order Caulobacterales; family Caulobacteraceae; genus Caulobacter; species Caulobacter sp. FG7. Next base: position 106,178 of record NZ_JBMDIW010000012.1, read on the forward strand.
CGCCAGTCACATCGTCTCGCCCACCCCGGTCGAGACCCACGTGTTCCTCAGCACCCTCTACAAGCTGCCCCTGGCTGTCGGCGTCAACGGCGGCAAGGACATTTGGCTCGTCGACAAGGGCAGGATCGGCAAGCTCGACATGAGCAAGAAGTAGGGCCGGCGGCCAGACGGATTACAACCCTGCGACACACCGCAATGCGCCGTTTACGGCGCCGGTTGTGCAGCGTGGAGCTTCACCGTAACGGCGGTTAGTAACGCTGCTCTTTCGCGCGGTCGCATCCGGCCGCCCTGGGGGCTGCATGATCGATCGTCGCCTGTTGCTCGGGGGAGCGCTGTCGCTCGCCTCGACCTCTCTCGCCGGCTGCTATCAAGGCAAGATCGCCACGGCGGCGGACGGCCCGCGCCGCCTCTACGAGCACGAAGGCCAGGCGATCTCGGCCGATGTCGTCGTCTACGGCGCGACCCCGGCCGGCGTCATGGCGGCCCTGGAGGTCGCGGAGTCCCGCGCCTCGGTGGTGATCGTCGGCGGCTGGCGCGAAGCCCATGTCGGCGGGATGATGAGCGGCGGCCTGGGCTGGACCGACTTCCTGGACGCCAAGGCCTTCGGCGGCGCAGCCCTGCGCACGATCAAGGCGGTGTCGCGCGGCGGCGGCGAGGCGAGCAACCGCTTCAGCTTCAAGCCCAGCGCGGCCGAGGCCTATTTCGAATACATGCTGGCCCTCAAGCAGGTCTCGGTCGTCTATTCGCGCGGCGTCGTCGCCGTGGCCAAGTCCGACCGCCGCATCACCGGCTTCGAGACCGCCGACGGCCTGCGCGTCAAGGGACGGGTGTTCATCGACGCCTCCTACGAGGGCGACCTGCTGGCCGCCGCGGGCATCGGCTTCCAGGTCGGCCGCGAGGCCGCCTCTCCCCTGAACAACCTGGGCGGCTATCGCGGCGCGACCCGCGAGGGCGAGACCAGCACGCACCAGTTCCAGATCCGCGGCCGGCCGATCGTCGTCGACCCGTTCCTGCGCCAGGGTGATCCGGCCAGCGGCCTGCTGCGCGGCGTCGCGCCGGGCGACCAGAAGCCGATCGGCGCGCCCGACAAGGCCGTGCAGGCCTACAATTTCCGCCTGACCATGAGCAACAAGCCCGGACTGCGCATCGACCTGCCGTCGACGCCGCCGCCCGGCTACGAACGCGCCGACTACGAGGTGCTGTTCCGCTACGTGGCCGCCATCGGCCAGGCCGGCCTCAAGCACGGCGCCGACTGGTCGTTCACCGACGACCTGATCTACGCCAACGACCTGGGCGACGGCTATTTCGACGTCAACGCCCGCGGCGGCTTCTCGACCGACCCTGTGCTGCTCAGCTGGGCCTATCCCACCGCCGGCTACGCCGAGCGCGAGGTCATCTGGAAGCGGCACGAGAACTTCATTCGCGGCTTCTTCTACGCCCTGGCCTGGGAGAAGGACGAGCGCCTGCCCGCCTCGCTGCAGCAGGAAGTCCGCCAGTGGGGCCTGGCCAAGGACCACTACGCCCGGCCGCACGCCAACGACTCGGCCGGCTGGCCCTATCAGCTGTATGTCCGCGAGGCCCGCCGCCTCGACAACGGCGCCATGTGGTCGGCGGCCGACCTCGACAAGGACGGCGCCCCGCGCCTGTCGCGCGCCGTGGCCCTGGCCTCCTACCGCCAGGACAGCCACCTGGTGCAGCGCATCGCCGTGAAGGGCGAACGCGGCTGGACGATCTGGAACGAGGGCAATTTCGAGCAGAACTCCGGCGGTCGTGACCAGCGCTCGATCCTGCCGCTCGACATCATGCTGCCGCATCGCGACCAGGCCACCAACCTGCTGACGCCGTTCGCCGTTGCGGCCTCGCACCAGGCCTTCTCGGCCATCCGCATGGAGATGACCTCGATGACGCTGGGCCAGGCGGCCGGCGCGGCGGCGGCCATGCTGTGCGCCCCCACCCGCCAGGCCGACGTGCAGGACGTCGACTACCGCACGCTGCGCGAGATCCTGGTCGCCGACGGGGTGGTGCTCGACGAACGCAACGCCATCGGCATGGCCGAGCTGCGCGGCGAGCAGTTGGTGCGCAGGATCAAGCGCCGCCTGGGCTAGCCGGCGAACTCGTCGACGAAGCCCGGCACCTTTTCTGGCGGCATCGGGCGGCTGAAGTGGTAGCCCTGCACCTGGTCGCAGCCATAGGCGGCCAGGGCTTCCAGCTGCTCGCGGTCCTCGACGCCCTCGGCGACCACCTTCATGCCCATCGAGCCGCCCAGGGTGATCACCGCCTTGACGATGGCGGCGTCCTCGGCGTTCTGGACGAAGCCCTTGTCGATCTTCAGCCGGTCGATCGGGAACTGCCGCAGGTTGGCCAGGCTGGCGTAGCCGGTGCCGAAGTCGTCCAGCGCGATCATCACCCCCGCCGCGTGCAGCTTGCGCACCGTGTCGCTGACCACGTCCGAGGCCCAGCCCATATAGACCGTCTCGGTGACCTCGATGGTCAGGCGGTCGCACGGCACGCCCCAGCGGGCCAGGCGCTCCTGCACCTCCTCGGCCAGCCGCCCGGAGCGGAACTGGGCGGCCGAGATGTTGACCGCCACCCGGCCGAACTCGACCCCGGCGTCCAGCCAGGCCCGCATCTGCTTCAGCGCCGTCTCGAAGGCCACGTCGCCCAGCTTCAGCGAGAGGTCCTGATCCTCGAAGGCGGCCATGAACCGGTCGGGCGTCAGCACGCCCTGCTCGGGATGGGCCCAGCGCATCAGCGCCTCGAACCCCGCCACCGAGCCGCTCTCCAGGTCGATCACCGGCTGATAGTAGAGAATGAACTCATCGGCCTCGATCGCCGCGCGCACGTCGCGCAGCAGTTCCAGCCGCTGCTCCAGGGCCGAGCGCATCGACGGATCGAACAGGATCGAGCGGTTGCGGCCCTCGTCCTTGGCCCGATAGAGGGCGATGTCGGCGTTCTTGAAGATGTGGTGCGGGTCGGCGTCGGGATCGCCGTGCAGGGCAGCCCCGATGCTGGCGCTGACCGAGAAGCTGCGGCCGCCGTGCTGGATCGGCTGTCGCAGAAGGTCCTGCAGCGACTTGATCGGCCGCAGCATGTCGCCCTCGCTGTGCAGGCCTCGCAGGATAACCGCAAACTCGTCGCCGCCCAGCCGGGCCACCGTGTCGCCCGAGCGGAAGGCGTGACGCAGCACGTCGGCCAGCCGCCGCAGCAGGGCGTCGCCGGCGTCGTGGCCCAGGGTGTCGTTGATGTCCTTGAAGTGATCGACGTCGATCATGATCAGGCCGAAGATCTCGCCGACCATCTCCGAGGCGTCGACCGCCTCCTGGAACTTGCGCTGGAAGTAGGCGCGGTTGGGCAGGCCCGTCAGCGGGTCGCGGAACGCCAGGTTCTCGACCGCTTCGGTCTGCCGGCGGCGGTCGGTGATGTCCTTGAACAGGTTGACCAGCCGCTCGGGCTTGCCGTCGGCACCCAGGAACCGCTTGCCCACCGAGCGCACCCAGGTCTCGACCCCGTCGTCGCGGTTGAGGCGGAACTCGAACACCGCGGCCTCGCCGTCGCGGCGGGCGCGCATGATCTGGGCCATGCGCTCGCGGTCGTCCTCGTGCACGATCTCCAGCGGATCGCGGTCGAACAGGCACCACTTCTCGAGCTCGAGGCAGGTGCCCGAGACATAGACCTCGCCGGTCTTCAGATCGACCTCGCGCACCATCAGGTCGTCTAGCTCCAGCGCCAGCTTCAGGCGCTGCTCGTTGCGCTCGGCCCGCAGGGCCGTCTGGGCGTAACCGGTGACGTCGCGGGCGGTGACGATGACGGCGAAGATCACGCCCTCGTCGCTGCGACAGGCGGCGAACTCGCTGCGCCAGATGCGCTGGCCGTCGTGGCCGGCCTGGGCGCGATAGCGCGAGAACGGCTCGCCCGTCGCCAGGCAGCGCTCCAGGCTCTCGATGTCCTCCAGGTTCATCAGGCAGCGGGCGAACGGCTCGCCGGGATGCAGGTTCGGGGTCAGGTCCTCGTCGCGCCACTCGGGGCTGACGGCGACCAGCCGGCCGCTGCGGTCGATCAGCGCCGCGGCGAACGGGGCGTGCGTAACGAAGGCCTCGAACGAGGCCATTCGAAGCCGCAGTTGCGCGTGGATGTCATCGGCCGCCATGGACGGCGCGGGCTTCAGGGCCATGGAGAGCATTCTGCTGTCGGCTTCCCGACGTTGTTCTTGGACGCGTCCTCAACCGCACACTGAAACGCTCTTCCATAAGAAAAGGTATCTTTCGACGAACGCCGTTGTGCATCGTCGGAAAGCCGACGCTGCGCCGATCGGCGACGATTTTGCCTGTCGTCCTGCGGGCGCCATGAGAAATCCTGCGGGTCTTGGGCGCCGCGCCGCATTGACATTCGGCGCCGTCGCTCCGAAAACGCGGCCGCGTTACGTCCGTCCCAAGAAAGCCGCCCGAGTTCCGATGACCTACATCGTCACCGACGCCTGCATCCGCTGCAAGTTCATGGACTGCGTCGAGGTGTGCCCGGTGGATTGCTTCTACGAGGGCGAGAACACCCTCGTGATCAATCCGGACGAATGCATCGACTGCGGCGTCTGCGAGCCGGAATGCCCGGTCGACGCCATCAAGCCGGACACCGAGGACGACGCCGACGGCAAGTGGCTGCGGATCAACTCCGAATACGCCAAGGTCTGGCCGAACATCACCGTGAAGGGCGAGCCGCCGGCCGACCGCGCCGACTTCGAGCGCGAGACCGGCAAGTTCGAGAAGTATTTCAGCGAAAAGCCCGGCAAGGGCTCCTGATCCCCGCAAAATCCGGCGTTTAGCGGCTCGATTCGAGCCGCAATACCCCAGCTTGGGGTCGCAAGCCTTTCATGAGGCTGATTTTTATGCTATTGTCGCCCTCGACGTGACGGGTGCGGCCTCGCACCTGCATGTCTCGTGGAAGACGACAGCCGTTCCAACGGCTCGCCCGATCGAAGGCGAAGGGTGACTTAAGAGACACTCCAAATCCTGATCCGACTTGGCCCCGCCTCTCCGACGGTCGGGTTGCTATCGCCTTTTGGAATGTTTGGAAACGGCGTTTTGGGCGCAAGCCCAATTTTATGAGGACGAACGAATGAGCAAGAGCGGTCTGGAATTCTCGGTCGGCGATCACGTCGTCTATCCCGCCCACGGCGTGGGGACGATCCAGGGCATCGAGACCCAGGAAGTGGCCGGGATGTCGCTCGAGGTTTACGTCATCACCTTCGACCACGAAAAGATGACCCTGCGCGTTCCGACCAAGAAGGCCAAGGTCGCCGGCCTGCGTCCGCTGGCCGAAGGCGACGTCGTCAGCCAGGCCCTCACCACCCTGAAGGGCCGCGCCCGCGTGAAGCGCACCATGTGGTCGCGTCGCGCCCAGGAATACGAAGCCAAGATCAACTCGGGCGATCTCGTCTCGATCGCCGAAGTGGTCCGCGACCTGCACCGCGCCGAGAACCAGCCGGAACAGTCCTATTCGGAGCGCCAGCTCTATGAATCGGCCCTGGACCGCATGGCCCGCGAAGTCGCCGCCATCGAGCGCATCGACCGCGAAGCCGCCATCGGCATCCTGACCAAGTCGCTGGTCAAGACCGCCGCCTAAGGCCTCCTACGCTACGACGTTTTCGAAGACGCCCCCGGTTCCGCCGGGGGCGTTTTTCGTTGGAGAGCGCCCCTCCCCTCCGCGATCGGTCATTGGAAATACATCGCCGCCGGCGGGCCTTTCATCCGTTCGACGCCACGCCGCCCTGGAACGCCCTGATGTTCGCCGGCATCTCCGATGGAATATCGAAAGCCGCCGGGCCGCCGGTCGTCGCCTGCCCGGCCAGGGCATGGGATCGGCAGCCGGAGGGCGTCATGCCGAACGCGGCGCGAAAGGCGCGTCCTGCGGCCGTGTGGTTCTCGAGACCCCAGCGACGCAGGATCGCGGCGATCGGCTCGCGCACCAGGGATGGATCCGACAGGTCGCGGAACACGCCGGTCAGACGACGTCCGAGAATGTACCTGCCGACGCCGCCATGGGGCTCGAACATCCGGTAGAGGGTCGGGCGCGTCACATAGAACTGGTGGGTAAGCACGGCCTGGCCAAGGTCAGGGTCGCCGATATCCCGGTCTATGCGCCGGCAGATGGCGCGGAACTGGCTCCTGCGCAGTTCCGCGCGAGTCGCGGCCCGACTCTGGGTGTTGGCCCGCACGACGCCGGCCAGCAGGGCCGCGGTCGAGCGGCTCCAAGCCAGCCCCTGCTCCACCGTCAGTTCGGGCGCGCGCAGCCACATCTCTTCCAGATGCTCGCGAACGGCGACGCCGGCCTCGCTGTCGCGGCGCAGCACCAGCCCGTGAACGTCGCCGACATCCGCCAGCAGCGGCGAAAGCAGATCGCGCGAGACGATGGCGGACAGGTTGTCGATCCCGTCCGTACGCAGGGAGGCGGGGCGGGACAGGTCCAGCATGCAGATGTCGCCTGGCCGAACCTCCTGGGCCGCGCCATCCAGGGTCAGGACGAAGCCGTGCCGTCGATAATACTGGACGTGGAACTGGTCGACGCCCGTCCGCGCGATGAGTTGGGGGCCGCGGACCATGATCGACGCCGGTCCCTGCGACATGCCCAGCTTGATCGGGCCGTAGTCGTAGAGGGCGAAGTCCATGGCATAGCCGGCCCGCCCGTCCGGCGACGACGCGTCCAGTTCGAACATCAGCGCCAGCAGTTCGCGGCAAGCGGCGAAACTGTCGGCGTAGTCGGCGCCGATATTGGCGGCCAGGTACGGCAGACGATCAGGCTGGACGTCGTGCGGCATGCTCCGCCCCCCCGTGGCCAAGCTGTGGGTCCGAACCTTCTAGCGCAATCCGCCCCCGGGAACTTTCGACCAGGCGTCTCAAACCGCATCGGCCGGGACCTTGGCAAGGCGCGCCATCCCGCCCACTCTCGCCCGATCGCCCGGAGCCCCGCCATGGCCGCAGAGCCCAAGACCCGCCCTACCGACGCCAGCGTCGACGAGTTCCTGGCCGCCTCGCCGAGCGTCCGCCAGGCCGACGCCGCGGTCGTCCGCGACCTGCTGGCCGAAATCGCCGGCGCGCCCGCGGTGATGTGGGGCCCCTCGATCGTCGGCTTCGGATCCTATTCGACCGGCGGCCCCAAGCCGATGGACTGGCCCCTGCTCGGCTTCTCGCCGCGCAAGACCGAGCTGGTGCTCTACTTCGCCTCCGACTTCCCCGAGCGCGAAGAGCTGCTGGCCCGGCTGGGCAAGCACCGCTCGGCCGTGTCCTGCGTCTACGTCAAGCGCCTGGCCGACATCGACCTGGCCGTCCTGCGCCAGCTCGCGCAGGCCTCGGCCGCCTGGACCCGCAGCGGCCACACCAGCTGCTGAGCCCCTAGGCCGGCTTTCTCCGCAGCACGCGGGCCCGGCGCTTCTTCAGCCAGATGACCACGCCGGTGACGCTGAGCGCGGCGACCACCAGGCCCGTCAGCGAGATCAGGATGCGGCCCGGGATCCCCAGGATCCGGCCCGAGTGCAGCGGGAACTGGGCCTGGACGAAGATGTCGGCCGCCGTGCCCTTCCACGGCAGGCGCTCGCCCAGGTAACGGCCGTCGGCGCCGTCGTAATAGAGATAGGGCGGACCCACGCCGCCGGCCCCGTGGTCGTCGCCCACCTTGTGGAAGGCCACGCCGTAGATGCCGTAGTGGGCCGAATAGAAGGCCCCGCCCACCGGGGCGGTGAAGCCGCGCGCCTGCGCGTCCGCCTTGGCCTTGGCGATGATCGTCTCATAGGTCTGCCTGGGCAGGATCGGGTTGTCGTGGCTGGTCGGCGTGCGGGTGTCGAACGGCGTCGGCGAGACCTTCGAGATCTTCGACATCACCGGATAGAACACCTCGCTGTAGAGGTTCAGCGAGAAGGCCGTGAAGGCCACCACGAACAGTACGCCCCACAGCCACAGGCCAAACGCCCGGTGGATGTCGAAATTGATCCGGTAGGCGCTGGCCTTGGTCTTGATCTGCCAGGCCGGCTTCCAGCGGCTCCAGAAGCTCTTGGCCGGCTTGCGACCGTTGGCGCTGCCGGCCGGCAGGGTCAGATAGAAGCCGACGAAGCAGTCCAGCGTCCACAAGACCGCGATCACGCCCAGCAGCCAGATGCCCCAGCGGTCGACGCCCCAGAACTCGGGAATGTGCAGGGTGTAGTGCAGCACGTAGAGGAACGAGACGAAGGTCTCGGTCTTGATCGGCCAGACCGCGCCCCACTCGCGCCGCCCCTGCTCGACGCCCGTCGCCGGGTCGACGAACACCTGGTTGTAGCCCAGCTCGTAGTGCTTGCCGGTCTTGGGGTCCTGGCGGGCGTCGACGCCGATGGCCAGGGTCTCGCCCGGCTCGGCGACCAGCGGGAAGTACGAGACGATCACCCGCGGGTCGCGCGCCTCGACCGCCTTGACGATGTCCAGGGTCGGCAGGGCCGGGCCGTCGGTCTTGGCGTGCATCAGGTGCGGGTTGAGCACGTCGTCCAGCTCGTGGTCCCACGAGATCACCGCGCCGGTGACGCCCGAGATGAACAGGAAGCCGGCCATGATCAGACCCACCCAGCGGTGGATGAAGGTCAGGGTCGGCCGCACGGCCGCGCGAACGGCCTTGGCCGCGCCGGCGGCCCGGCGCACCGGCTGCGTGGCAGGCGGCGCATAGGGCGTGTCGAGATTGCGCGCGTCCATGTCGGCCGCCTCCAGTCGATCAGAACCGAACGAAGCCGGCGCGACGGGCGCGCCGGCTCCTCAAGGGTGTTTCTAGGAATGATTCTTAGAAGCGATAGTCAAGGCGCACCGAGGCGTTACGCGGCGCGGCGTAGTAGGCCTGTCCCCACATGACGCTGTTCAGGTAGGACTCGTCGAACAGGTTGCGGACATTGAGCGTGACCTTGATGTTGTCGGTCAGGTCGGCGCTGCCCATCAGATCGACCACGGCATAGGCCTTCTGGGTGACCACGAAGGTGTCCAGGCCCGAGATCTCGTCCTGCCAGCGCAGCGAGGCGCCGACCTTGGCGTTGCGCCATTCGGGGAAGCTGTAGGTGGTCGAGACCTTGAGGCTCTTGCGCGGCAGGAAGGTACGGGCGTCCTCGCCGTCCTTGTCCTCGAGCGACAGCTGGGTCCAGCCGGCGCTGAGCTGCCAGCGGTCGGTGACCATGCCGCTGACCTCCAACTCGTAGCCCTTCGAGGTGGTGTCGACGCCGGTGTAGTAGGTGGCGCCCGGCTGGCCGACGGTGCTGTCGATCGGGAAGGCGCCGGCGGCGGTCGCCAGGTTCTGCTGCTCGACCTTGAACACCGCGGCGCTGGCGTAGAGCTTGCCGCCGAACCACTCGCTCTTCAGGCCCGCCTCGAAGCTCTCGCCCTGCACCGGATCGAGCTTGCGATTGCTCGCGTCGACCTCGGCCTGCGGATTGAAGATGTCGGTGTAGCTGCCGTACAGCGACACGTGCGGCGTCAGGTCGAAGACCAGGCCGGCATAGGGGCTGGTCTTGGAGACCGTGCGGCCCTGGTCGACGCCGTACGATGTGCCCGACGTCTTCTGCTCGACGGCGTTGAAGCCCACTACGCCCTTCAGGCGATCGGTGAAGTTCAGGTGCGCGGCGCCGAACACGCGGGTCAGGCGATCCTTGATCTGGGCGGCCGAGTAGAGGTCGGTATAGGTGGTCGGCTCGGCGACGCTGCCCCAGTCATAGACCGACGGATAGGCCGGATAGGTCGTGCCCGACGAGGCGAAGTCCTCACGCGTCTGCTCGGCGTAGCTGGCGCCGAACACCAGCTGGTGGCTGCGGCCGAACAGCGAGACCGGGCCGTTGAAGGTCAGGTCCGCGAGATCCTGCTTGGACTCCGACGGGTAGTGGCCGACGAAGCCGCCGATGCCCAGGCCCGTGGTCTTGTCCGGATAGCCCGAGGCGTAGAGCAGCTTGGCGTTCTGCTCGACGTCCTTGTGGGTGTAGGTGGCCTTGGCGACCCAGTCGTTGTCGAACAGGTAGCTCGCCTCGACGAAGGCGGTCTTGTCGTTGACGTCCCAGTAGGACCAGTCGGCCGAGGTGCTGGCCGAGCGCTTCCAGGGGATGCGCGAGCCGTCCGAGAAGCTCAGCGGCAGGGCGCCCCACAGCACGCCGTCGGCAAGGTTGTCCTGCTGCGAATAGCCGCCGGTGACGTTCAGCTTCGGCGTCACGTCCCACGACAGCACGCCGTAATAGACGTTCCGGTTGACCTTGTAGTGGTCGAGATAGGAGTCGCGGTCCTGGTTGGCGTAGATCAGCCGGCCCGACAGCGTGCCCGACGCGTTCAGCGAGCCGGAGACGTCGGCCTCCAGGCGCTTGTCGTTCCACGACCCGTACGAAGCCGCCGCCGAGGCCTGGAAGCCGGCGATCGGACGCTTGCGGATGTAGTTGACCGTGGCAGAGGGGTTGCCGACGCCGGTGGTCAGGCCGTTGACGCCGCGCACCACGTCGACACGGTCGAACAGGATGGTGTCGATCTCGCCGTACTGGATGCCCCAGTTCAGCGGCAGGCCCACGCCGTCGACCTGGAAGTTGGTCACATCGAAGCCGCGGGCGTTGAAGTAGGTGCGGTCGGTCTCGACCCGCTCGACGTTGATCCCCACCACGCGGTCCAGCAGGTCGGTGACGCTGGTCAGGCCGAAGTCGCGGATCTGCTGCTGGCCGACGATGGTCATCGACTGCGGCGTCTCGCGCAGGCTGAGATCCAGGCCCGTCGCGCCGGTGGAGCGAGCGCGGGCCCCGGTCACCACCACGCCGTCCACGTTGCTGTCCGCCGTCGCTTCGGCCGTGGCGTCTGCCGGGGGGGCCTCGTCGGCATGGGCGGCGGCGGCCAGCACGGCCGGGCTCAGCGCGGCGGCCAGGAGAAGGGCGCGGAAGGTGCAGGGCATTGGGCTCTCGCAACAACGATAATGACTCGCAAGAGCGATTAGGCGCCGCCATCACCGCCTGTCAAACGCAGCCGGAACGGCGTAGCGAATTGAGCCGCGGTTGCGTCCTTTCGGCCACGCCACGCGAAAGTAGAGCTTGGTTATCGCTACCAATTGGGGCTGGTGAAACGTGTCGACCGCATGCCAGACCTTGCTGGAACAGTACGTTTGAGATCGAAGCCGACATCATTTCCAACGCTCCGACACACGCCGCCCCCCAACGGCAAAGGCCATCTGGCGCTCGGGCGACGAGGGGAAAAGCTGGGTCCGCATCAACGACGGCTCCCACGAGTACGGCCGCCGGTTCCGCTGCCTGGTCCACATGCGGGTGTACGGACACGCCTATGTGGGCACGGACGGGCATGGCGTCGTCTACGGCGAGCCGGGCTAGGCGCGCGCGCCCCGCAGCGCGCCCCAGCCGACCAGCGCCGACAGCGCCAGCACGGTAAGCGGCGGCGGCAGGTGGCCCCAGTCGCGATGCAGCACCACGGTCAGCACCGCCGCTCCCATCACCGACGCCGCCAGCCCCGCGCCGACCGGCTGCGCGCGCCGCCAGGCCAGCATCCCGGCCGCCGCCAGCTCCAGCGCGCCGGTCACGAAATGGAACCAGTCCGGATAGCCCCAGCGCCGGTAGCTCTCTGCGATGTCGGGCGGCGCCAGCAGGTTGCCGACCGCCCCGAACACGAAGAATGCGGCCAGCAGCCAGGCCAGGACGAGAACCCAGCGCGGGCGTTGCAGGGAAAGGGGCATGACGTCGGCTCCGAATGCGCGGCTCCCCCGTGGGAGCGCTTGGACCGACCAGGCCTCTAGAACCTCAACCCTGGTTGAGGTCAACGCGAGCGCCCGCGTGATGGCTACTTAAGGACGCCGTCGAGAAAGGCGTCGACCGCCTGCGTGTATGACCCCGGCAGGCCCAGCGTGCGGTTGATGTCGGCGTGGCTCAGCGCCTGGGGCAGGACCGGCGTCGTCACCCCCGCCCGCGCGGTCAGGGCGGCGAAGGCCTCGGCCTCGTCGCACGGACGATCCGGCCGCCGGGACGAACAGACCAGCAGCATCGGCACGGCGGCGCGGGACCACTGGTCCATCGGCGAAACCCTGGCCCAGAAGGCCGGATCAGCGCCGAAGGCCTCGTCGTAGAAGGCCGGGTGACGCCGCTGCATGACGGTCGAGACCTTCATCGCCGCCGAGTCCAGCACCACCGTGCCCGCCCACGGCCGGCCGACCATGTCGGGCTTCGACGACAGCAGGGCCGCCAGGTGCGCCCCCGCCGAGTGCCCCATCAGCACGATCTTCCGGGGATCGCCGCCCCACTCGCCCGCGCGCGCCTGGACCAGCCGCATGGCCGCCGCCACGTCCTGCGCCTGGCTCTCGGCCATGGCCTCGGGCAGCAGGCGGTAGTTGACGCTGACGAACACGTAGCCCTCGGGCAGCCAGTGCTTCAGCTTGTTCTCGATTGAGCCTGTATTGGCCTTGTCGCCGATCTTCCAGGCCCCGCCATGGACCATGACGATCATCGGCGCGTCGCGCGCGCCCGGCGGGATGTAGACGTCGATCGCCTGCCTGGCCGAAGGGCCGTAGGCGGCCTCCACCTTGCGCGCGCCCGGCGCCATCGCCAGAAGGTCCAGCGGCCGCGCCTCCTCGCCTTGCCTCCCCTGCAGGCGCTGGGCCATCCGCTCGCGCAGGCGTTCACGCACGGGCCCGGCCTCGCCCGCCGAAGCGACGACGAGGCCGCCGATCAGGGCGACGGCGGCAAGACAGGTCTGGATGGGGCGAGGCACGGGCGGGCTCCGGCGAAAGGGTCGCAGAAGCAAACGGCGCTCGAGCGGTTTTCCGGCGCGCGGCCTGTCAGGCCGCCTGGCCGAACCCGTGCACGGCGTCGCGCAGGTGGCCGAAATTGATCGGCTTGGACAGCACGGTGACGTCCTCGAAGCCTTTGCGCGGCAGGGCCCCGTAGCCGGTGGCGAAGACGAACGGCACACCCTTGGCCCGCAGGGCCTCGGCGACCGGAAACACCATCTCGCCGCCGATGTTGATGTCGAGCACCGCCCCGTCCAGCGGCGGCTTGCCGTCGTCCAGATAGGCCAGGGCCTCGCCCACCGCGCCGAACGAGCCGGAGACCTCGCAGCCGAGATCGGTCAGCAGGTCCTCGACCATCATGGCCACCAGGGCCTCGTCCTCGACGATCATGATCCGACGCCCGCTCATGCCGCCGCCAGCCTTTGCGAGAGGGGCGCGCGGAAGGTGAAGGTCAGGCCCTCGGGCGCGAAGTCCAGCACCGCCGCGCCGCCCAGGTCGCGCGACAGGCCGCGGCGGATCAGCCGCGAGCCGAAGCCTTCGTCCTTGGGTTCCGGGGCCGCCACCGGCGGACCGCCGCGCTCGCGCCATTCCAGGGCGAAGGTGGGATGCAGCCCGCCCTGGTCCTCGATGCGCCAGGAAACCGACACCGCGCCGGTCGGGACCGACAGGGCCCCGTACTTGGCGGCGTTGACGATCAGTTCGTGCAGGGTCATATGCACGGCCACGGCCGCCTCGGGCGTGATCTCGATCGGCGGTCCCTCGACCACGAAACGGCCGTCCTCCAGCCCGCCGAACGGGCGCATGGCCGCCGCCAGGATCTCGCGCAGGTGGGCCTTGCCCCAGGCCTGCCTGGTCAGGAGCTCGTGGGCCTGCGACAGGGCCAGCAGGCGCGACTCGAACGACTCGTTGAAGGCCTGCGGCGAGGCGGCCGTGCGCAGGGTCTGGCTGGCGATCGACTGCACCGAGGCCAGGGTGTTCTTCACCCGGTGGTCCAGCTCGCGCATCAGGAAGGTGCGCCGCTCCAGCTCCTTGTTCAGCGAGGCGTGCAGCCGGCCGCTCTCCAGGGCCGCGGCGGTGGCGCGGGCCATCACCTGAAGCTTGGCCACGATCTCCGGCGGCGGCGTATGCTCCTTGGCCCAGTAGGCGCCCAGGGCCGCGATCGGGTCGCGGGTGCGCACCGGCGTCATCACCAGGCTCTTGACGAAGGTCGGCCGGTAGGCGTCGTGCGGGATGCGGTCGTCCTGGTAGATGTCGGGGATCACCACCGTCTGGCGGTTCAGCATCGACCAGCCCGAGATGCAGGCGGTCAGCGGGAAGCGCTTGCCCTTCCACAGCGGGCCGATCGCGTCCTCGTCCAGGTACCAGCAGCAGTCATTGTCGCGCAGCACGAAGGCCACGCCGTCGGCGCCCGAAATTCGGCGCGCGGAAGAGCGGACCACCGCGGCCACCTCGTCGATGGTCCGGGTCGCCGAGAGCTCCTCGATCGTTTCGACCAGAGTCAGGAGGGCGGAATCGTCTTCGCCGTCCGACAGGTCGTGCTCGGCCATATCCAACATACGAAAGGACGCTCGCGGATCCACTGGAACGCGAGCCTAGCACGCGCGGGGGGGACAACAACAAGAGGCGTGACGACGCACGCATCTACTCACGGTTGCCGGGAAGGTTAACAGAGTCTTCCGGGCGACGCACAGTCGAACCAGATCAAGGCTTTGAAGCGGCGCCGTGCGACATTTCCACCCCGCACCCTTGCGACAATCCGCCGCGCCGCCGCCACGCTCAGGCTTCGCACCCGGCGCAACATGCGCTATGCACCCTCTCCGCCACGCAAGCGGCTCGGTAGCTCAGCAGGATAGAGCAGCGCTTTCCTAAAGCGAAGGTCGGGGGTTCGAGTCCCTCCCGGGCCGCCATGCGCCCTCCCCCAAACGAAACAGGACGCGGAACCCTCGTTCCGCGCCCTGCTCATTTCCAGCCTGGCCGCCCAGCGCTACTCGCCCAGCAACGTCTTTCGCCAGAACATGATGCTGCTCCAGAAGTAGTAGTCGGCGTTTTCCTTCTTGCGGAAGACGTGGCCGTCGTTCTTGGCCAGCAGGTGCCAGGCCTCGCCGCCCTTGGCACGGACGGCGGCGATCATCTGGTCGGCTTCGGAGGCCGGCACGCGCGGATCCGTGCCGCCGGTGGCGACCAGCAGCGGGATGGTGATCTTGTCGACGCTGGTCAGCGGCGAGATCTTCATCAACTGGGCGCGCTGCTTGGGATCGCGCTCGTCGCCGTATTCCACGCGGCGCAGGTCGCGCCGGTAGGACTGGGTGTTCTCGAGGAACGTGACGAAGTTGGAGATCGCGACGTAGCAGTTGGCGCCCTTCAGGCGCGGGCTGTAGTGCGTGGCCGAGGCGTAGCACATGTAGCCGCCGTAGGAGACGCCGTTGACCGCGAAGCGGTCCGCATCGAGGGCCGGCTCCTTGGAGAGGGCGTCGAGGAAGGCCCCGATGTCCTTGACCGAGTCCTCGCGCTTGAACGGGCCGTTGTCGAGATTGACGAAACGCTTGCCGTAGCCCGACGAGCCGCGGACGTTGGGGAAGAACAGCGCCACCCCCAGTTCGTTGACCAGGTAGTTGTTCCCCCCGAGGAAGTCGGGACGGGTCTGGCCTTCGGGACCGCCGTGGATGTCGACGATCAGCGGGCGCTTGCCGGGGAACTTGGCCGGGTCGGGCTGGTAGAGGAAGCCTGAGACCGTCTCGCCGTCGAAGCTCTTGATCTCCACGAGGCGCGGCTCGACGTTCCTGGCGGGATCCAGGCCGCCGGTCTCGCTGTGGGTCCACTGGGTGACCTTCAGCGTCCTGGCGTCGATCGAGAAGGCGTCGCCGGCGACCTTGGCCGACGACATCGACAGGCCGATCTCGCCCCACGGCGAGATCTCGATGGCCGGACCGATGCTGTAGGGGATGACGCCCCCCGGCAGACCTTCGACGGTGCGCACCGCGCCGCTGGCCAGATCGAGCACCCGCACGCGCGACACGCCGGCCTCGTTGACGGCGTAGACCGCGAAGCTTCCGTCGGGCGACAGGGCGAAATCGGAAACGTCCCAGCGCGCTTCCTTGCTCACCGGCACGAAGGCCTTGGTCCTCGCATCGAGGCGGCCCAGGCGCAGGAAGTCGCTGTCCTTGTCCGAAGTCAGCCACACCGAGCCGTCGTGGGCGTAGTGGGGATCCACGAACGAGGCCTTGGCCTTCGCGTCGGTCAGGGCGGTCATCGCGCCGCTGGCCAGATCCAGCTCGTAGACCATGGCCTCGTTGATCGACATGCGATTGAGCACCAGGGCCTTTTTGCCGTCGGCCGAGAAGTCGGCGATGTTCCAGCCGCCGCCGGTGACCTTGGCGACTAGGCGGTCGGTCTTGGGATCGCGCGGATCGACCACATAGAGGTCCATGTCCGCGCCGTTGCGGCGCGACGAGGCGTAGCCGACCTGCCTGCCGTCGGGCGACCAGGCGCCGAACCAGTTGCGGCTCTTGCCGTCGGTCACCAGGCGCGGGCGGCCGTCGACCAGCAGGTAGAGCTGGTAGAACTCGTCGCCGCCGACGTCCTTCTGCAGCACCAGGGCGTCGCCGGCCGGCGACAGGGCGGCGGCCAGGATCGGCTCGGCCTCGAAGCTCAGCTGGCGGCGGTCGGCGTCGGGCCGCGCCACCGTATGCACCTGGTCGGTGCCGCCGAACCGGGTCTTGACCAGCATCGAGCGGTCGGCGGCGTTCCAGCCCAGGAAATTGGCGTGGCGGGCCTGCAGGTAGGGCGTGGTCGCCGAGACCAGCTCCTGCGGGATCGGGGGCAGGCCGTCGGCGACGATGGCGGCCGGCACGGCGGCCACGGGGGCGTTTTGGGCCATGGCGAGGCCGCCGCTCGCCGCCAGCAGGGCGAGCGTCAGGGTGAGGCGCGAGATCATGGGGAAATCACCAATCTGGGGGTGAGGCGCCGCCGGCCCGGAGGGAGGGACCGGCGGCGCGGGTATCGGCCGGGCCCGAAGCCTTTGGGGGAAGGCTCCGGACCTTGCTGGGTCTGGCGCGGCCGGCGGGGGCGACGGCGCGCGCCAGATCCCTAGCGTCCCTAGAAGCGCATCCGCGCGCCCAGGGTCACGTAGCGACCGATGACGTCGTAGTAGGGCGAGTAGAGCGAGCCGATCGGCGGCGCCTTGTCGAACAGGTTCGTGGCGTTGGCGTAGAGCTCGACGTTGTAGCCGCCCACCTCAGGCAGCTTGGCGCGCACGCCCAGGTCGACATAGGTGTAGGCCTTGATGTGGCCGTTCACGAGATCGACGGTGTTGTTGTAGTTGCCGGGCGAGATGTAGCGAGCCCGCAGGTTGGCCCCGAACACCGGACCCGAATAGTCCAGGCTGCTGACGACGCGGAACTCCGGCACGCCCAGGCCGAACGAGTAGCCCTGCGAGCGGACGTAATCGATCTCGCTGACGCCGTCGTTGGTGGTCAGGTTGTTGACCCAGGTGCCGACGGTGCGCAGGCGCAGGCGGCCGTCCAGGCTCGAGTGCACGCGCGAAGCGTCCATCGAGTAGGACATCTCCACGTCGACGCCGTCGGTCTTGTAGTTCGACAGGTTGACGTAGGTGGAGACGATCCTGGTGATCGTGTTGGCGCCGTCGCGGGTGATCCGCGAGCACATGTCCTGGTTGCCGGCGGCGCAGCGGGTGACGATGTCCTGGGCGCCGATCGTGGTGATCACGTCGTCGATGTCGATGTTGTAGTAGTCGACCGAGACGTTGAAGCCCGGGATCTGCGGCGGCGAATAGACGAAGCCGGCCGTGAAGGTCTTGGCCGTCTCCGGCTGCAGCGCCTGGTTGCCGCCGCCGTTGGTCAGCACGTAGACGCTGGAGTTGGTCACCGGGTCGACGATGGTGTTGTAGCCGGTGGTGCTGGTGGTGAAGAGCTCGGTCAGGTTGGCCGAGCGGATGTCGCGCGACTGGGTGATCCGGCCCCGGAAGCCCGGGAAGAACTCGTTGGTGGCGCCCAGCTTCCACGACCAGATCGAGCCGGTGGTGTCGTAGTCGCTGATACGGGCCGCGGCGTTGACTTCCAGCTTGTTGAGCACCGGCACGTCGCGGACGACGGGCACCAGCACTTCGGCGAAGGCTTCCTTGACCGTGAAGCTGCCCGACATCGCCGAGAAGCTGAACGAGGTGAAGGCCTTGGCCGTGTCGAGCGCGCCGACCGAGCGGTCGACCGACTCCTTGCGGGCCTCGCCGCCGACGGCGATCGAGACGGGACCGGCCGGCAGCTCGAAGGGCTCGCCGCGCAGGCTGAAGCCGCCGACGTCGAGCTTGGAAGTCTCGCGCATGCTGGGCGTGCCGGTGACATAGGCAATGGCTTCGGCCGACGGCGCGCCTTCGCCGAACAGGTTGATCGGCACGCAGTTGCTGGTCGGGTTGGTCAGGGCGACGCGGCAGACGGCCTGGCCGGTGGTCGGGCTGATGACCGAGTCCACGGCGTTGGCGTAGTTCTGGGTCAGCAGGAACCCGGGGGTGTCGATGTTGTTCTCGTTCTCGCCGTGGCTGTAGTAGGCGCTCCAGCGCCAGCCGTCGCCGAACGAACCATCCAGCGCGATCGTGCCCTGGGTGGCCACGCGCTCGAAGTCGATGGTCGAGTACGACAGGTCGCTGTTGAAGCGGCCCATGGTGAATTGGGTCTCGCCGGCGTTGGCCAGGGCGGTGCGCACGGCGGTCGGCAGGAAGGCGTTGTCGGCCTTGATCGTCAGGTTGCCGCGGTTGTGGTCGCCGAACCAGACATAGTCGTTCCACATCCGCGAGTGGCGCAGTTCGGCCGTCAGCTTGACGCTGTCGGTCAGGTCGTAGGTGACGCTGGCCATGGTGGCGTAGCGGCGCTGGGGCGTGACCAGCGGCGACAGGTCGTCGTTCGAGGGGCCTTCGCCGCCGATCGAGTTGGTGCCGCTGACCGTGCCGTAGTCGAAGTCGCGCAGGCTGCCGTCGGGATTGAAGGCCTTGCCCTTCAGCACGCCCGACATGATCAGGCCGCCATAGGCCGCGTTCGAGAAGCCGACGTCGGGCGCCAGCTTGTAGCGGCCGTCGCCGTTGGGAACGGTGGCCCAGCGGCCGATGTTCGGACGGCTGTTCTTGGGAACGACGCCCTCGTTGTTGAGGAACTCGCCGCCGATCACGAAGTGGCCGCGGCCGTCGGCGAAGCCCGTACCCCAGGCGCCTTCGACGCGCACCTGCTCGGCGTCGTCAAAGGACGAGATGCCGCCCTCGACGCCCAGCTTTCCGCCAGTGAAGTTGCGGTCGATCATGATGTTGGCCACGCCCGCCACGGCGCCCGAGCCCCATGCGGCCGAGGCGCCGCCGGTGACGACGTCGACGCCCTTGACCAGCACGCTGGGCACGACGTTCAGGTCGTTCTCGCCCGAGAAACGGCGCCCGTCGATCAGCACCAGGGTGCGGCTGATGCCCAGGCCCCGCAGGTCGAGGGGGGCGTTGCCGGCGCCGGTGTTGGTGCCGGTGGTCTGGGCCGAGGTGGTGGCGCGGAACTGCGGCAGGTCGTTCAGGGCCGCGGCGATGTTCGGACGGGCGCCGACGGCCAGGTCGGCGTCGGTGACGCGGACCGTGGGGGTCGGGGCCTGGAAGCCGGCGCGGTCGATGCGCGAGGCGGTGACGACGATCTCGCCGACGCTGTCGTCGGCCTTGTCGCCCGAGGTCTGGGCCAAGGCGACGCCGTGCAGGACGAGCGCCGCGGGCAGGATGCTGGCGCCGATCAGCAGGGCGCGGCGGGAGTGACGTGAAAATGCCAAGTGAGATCCCCTCTCAAACATGCAGTCGACAGTCGCCCCCGCCCCGAGCCGTCCATGATCTGGACGGTCCAGGAGCCGCGATCCGCCAGCGACGCACCACGCGCCGCTCGCCAGATCGCAAGGCGTTCCTCTGCCCCCGCTGTCCTGTTGGCCTGAGAGATTCGGAACGCACCGCGCCCTTGCTCCTTCGGCGAGACGCCCCTCCTGAGAGGCGCGCCTGCTTTCCAGCGTCCTTGTGCTCCGCGGTCCTTTTGCCTGAGCGTTTCCGGGGCGGTTGCGCCTTCGGCGTCGGGTAGAACCTGATCTCTTCCGCAAGAGCAGGATCAGTTAGGCCGGGCGTTCCGATGTCGGCAAAGCCGCCGGAAGCGGCACGTTTTCGTCGCGACCGGACAGGTGCGCGGGCACGTTCTTCCTGACGATCAACCCTAGGGGTTCAGCCTTCGCCCGTCGGTTTCAGCCGATCGGGGGGCCGTGACAGGTCGGTGACAGCTTCGCGGCGCGGACGGCCGGAGTAAAAATGGGCTGGCGCTCGGCCTAGCGGGCCGATTTGCACAAATAAAGATCACCGATTGCCCAGACCAAGGGCACCTAGTCGGGTTCACCCCGGGCGCGACGCCAGCGGGCCAGCATGTCCTCGCGCCGTCCCTGGTCGAAATTGGCCAGCAGGGCCGGTCCGACCCGGATCGGTCGCCCTCCCGGCGGCGGAGCCGCGCCCAGCCCCTCGCGGATCGGGGTGAGCCGCGCCTGGGCCAGGCGCCGCTGGCCCTCCTCCGACATCAGGTAGTCGAGGAACAATCGCGCGGCCTTGGGATGCGGCGCGGCGCGCGTGATGAACGCCACCCGCGCGATCGACAGGTAGTAGTCGCTGGGCACGACATAGCCGATGTCCGGCCCCTGCCCTCGCGCCCACCAGTCGGCGTAGGAGCGGTTCATGTCGTAGGCCAAGAGGTGCTGACCGGCCGTGACGCTGGCCAGGATCGGCGCGCCGGGCACATAGAGGCCGGGATCCGAAGCGGCCAGGGCGTCGTACAGCGCCCAGGCGTCCGGATAGACCACCGTGTCGCTGGACATGTAGAGGAAGCCCACCCCGCTCTTCTCCGGGTCGTACATGGCGATCCTGCCGCGCCAGCGGTCCGGGTCGTCGCGCAGGGCCGCCAGCAGCGCGGCGTGGCTGCGCGGCACGTCCTGTTCTTTCAGGAGACGCTTGTTGTAGGCAAAGACGATCGGCTCGGCGGTGACGCCGAAGCCCTGGTCACGCCACACCGCCCAGGCCGGCAGATGGCGGGCCTCGGGGCTGCGGTAGGTCTGGGCGTAGCCGTCGTTGATCAGCTTGACCTGGATGTCCATCGACGAGCTCCAGGCCACGTCGGCGACGGGCGCGCCGCTGTCGGTCTCGGCCATCACCCGCGCCTGCAGCGGGCGGGCGGCGACCTCGACCATGGTCAGCTTGATCCTGGGAAAGCGCTTGCGGAAACCCTCCGCCACCGGGCCGTAGACGCCGGTGTTCACATAGACGACCACCTCGCCTTCGCGATGCGCGCCCATGACGTCCCAGCGGCTGGTCGCCTGGCCCTCGACGCGCGGCGCGCAACCCGCCGCCAGCGTGGCCAGGCCCGCCGCGCCGATCAGGCCCAACGCCCGGCGTCTCTTGACCTCGACTGTCAATCGGCGTCGGATGGCCGGCGCTCCCCTCGTTTCGCGTCGTGACCCGCTACATCCCCGATGAAGATACTCGTTGTCGAGGATGATCCGCCTCTGCGCCGCTCGCTGACCGCCACCCTCGAGAGCGAGGGCCACCAGGCGGTCTGCGCCGAGACCGGCGAGGCGGCCCTGGCCCTGGCCCTGCCCGGCGACTTCGACGCCATGATCCTCGACATCGGCCTGCCCGACATCGACGGCTTCGAGATCCTGTCGCGCCTGCGTCGCGAGGGCTTTTCCACGCCGATCGTCGTGCTGACCGCCCGCGACGCCGTGCAGGACCGCATCGCCGGCCTGGACATGGGCGCCGACGACTATGTGCTCAAACCCTTCGACCCGTTCGAGCTGGTGGCCCGGGTGCGCGCCGTGGTCCGCCGCAAGAGCGGCTACGCCGCCCGCATCGTCACCCTTGGCTCGCTGACCTGCGACTGGGAGGCCGGCGCGGCCTGGGTCGGCCAGCGGCGGCTGGACCTGCGCCCCCGCGAATGGGCCGCGCTCAAGGCCCTGGCCATGCGCCCTGGACGGGTGGTCGACCGCGGCCAGCTGGCGGCCGAGGTGTTTCCCGACGAGCAGCCCGCCTCGCCCAACGCGCTGGAGGTGCATGTGGGTCGGCTGCGCCGCAAGCTTCAGCCCGACGGCCCGCAGCTGCAGACCCTGCGCGGCGCCGGCTACCGGCTGGATCCGTGAGGCGGCGGCGCCCGCCCAGCCTCGTCGCCCGCCTGCTGATCGCCCAGGTGGCGCCGCTGGCCCTGCTGGGCGCGGCGCTGGCCCTGGCCGGCGCCCTGGCCGCCCACCAGGTGGTGGAAAAGACCTCCGACCGGCTGCTGGCCGGCTCGGTGGCCTCGATCGTCGCCCAGATCGGCGCCGAGGACGGCCGCGCCAAGGTCGCCCTGCCGCCCTGGTCGCTGGGCCTGCTCGACAGTCCCGAGCGCGACGCGGTGTTCTACGCCGTGCGGCAGGGCCCCAGGCTGGTGACCGGCTATGACGACCTGCCCCATCCGCCGGCCCCGCCGCCCAACGAGACCGACTTCGCCTATGCGCAGATGCGCGGCTACCCGGTGCGCATCGCCCAAGCGACGGTGATGGTGCCGGGCGTCGCCGACCCCGTCGTGGTCGCCGTCGCCCAGAGCCTGGACTCCCGCCGCGCCAGCGTGCGCGAGCTGCAGTTCAACTTCATCATCCTGCCGCTGCTGCTGGTTCTGGTCGCCGCCGCCCTGGTCATTCCGGCCGTGACCTGGGGCCTGGCTCCCTTACGCAGCCTGACCGCCGACCTGACCCGCCGCGCCCAGTCCTCGCGGCCCGACTTCGCGCCCGTGCGCGACCTGGACGCCCCGGCCGAGCTGTCGCCGGTTGTGGCGGCCTTCAACCGCCTGATGCCCAGCCTGGAGCGCTTCACCAAGGCGCTGGAGCGGTTCTCGGCCGACGCCTCGCACCAGCTGCGCACGCCGCTGTCGGTAATCATCGCCAATCTGGCCCTGGTCGAGCGCACGATCGAGACCGAGCCGCAGAAGTCGCTGCTGAAGGATTCGATGGCCGCCGCCGGCAACCTGCGCCAGGTGCTGAGCCAGCTCCTGGCCCTGGCCCGCTCGGAGGCCGCCGCGGTCGAGGGGACCAGCGACCTGCGGCTGCTGGTCGAGACCATCGCCGCCGAGGTGGCGCGGGACTATCCGGACGTGGTCTTCCGCCGCCGCCTGCCCGAAACCGCCACCGCGGCCGGCAACGCGGTGCTGGTGGGCGAGCTGCTGCGCAACCTGGTGTTCAACGCCTGCGCCTACGGGCGGGGAAGCGTGTCGCTGGTGGTCGCGGCCGACGGCGCGCGACTTCGGCTGACGCTCTGGGATCACGGCCCCGGCGTTCCCCTTGAGGAGATCGGCCGCATCTTCAGCCCGTTCTTCCGGGGCAAGAGCAAGACCGAAACGAACGGGGCCGGTCTTGGCCTGGCGATCGTGCGCTCGATCGCCCAGCGCCTCGACATCGGCCTGACCGCCCGCACGCGCGCGCCGCGACCGGGGCTGGTGGTGGAACTGCGGTTCGCGGCGGCCGACTAGGCCCGCTCGACCATGCGGCGGAAGATGTCGTCCAGGCGCGCGCCGGCCGGCTTTTCGGCCACGGGCGCGGCGGGCCGGACCGGCTCGGGCGCCGGCTCGCAATAGGCCTTCAGGAAGCCGGACTCGACGGTGACCGCGTCCTCGTTGGCGGCCGGGGGGCAGCCGAAGACGTTGCGCAGGGCCAGGGCCATGGCCTCGCCCTCGCTGAGGGCCGGCTGGGCTTCGACCACCGGGGCGGCGTCGTCGAAGACCTGCTCGAACACCTGGTAGGGCAGGTTCGCCTGGTTGATCATCGAGAACAGTCGGTTGACGTCGCCAGCCATGGTTCGGCTCCACCGCTTCCAGCGGTACGGGGTTAAGGTCGTTTTCGTCCCTTCTCCCGACCCGCCATTTCGGCGAGCAGGCCAAGGGCCGAAGAATAGTACGTGCGATCCGGCGACGCTCCCCGCAGCGCCTGGATCGACGGGTCGTTCAAGGCCAGGGCGGCGATGGCGACACCGCCTCCAGATAGCGGAAAGTCGGCTTCCCGCCCGTCGGACATATTGACCCATGCCGGTGGCGCTTTTTGGGCTTGAATCTTTCCACGCCAATACGCGGCCGTGTCGCGCGCCAGCGAATCTTCTCCTCCCCAAGCGAGGTAAAGGGGCACGCGGATGGCGTCGAAGCCGAATAATGGAGGTTTTTCAGGCGCTAAGGCCAAGCTGCCGTCATTACGCACCAGAAGCCAGTCGGGCGGCAGTTTCTGCGCGCCGAACCGCCCCTCCACGGCCAGTTTGACCCCATCTGCGACCAGGGTGCGCCAAGGCGCCGCAGGGCCGTCCTCGACGGCGAAGTCCTGCAGCGCCGGCAGCACGAAATAGGACGGATTGACCACCACCCCCGCCGGGCTGCGAAAGCCCTCCAGGCCCGGCAGCAGCACGGTGCGGCCACCGACCTCGACCACCAACCTTTCGGCCACCGCCTCGCGCATGGCCTTGGAGGCGGCCAGGTACTCGTCGTTCTTCCACCGCCGCCCGGCCCGCAGCAGCGCCCAGGCCGCCAGGATGTCGCCGTCCGAAGCGTTGTTCTCGTCGGCGACGGCCGGCGTCGTGCTGGGATCATAGCGCCAGGCCAGCAGCGGCGCGTTCTTGCGGACGAGGTTGCTTCGGGTCCAGGTCCAGGCCTTGTCGAAGGCCTCGCGGTCGCCGTGCCCCTCGGCCAGCAGCATGGTCCAGCCCTGGCTCTCGCTGTGGCTGACCCCGCCGTTCTCGGGATCGATGGTGCGGCCGTCGGGCTGCACGTAGGTCGCCTTGAACTGCGCCCAGCCGTCCGGCGGCCGCGCGCAGGCGCTTCCGGCGGAGGCGATCAGCACCACCGCCAGCAGCCTAGACGCGGTGCTCGAACACCAGCGGAGAAGCCAGGGGATCGCGGCAGGTGGTGACCCCGCCCGGGCTGCCCTGCGCCGCCAGCCAGGCGCCGTAGGCGCCGGCCAGAAGCTCGGCCATGAGCGGCGGCCAGGCGCGCTTGTCGTCGTCTTCGAGAACATTCGGACAGGCCCCATGGGTGATGAGGATGTGGTCTTCGGCCACGGCGAGCTGCACCCAGCCCCAGTCCATGGCGTCGAGGATCTCGTTCAGGCGCACCTCCAGCTCGTCCAGCGTCTCGAGCTTGGGCAGGGCGTGGCGGCGGGCCATCCGCTCGCCGGTGGCGCACAGGAAGCGCTTGACCGCCCCCTGGTCGCCGACGGCCGCCAGTTCGTCGGCCAGCGACGCCAGGAACGGCGCCCACTGGCCGCTGACCCTGCGCCGGCGCAGATAGCCGAGGTCCTTGGACCGGGGATCGAACTCGCTGGCGCTCATCGGCCGCCTTCTCCACCGAGGATCTGCTTCACGCCCACGCTGACCGCGGTCTCGTTGTAGACGCCGAAGGTGTTGAAGTTGACCGCGCCGCCGATGCTGGCGCCGGGCCGGAACTGGTAGTCGGCCGACAGTCCGCCCGAGATCCCGAAGCCGCTGGCGCTCTGGGCCAGGTAGCGCGGGAAGACGTCCGTGTCGGCCAGGGCCAGGGTGGTCAGCTCGCCCTGCAGGGCCGCGTCCATCGGGAAGTAGGCCGCGCCCGCCTGGTTGTAGGTCTGGTAGCCGGGGGCGATCGCGCCCTTGAACTTCCACGCGCCCTGCCTGGCCGTGACGCTGATCGGCGCGGTCAGGCTGGTGAAGGTCTTGGGGCTGAAATAGCCGCCATGGCCCAGGCTGAAGAAGTTCTGGTTGTTGTCGAAACCCTGCTGGTTGAGGTTGAAACCGACCTGCACCTCGGTCTCGCCCCGGCGATACGGCCGGATGTAGCCGCCCAGATTGACCTGGTAGCCGTCGTTGTCGGCCACGTGCTCGCCGTCATAGTGGCTGTAGCTGGCGTCGCCGTAGAGGCCCGAATAGCCGTCGTCGTACGACAGGCTGACCCCGCCGCCGGTGCGCATCACCTTGCCCCAGCGCTGGCCGGTGACCGGGTCGCGGGCGCCGGCATAGGCCACGACGCTGTCGGTGACCGGGCGTCGCTCGATCCAGGCCTTGCCCTGGCCGCTGGCGCCCAGGCGCGGCGAGAAGGTCACGCCGCCGGCCACGTCGACGTCGCCGAAACCGATCGGGGTCGTGCCTATGTCGGCCTTCAGCGGCCCGGCTTCCATGGCCAGGTTCACCGACGCGCCCGAGGCGCTCTGCGGCGAGGCGGCGCGATAGACCGGCGCGAATTCGCCGACGATGGCGCGGGCGTTGACGATCTGGTTGCCGCCATAGCGCTGCTCGGCCGAGCCCGAAGGCGTGCCGCCGTCGATGCTGACCGGCGAAATCGAGGCGGTGAACCGCGCCTCGCCCAGGTTGGCCGAGGCAGAAGCCGTCGCCGACAGTTCATGCAGCCGGCCAAGGCCCGCCTCGCCCGAGCGGGTGCGGATCTGGGCCGAACCGGAGACCTGGGCGGCGGTGCGGGCGGTGATCTCGGCGATCTGGCGATCGATGTCGCCGACGACGGGATCGCGCGCGGCCGGGGCCACGAACGGATTGCCCGGCGCGGGCGCCACGCTCGTGGTCGGACGCGGCGAGGCCGCCTCGCCCGCACGGCCGTTGCGGCCGGTGAACGGGAAGGCCAGGCCCGCGAAGTTGCGCTCGCCATTGGTCGCGTACGAGGGCGCCGGCGCGGCCGGGGTGAGCACGCCCGCCAACTGGTCGCCGCCCGAGGCGACGTCGACGCCCAGCAGCGGCGCGGCGGCGGCCGAGCCCATCAGGTCGTAGCGGCTGGCCGCCACCGGCAGCACCGGCGAGGTGCGGGCCGGGACGCCGCCGTTCGTGAACGGATTGGGGCCAAGGCCCCCGCCCGGCGTCGCGTTGGAGCCGCCGGGCGCCAGCACCGCGTCCAGCCCCGAACCGAAGGTCGGCCGGCGCTCGCGCAGAAGCTTGGCGGTGCGCAGGGCTTCCAGCGCGCCGCGCTCGTTGCCGGCCTGGCGCTCGACCCGGGCCGAGGCGAGATAGAGGTCGGCGTCGCGCGGCGAGGCGGCGATGGCCTGGGCCAGGGTGCGGCGGGCGCCGGCCAGGTCGCCCTTGCCGGCCGAGGCGTCGGCGAGACCGATCAGGGCCTCCTTGTCGCCCGGCTTGGCCCGCAGCAGCACGCCATAGGCCTGGGCGGCCTCGCCGTACATCCGGCCGTCGAGGTAGACGCGGCCCAGTGGGGCCAGCAGGCGGGTGTTCTTGGGGGCCACGGCGAAGGCCGCCGACAACACGTCGAAGGCGCTGGCCAGGTCGCCGGACGCACGCAGGCGGTCGGCCCGTTCGGCGCCCAGGGTGGCTGTCAGGTCGGCGACGGCGCGGCTTGCCTCGGGCGAGGTTCCGGCGCGGGTGGCGGCCTGGCGGATGATGGCGGCGGCCTCGGCGTCGCGGCCGGCCTTGGCCAGCACCGCGACCATGCCGTCATAACTGGCCGGCGCCTCGGTGACGCCCTCGACCAGGGTGCGCTGGGCGATGGACAGCGCCGTCTGGCGATCGCCCAGGTCGTAGAGGGCCGAGGCCAGGCGGCCTTGCGCATCGACCGACAGGCCGGGTCGGGCCGCCAGGCCGCGAAGCTGGGCCACGCCGCCGCCCTCGCGGGCCTGGTCGATGGCCGCGTCGATCTCCAGACGGCCGCGCAGGGACGTCATCTCCGGCGTCATCCGGGCGGTCGAAGCGCGGCTGAGCAGGGCCAAGGCTTCGGTGGGGCGTCCCTGCTGGTCGGCGAAGACGGCGGCGGCGTGGACCTGCTCGGGATCGTTGCCGGCCGAGACCTGGGACATCAGCCCCTCGGCCGCCTGGGCCTCGCCCTGGCCGGCCAGGAAGCGGGCGAAGTCGAGCCGCACCCAAGGATCGCGCGGGGCCGAGGCCAGGGCGCTCTCGAAGGCGGCGTTGGCGCCCGACAGGTCGCCGTTGGCCCACAGCTGGTTGGCGCGCTCGTGGTCGATGCGGCCGCGCAGCAGGTTCTGGCCGCTGGCGTCGGGCGCCAGGGCCGGCGAGGCGGCGGCGACCGTCTCGGCCTCGGCCGTGCGGCCCTGGTCGAGCAGCACCTGCACCAGGCCCTGCTGGGCTTCGGCCTGGGTGGGGGCGACCGCGAGGATCTGGCGATAGACGCCTTCGGCCTCGGCGGCCTTGCCCTGGCGGCGCAGCGACTCGGCCAACAGGTTCGAGGCCAGCAGGCGGTCGGGATAGGTCTGGGCGGTCAGCGGCCGCAGGGTCTGCTCGGCCTTGGCCGCCTGGCCCTGGTCGAGCGCGGCCTGCGCGGTCTGCAAGCCGGAATAGAAGCGGGCGCTGGTCAGGGCCTCCTTCCAGCGGCCGGCGCTGGCGGGGCTGGCGCGGCCGGCCCGGGCCAGGAGATCGGCGGCCTCGGTGAACTGCTGGGCCTGCAGGCGTACGAGACCCAGGCCGCCCAGGGCGTCGGCGTCGCCCGCGCGGCGCGACAGGGCCGTCTGGAAGCGGCGCTCGGCCTCGGCCACGTCGCCGGCCTGCAGGGCCTGGAAGCCCTTGGCGCGATCGCCGGCCGACGGATCGACCGGGGCTGCGGCGCTGGCCTTGGGCGCGACCTTGGCGGCGGCCAGCTTGCGCGAGATCTCAGCGTCGTTGGGACGGGCGGCCAGGTAGTCGCCGAACAGGTCGGCGTTGCGCGGGCTGTCGTCCATCCAGGTCAGGGCCTGGCGCCAGGCGCTGGCGGCCTTGCCCGAGACCGGACCACCGCCGCCCGCCAGGCGGGCCAGCAGGGCCACGCCCTCGCGACGGCTGCCCTCGCGATAGGTCAGGGCCTGGCCCAGCGCCAGTTGCACGTTCTGGTCGCCGGGCTTGCGGGCGGCCAGGGCGCGCAGGCCGGTCTGGGCCTGGGCGACCCCGCCGGGCGCGCCGGCCAGGGTCTGGTAGTATTCCAGGGCCAGGGCGTCGGGCGGATTGGCCCCGCCGAAGGCCTGGCGGTAGGCCGCGGCGGCCGCGGCGTTGTCGCCCTTCTGGGCCAGGGACCGGGCGCGGGCCAGGTCGCCGCCGCCGGCCGCCGGGGCGCTGGCGCCCGGACGCGGGGGCGCGTCCAGCGCCGCCAGGCCGCGCTTGGCGGCGGCGTTGGCGGGATCTGCGGCCAGGGCGCGCTTGTAGGCGTCGGCGGCCAGGTCCTTGCGGCCCTTCTGGCTCCAGAAGTCGCCCTGGCGCACGAGGGCGGACACTGCCGCCCCACCGGGCGTGCTTCCGGTCTGGGCCTCCGCCACGCTCGCCGTCCCGCCCGCCATCAGGATGGCGGCCAGGGCGGCCTCTACGGACATGCGACGCAGGGTCTTCACTGGTGGCTGCCCCCTTCGAGGCGACGGCGCGCGACAGACTTCAGCGCGAAGATGATCGGGAACGACAGGGCCAGGCCCACGCCGAAGATGGAGGCGGCCAGCAGCAACGGACGCTGGCTCAGCCACCACATCATGTAGACCCACCAGGGCAGGTCGCCGGTATGGAACTGCTTGCCGACCTGGAAGCTGGAGAAGCCGTCCTCGGTGACCACCGCCAGGTCGCCCTGCACGCGGGCGTTCTGGGCCGGATCGTCCAGGCGGGCGAGCACGGCGGGCAGACGGGCGGGATCGCTGGCCAGCACGGCCACCACGGCCCGGTCGCGGTCATAGGGCGAGCGGAAGCTGACCAGGCCCTCGAAGCCGTCGCCGGCCACCAGCAGTTCGTCGGCCTTGCTCCGCGCCTTGGCCGCCTCGCCGTTGGCCATCAGGAATACCCGCTCGGCCAGGGCCGCGGTCTTCAGGCGCAGGCGGTCGGCGTCGAAGGCCAAGGGCGCGCCGGCGAACAGGCCGGAAAGGCGCCGCGCCGTATCGGGCCGGCCGATCAGCAGCACGTCGCGGCCCTTCAGCGAGGCGGCGTCGGCCGTGCGCGAGATCGCCACCCGCGTCACCGGCGCGCCGGTGACGTCGCCGAACCGGCCCATCAGGTTCAGATAGGCCTCGATGTCGGCCGGGGCCGGATTGGCGTCCAGCACCACGGTGGTCTTGTCGAGGTCGGCGTTGCGGGTGAACGGAAAGCCCGCGCTGGCGAAGAAGGCCAGATTGGGCAGGGCCGCGAAGTGACGGCCGCCGCTGAGGTCGATCGTGCTGTCGGGATCGATGCCGCTGTGGACGTTGGTCGGCAGCTGGCCCTGGCAGGCGCCGGTCTTGTTGCTCTTGATGTCGAAATAGAACTGCAGCTGGCTGGCGCCGAACAGCAGGTAGGGCGGCAGGTCCAGGCTGTGCTCGTTGCGGGCGAAGCGGTTGAACAGGCCGCGCACCTCGGCGGTGCGGTCCTGGGCGCTGAGCCGGTAGGAGCGCAGGTACTGGCCGTTCAGCGACACGTCCAGGCGCGACTGCTCGCGGTCGAACCACGGCCCCTTCGGATAGCGGTAGCGCACGCGCATCGGCGCGCCCTGCACCGGCCACAGGAAGAGGTCGGGGGCCACGCGGAACGGCACGGTGACCGGGGCCGGCGACAGGCCCGGCGCCTGCAGCAGCTGGGCGTCGACCAGCTCGCCCATGCGCACCGGGCGGTCCATGCGCAGCCAGCGCGGCGCGTCATAGGGCGCGCGCGGGGCGATCAGGGCGGTGTCGACCTGGGCCATGGCGCCGCTGAGGCCGCCCTGCGATATGCTGAGCGCCAGGGCCGCGCGGCGGATCTCGGAGGTGTCGCGGCCGACCACCAGCAGCAGCCGATGATCGGGCGCCTGCGGGTTGGCGACCACCGCCAGGGTGGGACCGTTGACCTGCGGCAGCACGAGGCCGCCGATCGTCTGGCCCGACTGGCCGAACACCACGCCCTCGCCCTGCGGCAGGGCGCCGATCAAGGTCGGGAAGGCAAAGCCGCGATAGCTGGCCCGCATGCCGAAGTACGAGGCCGCCGCCCCCGCCCCGCGCAGCACGGCGTCGGACGGGATCTCGGCGAACACGAACGGCAGGACGAGCTTGCCGCCGCCCTTGTCGAAGAATGGCCCGGGCAGTTGCGACAGGTCCGGCTGGCCCGCCAGGCGCGAGACGGTCAGCTCCAGGCGCGAGCGCTGGTTGGAGACGTTCATCCACAGCGACGAATGCTGCGGGTCCTCGCAGGCGCGGGTGTAGTGGCCGATGAAGCGGAGATTGAGGTTGTTGTCGCGCAGGAACAGGGCCGGGTCGATCGGGATCGACCACTCCGTTCCGGCCGCGCGGTCGGGGGTCAGCATCACCGTTCCGGCCGGCTCGCCGTTGAGGGTGACGGCCAGTTGCGACAGGTCGCCCAGCAGCGACGGCGAATAGGCGCCGTTGACCACCAGGCGCGCGGCCGTGACCACCTCGTCGCGGCGCAGGGCGAAATCGACGCCGGCCTCGCCCTGCACGCCTTGCAGGCGCACCGGCTGGCCGAAACCCAGGTCCTTCAGGGTCAGCACGCGGGTTGAGCCGGCCGGCGCGGGGGCGGCGACCTCGGCCGGCAGGGCCTGGGCCTTGGCCTGGCCGCTCCAGCCCAGGGCGCCGGCCAGCAGGGCGCCGGCCAGGATCACGGCCGCGCCGCTGTCGGGCCCGCTGGCGCGCGAGCGCGGCGTCAGGGCCGCGGGCTTGGCCGCCCGCCACCAGAACAGGATGCTGGCGCTGGCCCGCACAAGGCCGGCCAGGGCGGCCAGCGGCCGCACCGGCGCCCAGTGGGCGTTGGGCTGCCAGGCGTCGGCCCGGCCCACGACGTTGCGCACCAGGTCGCGGCGTTCGGCAAAGCCGAGCGGCAGGAACTGCACTCTCAAGACCCCCTTGTCGAACATGACGGCGCGCGCCTTGAACTGGCGGGCGCGCTCGTCCTGCAGGAATTCAACCGTGTCGATGTGGCGGTCGTTCCCCCAGAAGCCGTCGGGAACGATCGCCGAAAGGCCGCCCATCGAGACCTCGCGGGTCTCCACGTCCAGCACCTCGCCGTTGGTCAGGCGCAGGCGGGCGGGCAGCAGGGCCTCGATGCGGACATGCTGGCGCACCTGGCGGGTCTCGCGGCCGACGGCTATGGCCGTCAGCAGCACCAGCAGGCTGAACAGCGTCCAGAAGGTGTTGAGCACCAGGGTGCCGACCAGCACGATGTCGGGCTCGGCGGTCACCAGCTTCCACACGCCCCAGCACAGGCCGGCGATCAGCAGGCCCGCGACCACCACGTGCGGCCACATCAGCGACCAGTCGAAATAGCCCTTCTCCAGCCGGCCGCCCTTGTCGGTGACGTTGAACTTGCCGCGCTTGGGCGCGAACAGGGTGACGATCGTCGGGGCCACCAGGTGGAAGGCCAGCAGGGTCTCGTAGATCTCGCCCCAGAACGCCATGCGTTCCTCGCCCTGCATGCGGTTGTTGGTGACGATCGAGTGCACCAGGTGCGGCAGGGCGTAGACCAGGATCACCGGCGCCGAGGCGCTGATGATGTTGAAGCCCAGCAGCAGGAAGGCCAGCGGCGAGGTCAGGAACACGATGCGCGGCAGCGGGAATTGGAAGTGCAGCATCGCGTTCAGGTAACAAAGCCGCTGGGCCATGGTCAGACCCTTGCCCAGCAGCGGATTGTCGACCCGGAAGATCTGGGTCATGCCGCGCGCCCAGCGGATGCGCTGGCCGATGTGCAGGGCCAGGCGCTCGGTCGCCAGGCCGGCCGACAGGCGGATCTCGAGGAAGGCGGTGTTCCAGCCCTTGCGCTGCAGCTTCAGCGCGGTGTGGGCGTCCTCGGTGACGGTCTCGTGGGCGAAGCCGTGGGTCTCCTCCAGGGCCGAGCGGCGGATCACCGCGCAGGAGCCGCAGAAGAAGGCCGCGTTCCACAGGTCGTTGCCCGGCTGGACGACGCCGTAGAAAAGGTCGCCCTCGCCGGGGATGTCCTTCACCGTCTGGATGTTCCGCTGCACCGGATCGGGCGAGTAGAAGTGGTGCGGCGTCTGCAGCAGGGCCAGGCGCTGGTCCTCCTGGAACCAGCCCAGCGTCATCTGCAGGAAGGCGCGCGTGGGGATGTGGTCGCAGTCGAAGATGCAGACCAGCTCGGCGTCGGTCTGCTCCAGGGCGTGATTGAGGTTGCCGGCCTTGGCCCCGAAGTTGTCGGGGCGGGTCATGTAGATCGCGCCGGCGCGCTCGGCGAATTCCTTGAATTCGGGGCGGCGGCCGTCGTCCAGCAGGTACACCTTGAAGCGGTCGCGAGGGTAGTCCATCCCCAGCGCGGCCAGCACCGTGTCCTGCACGATCTCCAGGCTCTCGTTGTAGGTCGGGATGTAGACGTCGACCGTCGGCCAGCTGGGCGGCGCGCCCTCCAGCGGCCGCACCGGGCGCTGCAACGGCCAGGCGGTCTGCAGATAGCCCAAGAGCAGGATCAGCCAGGCGTAGATCTCGGCCAGGTAAAGGCCCGTGCCGAAGAACGCCTCGGCGGCGTTGCGGAAATGCAGGGTCTCGGTCGTGCGCCACCACAGATAGCGCGTGCTGACGATCACCGAGACCACGCACAGGGCGATGGTCAGGTGCTTGGACTGCGACAG
This sequence comes from Caulobacter sp. FG7, assembly GCF_057808875.1. NCBI lineage: Bacteria > Pseudomonadati > Pseudomonadota > Alphaproteobacteria > Caulobacterales > Caulobacteraceae > Caulobacter > Caulobacter sp. FG7. The sequence continues at coordinate 139,465 of NZ_JBMDIW010000012.1, forward strand.
GCGGTTTGCGACGACCACGCCGACGATGGTGGCGCCCGCGAACAGGGCCTGGTCCTTGAAGCTGAGCGGCATGACGATCGCCACGACGGCGACGGCCACGAAGGCGGCGATCAGCAGGACGACGCCCACGCGCAGCATCGCTCGCTCGACGAACGACTTCGGCGAACCCCCGTTCGTCATGCCAGCACTCGCGAGTCTTGGCCCTCGGACGACGGCCATGGCTGCACTGCTGTCATCGCCGAAGAACCTTCCACTCTATAGTCAAGCTTTCCAACGAGCGCGGACGGCCGATGCTATCTGTTACGCGTATGGACCTACAAGCGAGGCCGTATGGCTGATTGAGCAGCAGTTCCAGAGGGTGTCGCCGCGACCAAAGGCCGCATTACTTCCCGAAACGGGAAAACGATGGTTTCGACAACCTGACTGCAAAGATGAACGTCGAACGATACTTGCGGGCAACTCTATCCGCGAGTTCAAACCCACAGGCACGCCCGAAGGTGGAATTCACCGCGCAGGCGGGGTTCGGGGAACGGTTTTCAGCGTCCGGCCATCGAGCCAATTCCGGTATCGGTCGATAGCGCCTTTGGCTTAGACCCCGGCGGAGCGGCTCTCTACCGTCAGCCTCAAGAAACGGCCTCCCGGCGTTCGGGAGCAGGCCGTCGCTCGGAGAGGACTTCATGAGCCAGATGTCGCCGACGGACGTGGCCCGCCAGCTCGGCGGCGGCCTGCTGTCGTTCCCCGTCACCCATTTCGACGCCCAGCACCAGTTTCTGGAAGCGCCCTATCGCCAGCACTGCGCCTGGATGCTGGACCACGAGCTGGCCGGCCTGTTCGCCGCCGGCGGCACCGGCGAGTTCTTCTCGCTGCGTCCCGACGAGGTGGGCAAGGTGGTGCGCGCGGCGGTCGCCGAGACGGCCGGCAAGATCCCGGTCATCGCCGGCTGCGGCTACGGCACGGCCATCGCCACGGACCTGGCGCGCGACGCCGAGGCGGCCGGGGCCGACGGCCTGCTGCTGCTGCCGCCCTACCTGACCAACGCCACCCAGGAAGGCCTGCTCGCCCACATCGAGTCGGTCTGCAAGGCCACCAGCCTGGGCGTCATCGTCTACAACCGCGACAACGCCATCATCAACGAGGACACCCTCGAGAAGCTGTGCGACCGCAATCCCAACCTCGTCGGCTTCAAGGACGGGGTCGGCGACCTGGAGCTGATGATGCGGGTCTATGCCCGCATGGGCGACCGCCTGACCTATATCGGCGGCCTGCCGACGGCCGAGACCTTCGCCCTGCCCTATCTGGAAATGGGCGTGACGACCTACTCGTCGGCGATCTTCAACTTCCTGCCGCAGTGGGCCTTGGGCTTCTACAAGGCCGTGCGCGCCCGCGACCGCGAGACGGTGATGACCGGCCTGCGCGACTTCGTGCTGCCCTACATCGCCCTGCGCAACAAGGGTAAGGGCTACGCCGTCTCGATCGTGAAGGCCGGCATGAAAGCCGTCGGCCGCGACGCTGGGCCCGTGCGCCAGCCGCTGACCGACCTGACGCCGGCCGAATTCTCCGAGCTTCAGGGCCTGATCGCCCGCGTCCAGGGCTGAGGATGACGGGGTCGATGCGCCTGACCCCCGCCGCCCCCTTGATGACCGCGCTCTCGACCCTGCCCGGAAAGAAGGCCCTGGCGATAGGGCCGAACGAACGTCTAGCCTCGCGACTCCAGGGTGTTGTCGACGGGCGCTTTCCGATGTTCGAACTCAGCCAGCTTCGCTGCTTCGTCGCCACCGCCGAGGAGCTGCATTTCGGCCGCGCCGCCCAGCGGCTGAACATGACCCAGCCGCCGCTGAGCCGGCAGGTTCAACTGCTCGAGCGCATCCTCGGCGTCACCCTGCTCGACCGCACCAGCCGCTCGGTGCGCCTCACCCCCGCCGGCCGCGCCTTCCTGCTGGAGGCCCGCCGCATCCTGCGCCTGGCCGAGAGCGCGGCCCTGGCCACCCGCCGCATCGCCAGCGGCGACGCCGGCCAGATCGCCATCGGCTTCACCGCCGTCTCCGGCTACAGCTTCCTGCCGCGTCTGGTGATCCTGTCCAACGCCCGCCTGCCCAACGCCGACCTGACCCTGCGCGAGATGGTCACCCGCGAGCAGGTCGAGGCCCTGCTGACCGGCCGCATCGACATCGGCCTGGTGCGCCCGCCGATGGACCGCGCCGAGTTCGCCACCGCCCGGGTGCTGTCCGAACCGCTGGTGGCCGCCCTGCCCAACGGCGACCCGCGCCTGGTCAAGGCCAGCCTGACCCTGGCCGACTTCGACGCGGGCCCGCTGATCATGTATTCGCCCGAGGGCGCGGGCTATTTCTACAACATGCTGACCACCCTGTTCGACGCCCACGGCGTGGCCCCGAACTACGTGCAGCACGTCACCCAGATCCACTCGATGCTGGCCCTCGTGCATGCGGGCCTCGGCGCGGCGATCGTGCCGGAGTCGGCCATGAGCCTGCACTTCGACGACGTGCAGTTCCGCCCCGTCGAGACCACGCCCGACCGGCCGGTCGAGCTCTACATGGCCTGGCGCAAGGACAACGAGAGCCCGATCCTGCAGACCTTCATCGACCTTTGCCTGGCCGAGGCCTCGCCGGCGGATCCGGGCGAGCGCTGACGCGCCCTCGCCTCCCGTCGGCCGGCGCGGCCCAACGATAAAAGACGGGAGAAGACCATGACCCTCGATCGCCGCGCCGTGCTGGCCGGAGCCGTCGCGCTCGCCGCGCCTTTGAAGGTCAACGCCGCCGGACGGGCCGCCCCGGTGGCGACCACCACGGCGGGGCGGGTGCGCGGCGCCGAGATCGACGGGATCAAGGTCTTCAAGGGCATGCGCTACGGCGGCGACACCTCATCGCGCCGCTTCCAGCCGGCGGAAGCCGCCCAGCCCTGGAAGGGGATCGCCGACGCCCTGGCCTATGGCCCGGCCTCGCCGCAGCTGAAGACCGACGAGGCGACATCCGAGGACTGCCTCTTCCTCAACGTCTGGACCCCCGGTCTGGCCGATGGGCGCAAGCGGCCGGTGATGTTCTATGTGCATGGCGGCGCCCATGCGAACGGCTCGGGGTCGAGCCCGCTCTATGACGGGACCTGGCTGGCCAAAACCTACGACGTGGTGGTGGTGACGGTGAACCACCGCCTCAACGCCTTCGGCTACAGCTATCTCGCCCGCCTGGGCGGGGCGGAGCTGGCCGACAGCGGCAATGTCGGCAATCTCGACCTTATCCTGGCCCTGCAGTGGGTGCGCGACAACATCGGAGCCTTCGGCGGCGATCCGGGAAACGTCATGACCTTCGGTCAGTCGGGCGGCGGGGCCAAGTGCGTGACCCTGATGGCCATGCCGCGCGCAGCGGGCCTCTACCACAAGGTCGCGACCATGAGCGGCCAGCACGTCACCGCCATGGGACCGATCCACGCCACCCTCCGCGCCCGCGCCTTCATGGACAGGCTGGGTCTGAAACCCGGCGAGACCGACAGGCTGAAGACCCTGCCCGCCGCCCAGCTGGTCGAGGCGCTGAAGATGCGCGACCCGCTGGAGCGCAAGGGCGGCATCGTCTTCTGGTCGGTCGTGGACCACGGGGTGCTGCCGCGCCACCCGTTCTATCCCGACGCCCCGCGCGAGAGCGGGCATATTCCCATGGTCATCGGCAACACCCACGACGAGACCAAGGCCTTCCTGGGCGGTGATCCCAAGAACTTCGCCCTGACCTGGGACGAGCTGCCCGGCAAGCTGGAGAACGAGCTGGTGCTCGACATGTCGCCCGAATACCTGGTCGGCCGCTATCGGGCGCTCTATCCGCAGGCCAGCCCGTCGGACCTCTTCTTCGCCATCACCACGGCCGGGCGCTCGTGGCCCGGCCACCTGATCCAGGCCGAGCAGCGGGCCCGCATCGGCGCCCCGGCCTGGATGTACCAGCTCGACTTCGGCGCCCAGACCGATCCCCGGATGGGCGCCTACCACAGCTACGACATCGCGCTGACCTTCGGCACGCTGGCCGCTAAGGGCTCGATGACCGGTACCGGACCGGCGGCGACGAAGGTGCGCGACCAGCTGAGTGCGGCCTTCGCGGCCTTCGCCCGCACCGGCGATCCCAACTGCGCGGCGATCCCGGCCTGGGAGCCATACACCCTGCCCCGGCGGCCGACCCTGGTGGTCAACGAGACCTCGGCGATGGTGGACGATCCACGGCGGGAGGAGCGGGAGATTTTCGCCGTCGCGCCGTTCATGAAGGAAGGGACTTGAGGCGCCAAGATCCTCCCCCTGAAGGGGGAGGTGTCGGCGAAGCCGACGGAGGGGGAAGTGGATGCTTAGCTTCCACCGCCTCGAAAGCTGAAAACGTCCCCCCTCCGGGCCACCTCCCCCAGAGGGGGAGGATCTTGGTCGACGTCCCGCCAGGAAGATGCTCCCCCTCTGGGGGAGCTGTCGCGGAGCGACTGAGGGGGGTCTTCCCCGACCCTACCGGCCCAACGCCACCGCCGCCGAGAACGCCGAGGTCGCCCCGGCCGCCATGGTCGTCGTCGCGGTGATCGCCGAGCCGGGCGCGGCGCCGTCGACCTGCCCCTCGAACGCCGCCCTACCCTGGCTGTCGGCGACCGCCTGCACCGTACCCAGATAGCGCTCGCCCTCGGTTCCGCCCCTGGGGCTGGCGAACAGTTCGACGAACACCACCCCGCCCGCCGGAGCCCCGGCCTCGCCCTTCACGGCGGTCTTGCCGCCCACCGCGCGAGCCGAAATCACCCTCGGCGGCAGGAGCCCGAACTGCGGCGTCGCATGGCACTTGTCGGGCGTGTTCGGCGCCGTGCAGACCTGCGCCGCGCCGGCCTTGTCGAACACCACGCCCATGCCGCGCGAACCGACGAAGCTGGCGTGCTCCAGCCCCGGCGGGCCGATCACGATGCCGCCGCGCGCCATGGCCGGATCGCACGAGCCGCCGGCCGAGCACAGCCTGATCGGCTTGCCGTTGCCGGAGATCGCGTTGCGGCTGATGCGGTTGGCGGCGACCTTGGCCTCGGGCCGCACGGCGATGCCGATTCCGTTGCCGCGGATCTCGTTGCCGGAGATCATGTTGTCGGCGCCGCTGACGCTGATCCCGAAGGCGTTGCCCGTAAAGACGTTGGCGCCGATGTAGTTGCGCGCGCCCCAGTTCAGCTGCAGCCCGTCGGAATAGTTGGCGAAACGGTTGCCCACGACGGCGTTGTCGTTGCCCCACAGGATCTCGATGCCCTGCGAGGGCTCCAGGTTGTCGCTGCCGCCGTCGAAACTGTTGTCGGCGATCAGGTTGAAGGCCGCGCCGCGCGTCAGCTCCAGGCCGTCGCCGTTCTCGACGAAGGCGTTGCGCAGCACCTTGTTGTCGAGCGTGGTGTGCGAGGTCGAGCCGCCCTTGCCGTCGTCGCCGCTGAGCATCACGCCCGCGCCGCCGATATTCCGCACGATGCGATTGTCGGCGATCACCGCGTTGGAGGTTCGCAGGACCAGCACCCCGATGCAGAAGCCCCGGATCTCCAGTCCGCGCAGGCTGACGCCCTTGGTGTCGACCAAGGCAAAGCCCGGATTACTGGCGGTGCGGACATTGGTGCCGTACTGGCCCTGGACCATGCCGGGGCAGGACTTCAGGTCACGCGGCAGATAGCCCGAGCCGTCGACCACGTTATGGCCGCCGCTGCGGGCGAAGGCCTGACCCTCGATGGCCACAGGCCCCCTGATCGGCGGCAGGGCCGACTTCAGCACGATGGCCGGGGCGGCGATCTCGATGCGGTAGCGACCCGGCTCGGCGTTGCTGGTCTCGACCGCCCAGCGCAGCGAACCCTTGGCGCCGTCGTCGGCGTCGCGGTCGACCAGCAGCAGTTCGGTCGCCGCCGCGCCCTGGGCCGGCCCGCCCGCGGCCACCGCGGCGATAGGCTTGGGGTCCTGAGCCAGGGCCGGCGAGGCCAGCAGGGCCGCGACGATCGCGGCGGACGCTACACGAACCATCGGTCCCTCCATCTTCTCGTGCGGGTCCTCGTCCTTCGGCGAGCTCAGGATGAGGACCAATTCAACGGCCGCACAGTCGAAACCTCACCCTGAGCTTGTCGAAGGGCGAGGTTTCGCCGTCTCAGACCGCCCTGTCCCAGGGAAAGCTCAGCGTCGGCTGGTTGACGTGGCGCTTCATCTTCAAGGTCAGGCGCGCGCCCGCGCCCGGCGCCAGGCGCAGGGTGAAGGCCGAGGCGTCGACCGCCTGGGCGGCGCCCTCGCCCAGCGCGGCGCTCTGGATCTGGTGCTCGCCATAGGCGCCGCCCTGGATCGTCACCGTGCGCGGGGCCACGGGGCTGAGATTGACCAGGCTGACCACCGTCTCGTCGTCGGTCAGACGCTCGACCAGGGCCGCCACGTCCTGCGGAACGCCGGCCCGGCGGCGCTCGGGATCGAAGTAGCGCAGGCGCGCATAGTGCAGCGCGCCGCCCTGCGAGGGCGAGGACTTCGACCACGGCGGCCGGGCGATGTGGATTCCGCCCTCCATCAGCTGGATCAGGGCGGTGACGCTGGCCGGATTGATGTCGAGCGCGGCGTCGGCCAGGCGCGTGTCGGGGGTCGACGTATCCTCGCGCTGGGCCTGGGCGCGGGCGCGCACCCGCTCCAGGTCGCCGCGCAGCGCCTTGGCAGGATAGGAGGGGTCCTTGCCATCCAGCCAATCGAGCCAGGGATGGGCCGCCGCGCGTTCGCGATCGGACGCCTTCATCGACAGGTACCAGATCTCCAGCCCGTTCAGCTGGTATTCGCCGGGCGCAAAGCTGTACCAGCCCTTGGAGCCGTACATGCGCGGGGTCGAGACCTTGCCGTCCTCGACCTTCTTCTGGGCGTTGATGACGTCGTTCTGGCGCCGCCAGACGTCGAGATACTTGTCGTCGCCGGTCAGCAGGTAGGCGTTCATGAAGCCGACCACCGCGCGCGGCACGCGGTTGCGGTCCTCGCGCTGGCCGGTGTGCGGGGCCACCGGCGAGAAGCCCCAGCCATAGGTTCCGCTCCACCACCGGCCCTTGGGAACCTGGCCGTCGAGCCCGACCTTGCTGGGGATCACGTCGCCGTTGGCCCGCGCCCGCTCGATCCAGCCGTCGACGTATTTCAGGATCCAGTCGCGGTACTTGGCCTCGTGGTCCAGCATGTAGGCGTTCATCACCAGGCTGGTGGCCTGCAGGTTCAGCGGACTGTCGCCGACCACGTCGCCGTACTCGTCGTAGTGGCGCAGGGTCTCCTCGTACGAGCGCTCGCCGTGCTCCATGAAAAAGTGGGTGACGTCGAAGGGATCGCCGGCCCAGTCCAGGGGCGTGGCCTTGCGCAGCATCGGACCCCGGCTGCCGGTGATCATGCTGCGGATGATGTTGAGCTTGGCGTCATAGTTCGGCGTGGTCGGATCCTCGCCGGTGTAGAAGCCCGAGAACCTTTTCGCCCGCTCGCGAAAGCGCGGATCGTTGGGCGCCGACAGCCCCAGCAGGTTGAACACCGACAGCCCCTCGGACAGGTGCTGCCAGTCGCTCATCACCGGGAACTCGCGGAAATACATGCCCTCGCGGGCGAACGGCACGTCCTTGGTCCTAGCCGCCGTATACTGGCGCACATTGCCCTCGAAGGCCTTCTGGGCCAGCTCGAGCACGCGGTCGCCGGCGCCCAGGGCGTGCAGGGTGGGCCAGTCGTTGACGTTCTCGATGGCGTCGTCGGGACCGTCGTTGGCGCCCCAGCGCTCGAAGGCCAGGAGGTAGCCGCGATCGTCGAAATAGCGGGCGAAGAAGGCCTCGCAGGCCGCCTCGTTGGCCTTCAGCAGCTCGCGCTGCAGCAAGGCCCATTCGGGCGCGGCCATCGGCGTCGTGACGGTCAGGGCGGCGGGCGCAGCGCTCGCCGCGCGGCCCTGACCAGCGAGAACCAGGGCCGAGGCGCCGGCCAGGACATGGCGTCGAGAGAGCATCAGGCCGCCTTCAGCTGCAGGCGTTGGATCTTCCCGACGATCAGGAAGTAGGCCAGCACGGCGATCAGGCAGTGGGCGCCGACGAAGATCAACGCCCCGTCGAACGAGCCGGTGGCCTGGACGATGTAGCCGATGACGATCGGGGTCACGATGCCGGCCGTGTTGCCGAAGGTGTTGAAGACGCCGCCGGTCACCCCGGCCATCTCCTTGGGCGAGGTGTCCGACACCACCGCCCAGCCCAGCGACGCCACGCCCTTGCCGAAGAAGGCCGCGGCCATGATCACGATGACCAGCCACTCCTGCTCGACGTAGTTGCAGATGACGATGCAGGTGGCCAGGATCATGCCCAAGAGCAGCGGCGTCTTGCGGGCGATGTCGAGATTGCCGGTCTTCTTGAGCAGGTGGTCGGAGATCATCCCGCCCAGCAGGCCGCCAGCGAAGCCGCACAGGGCCGGCAGGGCGGCGGTGAAGCCGGCCTGCAGGATCGACAGCCCCCGCGCCTTGACCAGGTAGATCGGGAACCAGGTGACGAAGAAGTAGGTCAGCACGTTGATGCAATACTGGCCGATATAGACGCCCAGCAGCATGCGGCTGGTCAGCACCTGCTTGACGTTGGCCCAGGTGAAGGCCGCGCCCGCGTTAGCGGTCTTGTCCTCCATCCGCACCAGGCCGCCGCCGGCCTCGATATAGTCGAACTCGGCCTTGCTGATCTTGGGGTGCTCGACCGGGCTGTGGATCAGCTTGACGAAGAAGAAGGCCGCGACGATGCCGATCGCGCCCATGACGAAGAACACCGACCGCCAGCCGAAGTCGTGGGCCAGCCAGCCCATCAGCGGCGCAAAAGCGACCAGCGAGAAGTATTGGGCCGAGTTGAAGATCGCCGAGGCCGTGCCCCGCTCAGAGCCCGGGAACCAGGCGGCCACGATGCGGGCGTTGGCCGGGAACGACGGCGCCTCGGCCAGACCCACCAGAAAGCGCATGAAGAACAGGGCGACGGCCGCCGCCAGCCCCGTGAACACGCCCGAGAAGCCCTGCAGCAGGGTGAAGCTGGACCACAGCACCAGGGCGGCGGTGTAGATCTTCTTGGAGCCGAAGCGGTCGAGCAGCGCCCCGCCGGGGATCTGGCCCAGCACATAGGCCCAGGCGAAGGCCGACATGATGTAGCCCATGGCCACCGGATCCAGGCCCAGTTCCTTCGACGCCGACTGGCCGGCGATCGAGAAGGTGGCGCGGTCGGCATAGTTGATCGTCGTGATGATGAAGAGCGTCGCGATGATCAGCCAGCGCACGCGGGTACGCCTGGTGGTGTCGGTCATTGACGCTCTCCCTGGGGCGCCGCTCTGTCGTCGGCGCTTTGGGAGGACGCTAAGCGGCGTCGGGGCCCAGGTCTAAGTCAAATCGCCTATGGACCGATCCACGGGCGACATGGATCGAACCGCGGTACGCATCGAAACCCAAGGCTGTCAAAGGATCGCCCGCGCGCGAGACGGCAGGCGCCGCTGCGGAAACCTGTGGATCGGTGCACATCACGCATAGGTCCATACCCGATTGGGATTGGCCCTCTGATCGAACCCGTCCCTATGGTTCAGGCAACGAAGAAGCAGGCTCAGCCGGCTTCCAAAAGCGGCCCGCGCAGACGGGCATCGGGAGGGACAGATGACGTCCAACAGGAATCCGCGCCTGCGCGCCGTGCTCGGCGCCAGCGCTTCGGCCTTCACCATTCTCGCCGCCGGCGCCGCCATGGCCCAGGAGGCCCAGCCGCCGGCGGCCGAACCCGCTTCCGACGAGGTCGAGGCCATCGTCGTCACCGGCTTCCGCGCCAGCCTGCAGAGCGCCATCAACCTCAAGCGCAACGAAAGCGGCGTGGTCGACGCCATCAAGGCCGAGGACATCGCCCAGTTCCCCGACCTGAACCTGGCCGAGTCGCTGCAGCGCATCCCGGGTGTGTCGATCTCGCGTATCAACGGCGAGGGCCGGCAGATCACCGTGCGCGGCCTGGGCTCGGAATACACCCGCGTCCGCATCAACGGCATGGAGGCGATCTCCACTACCGGCGGCACGGCCAACAGCGGCGGCACCAACCGCGGCCGTGGCTTCGACTTCAACGTCTTCGCCTCGGATCTCTTCAACAGCATCGCCGTGCGCAAGACCGCCTCGGCCGACGTCGAGGAAGGCTCGCTGGGCGCCACGGTCGACCTGACCACCGCCAAGGCCTTCGACAGCGGCAAGCCCCAGCTCGTGCTGTCGGCCGGCGCCAGCTACAACGACCTGTCGGAAAAGACGACGCCGCGCGTCTCGGTGCTGGCCAGCAACGTGTTCTTCGACGGCAAGGTCGGCGCCCTGCTGTCGGTGGCCTACGAGGAGCGCCACCTGAAGGAAGAGGGCGCCAACATCACCCGCTGGGCCACCGGCGCCAGCAACGGCGGCTTCAACAGCGCCTCGACCCTGCCGGGCTACACCATCGCCCAGATCAACAGCAGCAGCCTCTTCGCCCCGCGCATCCCGGGCTATGTCAGCTACGACATCGAGTCCAAGCGCCTGGGGATCGCCGGCTCGCTGCAATACAAGCCCAATTCCGACACCCAGGTCACGCTGGACGCCCTCTACGCCTATCTGGCCGGCACGCGGAAGGAAGCCCAGCTGCAGGCCATCGGCCTGTCGCGCGCCAACACCGGCAAGCCGCAGACCATCATCCGCGACGGCGTCGTCGAGAACGGCAATCTGGTCGCGGCCCGGATGGACAATGTCGATCTGCGCACCCAGGCGGCCTATGACGAGCTGAACACCGAGTTCAAGCAGTTCACCCTGTCGGGCACGCACGACTTCAGCGCCAATGTGCGGGTCGGGATGCTGGCCGGCTATTCGGACTCGACCTTCACCCAGCCGGTCTCGACCATCGTCACCTTCGACCGGGCCAACAGCGCCAACTACCAGTACGACTTCCGCAAGGGCCGCGCGCCGCAGATCCTGCTGGGCTTCGACCCGACCGATCCGGCCAACTGGGCCTCGACCAACGGCACCTCCGAGGTGCGCATCCGCCCGCAGTTCGTCGAGAACCAGTTCTCGACCGCCAAGGTCTATGGCGAGTGGGACCTGAACGACAACCTGCGTCTCAAGGCGGGCCTGGACTGGCGCAAGTTCGAGTACGACAGCTACGGCCAGTACCGGACCAGCGAGACCGTGGTCCAGACCCTGACCCCGGCCCAGCTGGCCTCGGTGTCGAAGGTGTTCACCGGCTTTGGCAGCGGCATGAGCCTGCCGGAGGGCAACTTCACCTCCTGGCTGATCCCCGACATCGACAAGTACGCGGCGCTGCTGGGCATCTACAGCAACAGCGGCATCTACGCCCTGACCGACACCAACAACTCCAGCGCCCGCGGCCAGTACGGCGCGGTCGAGGAGCAGGACTACGGCGCCTACGTCCAGGCCGAGTTCAAGTTCGACGCGTTTGGCCTGCCGTTCCGCGGCGACGCCGGGGTGCGCCGGGTGCACACCAAGCAGGAGTCGGCCGGCTACGCCGCCGTGGCCGGCGCGATCCAGCGGGTCGACGTCGCCCGCGACTACAACCTGACCCTGCCGTCGTTCAACCTGGCCGCCGACCTATCCGACACCGTCGTGGCCCGCGTCAGCGCCGCCCAGACCATCGCCCGTCCGGGCATCGGCTCGCTGTCGCCCGGCGGCGACGTGGCCGTGCAAGGCGCCAATCGCACCTACAGCTCGGGCAACCCGTACCTGACGCCGACGAAGTCGGACAATCTCGACTTCTCGCTGGAATGGTACCGCGAGAAGGGCGCGATGATCGCCCTGGGCGTCTTCTACAAGCGCATCGACACCTTCGTGGCCACCCTGCGCCGCGAGGCCGTCTACAACACCCTGGGCCTGCCGGACTCGTTGCTGACCGGCACCGGCGCGACCACCGACCAGGTGTTCCAGGTGACCCAGCCGGTCAACAGCGACGGCGGCGACCTGAAGGGCTTCGAGATCAACGTCCAGCAGCCCTTCACCTTCCTGCCGGGCTTCTGGAGCAACTTCGGCGTGGTGGCCAACTACACCTATGTCGACTCCAAGATCGAGTACCTGACCTCGACGACGCCGGGCGCCCCGACGGTGAACGCCACCCTGGTGGGCCTGTCGAAGAACGCCGCCAACCTGACCCTCTACTACGAGACCCCCAAGTGGAGCGTGCGCGGCTCGCTGGCCTATCGTGACGGCTACCTGACCCAGGTGCCCGGCAGCGACGGCAACACCGTCCAGGGCACCAACGAGACCCTGAACGTCGACATGCAAGCCAGCTGGAACATCCGCGACAACCTGAAACTGTCGATCGAGGGCGTGAACCTGACCGACGAGTTCAACGACCAGTACGTCGGCGATAGCAACCGACTGAACGTCTACACCCACAGCGGCCGCCAGTTCCTGGTCGGCCTCCGCTACAACTTCTAGGCGCGATCCTACCTCCCCCCGGCGCCTAGGCAGCCCGCGTCGCTCTCCTTCCAGGGCGGCGCGGGTTTTCTTTTTTTGGGGGGCTTACCTCCGTGCGTGACCCTCGTCCTTCGACAGGCTCAGGATGAGGGCCAAGGCGGGCGTTAGCGCTAATGCGACCTCACCCTGAGCTTGTCGAAGGGCGAGGTCGCCGCCCCCTTACCTCGGCATCGTCGTCGCCTGGCGGCGCACCACCCGGCAGCGGGTCTGGCCGAACTTCGTGGCGCAGAAGCCGGTCTCGTCCGAGCCTTCGCGGATCACCGCCCAGCGGTCGCGGTCGCATTGATGCCAGGTCTCACGGAAGCGGCCCCTGTCGTCGTAAGGAAACACCGGCGTGTCGCCATCGATGTAGAACCGGGTCATGCCGGTGAAGCCCCCGAAACTGGTCTTGCCGTTGACCACGCCGCAGACCCGGCCGGTGCGCATCATCCACACGCCCCCGAACTCCAGCTCACGCGACTGCTTGAGGCGGGCGACCAGCGCGGGATGCACCACGGCCCAGCGCTGTGCGGCCTGGCGGCGGGCCGGCTCCAGCGCCGCGCCTTTCGCCGGCGGCAGCGGCCCCATGGCCCGCTCGAACCGGATGAAGTCGAAGATCCCATAGGCCAGGGCCGCCAGCAGCGAGGCGACCATCACCAGGCCGAGGATGCGCCAGGCGACAGCGACGCCGCGCTTGCGGCCGACATGGGCGTCGGGAACCGGCAGGACGAACGACATGGTGATCTTCCCCTCTGATCGAAGAAAAGATTACACGTGTAGTTTTTAAGTTCAAGCGGATACGCCCTGCATCCTTCGAGGCCCGCTGCGCGGGCGCCTCAGGATGAGGATCTCAGTGCAATAGCGTCCTCATCCTGAGGTGCGAGCCGAAAGGCGAGCCTCGAAGGACGCACCGAGCTTACCGCGCCTCAACGCCCCGCTTCAGCGGCGGCGGGGTGACGCCGTCGACGAACAGGCGGGCGCTGGCGCCGGGGATGCGGGTCGAGGGCGGGGCCGGGCCGCGCGGGGCCAGGGTCCAGACGCCCATGACGATCATCACGGTCAGCGCGCCCAGGGTGACGGCGGCGGTCAGGCCTTCGTTCGAGACCGGACCCGGGCCGGCGATGACCCGCACCCGCGACACCAGCGGATGGCGGCCGAAGGCGCAGGCCAGCGGCGAGGCGGCGGTGAAGGCGTGGGCCTTCATCAGGGTCTCGGCATAGCGCTTGCGGGCCTTGGGATGCAGGGCGACGACATCGCCGTCGCAGGCGATCTCCTGGTCCAGGCGGGCGACGAACGCCCCCAGATGGACGACGGGGTTCAGCCAGCCCAGGGCCTGGCAGGCGGTGATGATCAGGTTGCCGCGCGGGTCGCCGCGCCGCATGTGGGCGCGCTCGTGGGCCAGGACGAGTTCACGCTCGGCGGCGTCGAAGCGCTGGGCGAAGTCGCGCGGGATGACCAGGCGCGGGCAGAACACGCCCATGACCGCCGGGCCTTCCAGGCCGGCGCGGGCGCGCTTGCGGAAGGCCCGCTCGGCCAGGGCGATGAAGCCGGCCAGGCCGACGACGCCGGCCAGCCAGACGATCAGGAAACCCACGGCCAGCAGGCGCTCGGGCGGCTGCTGGGCGGCGCCGGCGCCCAGGGCGTCCGACAGGCTGGGAAAGACGCTGGCCAGGGCGGCGGCCGGGGCCAGGCGCCACAGCTTGTAGGCCGCTTCCGAGCCGACCAGGCGGCGCACCGGAACGCGCAGGGCCAGCACGACTAGAACGCCGACCGCGGCGGCCAGCTGCGCCCGCAGCAGGGTTATGGCCAGCAGTTCAATCAGCATCGTCCAGCTCCGCGATCAGCTGCTTCAGCTGCTTGACCTCGTCGGGCGACAGCGAGCGGTGCTTGGCGAAATGGGCGACCAGCGGCGTCAGGCGGCCTTCGAACAGACGGTCCAGCAGGCCCTGGCTCTCGGTTTGCAGGTACTCGGCGCGGCTGACGATCGGCACGTAGCGGACGCGGCCGTCGATGCGGCGCGACTCGATGGCCTTGCGCTTGAGCAGGCGGTTGATCAGCGTCTTGACCGTGGCCTCGCCCCACCCCTGCGGGCCGGCGACGGCCTCCAGGATCTCTTCGACGGTCAGGGGGCTCTGGCTCCAGAGCGCTTCCATGACGTGGCTTTCGGCGTGGGTGATGCTCATGGCTGTCCGCTGGCTCTACAGACCTGGATGATTACGCCCGTAAATGAAGCCGTCAAGCGATGCTTGGCGGACGCCGCCGGTCGGTTAAGAGTGCGCGCCATGACTCTTCTGCTCGCCCCTCGCCTCGCGCCCTGCGGTCCGGTCGTCGATCCTAAGGCCGCCGAGCGCGCCCACGAGATGATCGCCAAGCGGGCGGGCGAGCGGATGAACATCGTCGACGCCGCCTGGCCGGCCCTGGCCCCGGTGTTCGCCGCCAGCCCCTATCTGGCGAGCCTGGCCCGCCGCGACGGGGTGCGCCTGCCGGGCATCCTGGACAGCGATCCGGACGCGCGCCTGGCCGAAATCCTGGCGGCCGCCCAGGCCGTCGCCGCCGAGCCCGACTTCGAGACCGCCCGCAAGACGCTCCGAGACCTGAAGGCCGACCTGCACCTCTTGACCGCCCTCTGCGACCTGGGCGGCGTCTGGGATCTCGACGCGGTCACCGGCGCCCTGACCCGCTTCGCCGACGCCAGCCTGCACGCGGCCCTGGCCCAGGCCGCCCGGGTGGAGGTCGCGCGCGGCGCCCTCACCCATGTCGGAGACGGCCAGGATGGCCCGATCCCCGGCCTGTTCTGCATCGCCATGGGCAAGCACGGCGCCTATGAGCTGAACTATTCCAGCGACATCGACTTCTCGATCTTCTACGCGCCCGAGACCCTGCCAGTGACGGAGGGAACCGAGCCGCAGGGCGTGGCCGTGCGCCTGACCCAGCATCTGGGCCGGATGCTGGCCGAGCGCACCGCCGACGGCTACGTCTTCCGCATCGACCTGCGCCTGCGGCCCGACCCGTCGTCGACCCCGCCGGCCATGCCGATCGACGCGGCCCTCGACTACTACGAGAGCGTCGGCCAGAACTGGGAGCGGGCCGCCCACATCAAGGCCCGCATCGCGGCCGGCGACATCGCCCGCGGCGAAGCCTTCCTGGCCGAACTGCAACCCTTCATCTGGCGGCGCAATCTCGACTTCGCCGCCATCGCCGACATCCACTCGATCAAGCGCCAGATCCACGCCTACAAGGTGGACGAGCGGCTGGAGGCCAAGGGCGCCGACCTCAAGCTTGGCCGGGGCGGCATCCGCGAGATCGAGTTCTTCGTCCAGACCCAGCAGCTGATCCTGGGCGGCCGCCATCCGGACCTGCGCAACCCCCGCACGCTGGACGCCCTGGCCGCCCTGCGCGACGCCGGCCACGTGACGCCGGAGGACTGCGAATACCTGACCGCCGCCTATCACGACCTGCGCGCCCTCGAGCACCGGGCCCAGATGATCGCCGACGACCAGACCCACAAGCTGCCGGAGTCCGACACCGACCGGAAGAAGGTCGCCGCCCTGTGGAACCAGGGCAACCTGCGCAGCTTCGACGCCGCCGTCGGCAAGATGCTCAAGGGCGTCAACCAGCGCTACGGCGCCTTGTTCAAGGGCGAGGAGGAGTTGTCCTCACGGTTCGGCAGCCTGGTCTTTACCGGCGTCGAGGACGATCCGGAAACCCTGGCCACCCTCAAGCGCATGGGCTTTTCGAACCCAGAGCGGGTGGCCGCCACCATTCGCGGCTGGCACCACGGCCACATCGCCGCCACCCGCACCGAGCGCGGCCGCGAGCTCTTCACGCGCCTGGCCCCGCGCCTCTTGGACGCGGCCAATGCGACGGGCGCGCCGGACGCGGCCTTCAACCGCTTCGCCGACTTCTTCGCCTCGCTGAGTTCGGGCGTGCAGATCCAGTCGCTGTTCCTGGCCCAGCCTCGCCTGTTTGAGTTGGTGGTGCAGGTCATGGCCTTCGCCCCGCGCCTGGCCGCCACCCTGGCCCGCCGGCCAACGGCGCTGGACGCCCTGCTCGACCCGGCCTTCTTCGGTCCGATGGAGATGCCCTCGGAGGTTCCCTGGGATCCCAGCGAGTTCGAGCCGTCGATGGACGCGGCCCGGCGCCTGTTCCGTGACCAGGCCTTCCGCATCGGGGTGCGGGTGATGAGCGGCACGGCCGACGCCCGCGACGTGGGCGCCGCCTTCGCCGACCTCGGCGACCTGATCGTCGGCGGCCTGGCGCCGGCCGCCCTGGCCGAGGTCGAGCGGCTGGGCGGCGCCTTCCCAGGCCAGGTGGCCGTGGTCGCCCTGGGCAAGGCCGGCTCGCGCGAGATGACCGCCAAGTCCGACCTCGACCTGATGACGCTATATGCGGCCGACGAGCCCGCTGCGATATCCGAGGTAAAGGGCTGGAGCGCCGACGTCTTCTACGCCCGCTTCACCCAGCGCCTCGCCTCGGCCCTGTCGGCGCCCACCGCCGAAGGCACGCTCTACGAGGTCGATCTCAAGCTGCGCCCCTCGGGCAGCAAGGGGCCGGTGGCGGTCAGCTTCACCGCCTTCGAGGACTATTACGAGCGCGAGTGCGAGACCTGGGAACTCTTGGCCCTGACTCGCGCCCGGGTGATCTGGGCCAGTTCGCCGGCGTTCAAGGCCCGGGCCGAGGGCGCGATCGAAGCCGCCCTGCGCCGCCCCCGCGACGTGGCCAGGACCGCCGCCGACGTGCTGGAGATGCGCGACCTGATGGAGCGCGAGCGGCCCGGCAAGGGCCCCTGGGACCTGAAGCTGGACCCCGGCGGCCTCGTCGACATCGAGTTCATCGCCCAGTTCCTGCAGCTGGCCCACGGTCCGAACGGCGGCCCGCTGGCCCAGAACACCGGCGAGGCGCTGTCGGCGCTGATCGGGGCGGGCCTGGCCGACAAGGCGTCCCTGACCTCGGCGCTGTCGGCCTGGCGCCTGGAGCAGGATCTTTCGCAGCTGATCAAGGTGGCGCTGGAGAACGGCGACGACCCGGAAAGCGAGCCCAAGGCCTTCCGCGCCCTGCTGGCCCGCGCTGGCCACGTCACCCAGTTCCGCTCGCTGAAGGCCAAGCTGGTCAAGGCCAAGGCCGAGGCGCGCAAGGCGTTCGAGGATGTGGTGCACTGACCCCCCTCAGTCGGCTTCGCCGACAGCTCCCCCAGAGAGGGAGCATCCAAAATCCTCCCCCTCTGGGGGAGGTGGCCCGAAGGGCCGGAGGGGGGCCGTTCTCAGCTTTCGAGGCGTCGACGGTCCGCCCACTTCCCCCTCCGTCGGCTTCGCCGACACCTCCCCCTTCAGGGGGAGGATCTCTCACCCAGCGACGGAAACCTCGCCGGCCGCCGTTGAAGCTCCCGAGGGATCCTACCCGGAGCATTCGATGAAGACGTTCACCACCCTGGTCGCCGCGACCGCGATCGCCGCCTGCGCCGTCCCGGCCCTGGCCCAGACCAAGCCGGCCGGCGAGCCCCTGGCCGCCTTCCAGAGCCAGCGCGCGGGCCAGATGCTAGCCAAGCTGGACGCCAACAAGGACGGCAAGCTGTCCAGGACCGAGTTCGAGGCCATGCGCCAGAAGAAGGCCGACGGCGCAAAAGCCGGGCGCGGCGAGCGCCTGTGGGGTCGCCTCGACGCCGACAAGGACGGCTTCCTGTCGCGCGCCGAGCTCGAGGCCATGGCCGCCAAGCGCTTCAAGCGGATGGACGCCGACGGCGACGGCGTGCTCACCTCGGCCGAACGACAGGCCGCGGCCGGCAAGGCCAAGGCTGCGATGTAACGGCCGGCATGGGCTTGGCGTGACGAGGTGAGGCTTGGCGAGCGAGGGGGAAGACCCCGACCTGGCGTTGCTGGAAGGCGTGGGACGGGGCGAGCAGGCCGCCGTGCGACGGCTGCTGGACGCCCGCCTGCCGCGCATTCTCGCCTTGGCGAGACGCCTTCTCGCCGATCCGGACGAGGCCCAGGACGTCGCCCAGGAGACCTTCCTGCGGGCCTGGAAGCAGGCGCCCTCGTGGCGTCCCGGCCAGGCCCGCTTCGACACCTGGCTGCACCGCGTGGCGCTGAACCTGTGTCGCGACCGGCTGCGGCGACGGCGGGAGACGAGCATGGCGCAGCCCCCCGAGGTGATCGACGCAGGCCCGACCGGCGAGGGCGCGCTGCTGGGCGTCCAGATCGGCGGCCGCATCGAGGCGGCCCTGGCCGCCCTGCCCGAGCGCCAGCGCGAAGCGATCGTGCTGTGCCATCACCAGGGCCTGGGCAACAAGGAAGCCGCCGCCCTGCTGGGGGTGTCGGTCGAGACGCTGGAAGGCCTGCTGGGCCGCGGACGGCGCGCCCTGCGCGCGTCCCTGGCCGACCTGATGGAGGCGGTCAGATGAGCTTGAAGGAGGGCGCGCGACCATGACCCCCGACCGCTTCGCCGAACTGGCGGCCGCCCACGGCGGCGACATCGGCCGCTGGCCGCAGGCGCTGCGCGAGGCCGCTCGCGCGGCCCTGGCCGCCGATCCGCACCGCCTGGGCGCGGTGCTGGCCGCCGAGACCGACCTCGACCGCCTGCTCGATCTGGCCCCCGCCCAGAGCGTCGACGCCGCCCTGCTGGGCCGGCTGCTGGAGGCCGCGCCGAAGCCGCGTCGTTCCGCGAGCGCCTGGTGGGCGGGACTGGCCGCGGGCCTGGGCCTGGCCGTCGCCACCGTGGCCGGTGTCGCCGTCGGCGTCGCCTCGGGCGCGGGCGAGCGCCTGGACCGCCGCGCCGACGCCATCCTGGCCGCCGCCTACGACCAGCCAGAGCCCGACACGGCGGCCGAGGCCCTGCCCGAGCTCCTGGATGAGGCGACCGACCTATGAGCGCTAACCGCACTCTGATCATCGCCCTGGTCGCGTCCGGCGCGCTGAACCTCTTCCTGGTCGGCGGCATCGCCGGCGCGGCCTGGATGCGCCAGGAGGCTCGCCGCGAAGCCCCGATCGCCGCCGCCCTGGCCCAGCGCCCGCCGCTGTGGACCGCCGGCCGCGATCTGCCGCCCGAGCACCGCAGGGCCCTGCGCCGCAGCCTGCGCGAGGCTGCGCTAGAGAACCGCGCCGACGCCCAGGCCGCTCGCGCCGAGCGCCGCGCCGTGGTCGACGCCATGCTGGACGGTCGCTTCGACCGGGCGCAGGCCGACCGCCGCATGGCCGCCGCCCGGACGCTGGAAAGCGGCGTGCGCGCCAAGGTCGACGGCCGCCTGACGGCCTTCGCCGAGAGCCTGCCGCCGGAGGAGCGCAAGGTGCTGGCCGAGGGCCTGAGGCGGGTCTACGCCCCGCGCCAGAAGCCGCGCGAGGATCGCCCCGACCGGCCGCGCAGAAAAAACGACGGCGGGACATAACCAAACCGCGTCCGGCTCCGTATCTTCGACACTGAAACCGGAGACACGCCCGTGCTGATCCGCCACCGCCCCGACCTGACCGACAACGACGTCACCGACCCGGGGCTCTACCTGCGTCGGCGCGAGTTCATCACCGGCGTCGCGGGCCTGGGTCTCGCGGGGCTGGGCGGAGCGGCCGGCGCCACGCCTCTGGCGTTCTCCAAGGGCTTCTCGACCACCGAGAAGCCGACGCCGAAGGACGACATCACCAGCTACAACAACTTCTACGAATTCGGCGTCGACAAGGGCGATCCCGCCGAAAACGCCGGGCGCTTGAAGACCCGCCCCTGGACGGTGCGCGTCGACGGCGCCTGCGAGGCGCCCAGGACGTTCGACATCGACGCCCTGATCAAGGGAAACAAGCTGGAGGAGCGCATCTACCGCCTGCGCTGCGTCGAGGGCTGGTCGATGGTGATCCCCTGGGTCGGCTTTCCGCTGAAGGACCTGATCGCGGCGGTCAAACCGACCTCCAAGGCCAAGTTCGTCGCCTTCGAGACCCTGATGCGGCCCTCGGAAATGACCGGCCAGAAGTGGGACGTGCTGCAGTGGCCCTATCGCGAGGGCCTGCGCATCGACGAGGCCGTCCACCCTCTGACCCTGGTCGCCGTGGGCCTCTACGGCGAGACCCTGCCCAACCAGAACGGCGCGCCGCTGCGACTGGTCGTGCCGTGGAAGTACGGCTTCAAGAGCATCAAGTCGATCACCCGGATCAGCCTTGTCGACCGCCAGCCGCCGACGGCCTGGAACCTGTCGGCCCCGCGCGAGTACGGCTTCTATTCCAACGTCAATCCGGCCGTGGACCATCCTCGCTGGTCGCAGGCCACCGAGCGCCGCATCGGCGAGTTCCGGCGGCGCGACACCCTGGCCTTCAACGGCTATGGCGAGTGGGTGGCGGACATGTACCGGGGCATGGACCTGAAGAAGTTCTACTGATGAACAGGCCCCCTCAGTCGCTCCGCGACAGCTCCCCCAGAGGGGGAGCATCTTCCGCGCCGACCCGATCCTCCCCCTCTGGGGGAGGTGGCCCGAAGGGCCGGAGGGGGCCAGCGCAGCGCCCCTCCAAGACCCGCGACAACCTCGTCTACGCCGCCGTCTGGCTGGCCTGCGCCGCGCCGCTGGCCTGGCTGGCCTTCCGCGCCTTCGCCGGCGACCTCGGCGTCAATCCGATCGAGACCCTGGTGCGCCAGTTGGGCGTCTGGGGCCTGCGACTGCTGCTGGTGGGCCTGGCCATCACCCCCGCCGCCGTGATCCTGAAGAAGCCGCGCCTGGTGCGTTTCCGGCGGACCATCGGCCTGTTCGCCTTCGCCTACGTGTCGCTGCACCTCCTCAGCTACATCGGCGTCGACCTCTATTTCGACTTCGGCCAGCTATGGAAGGACATCCTCAAGCGGCCGTTCATCACCCTGGGGATGGCGGCGTTCGTGATGCTGGTCCCGCTGGCGGTGACCTCGACCAACGGCTGGGTCGTCCGCATGGGTCGGGCGGCCTGGAGCCGGCTGCACTGGCTGATCTATGTCATCGTGCCGCTGGGCGTGGCCCACTACTACCTGCTGGTGAAGGCCGACCACCGGCCGCCGCTGGTGTACGGCGCGATCCTGGCGGTGCTGCTGGGCTGGCGGGTGTGGCGAGCGACAAGATCCTCCCCCTGAAGGGGGAGGTGTCGCGGAGCGACGGAGGGGGAAGTCGGTGACGACTTCCAACCAACTCGACAGCTGAAAACGTCCCCCCTCCGGCCCTCCGGGCCACCTCCCCCAGAGGGGGAGG